>CANRZX010000022.1 GCA_947644575.1 uncultured Clostridia bacterium | reverse complement strand
GCTTTTCACGAAGAATGAGAAAAGTTTTCAGAAAGAATGAGAAAGGTGCGCAGGAAAAAAGCAGCAAAAGGATAAAATCAGAAAAAGACGCTTACAGAAGCAATACAGTTTCTGTAAGCGCCTTTTTTGTGGGCCGGACCGCCCGGGAAATTTCGTCAAACTGCACAAACAAATTCGTCATAGCGACGAAATTCGACGAAATCAGCACTCCCGCACTTTCTTGCGGGGCATTTTTCGCGCGGAGTCGATACAATTTTTTCACAGGAAATATTTTCCTGCGAAAACACCTTTAGGAGGAGATTGTATGAATCGGCCCAACAAAAACAACCCGTACCAGAAAGCGCGCGAAAACGCAAAGCTGACCCAGGAGAAAGCCGTTGAGAGCCTGCCCGTGGAGGTCCGCTCCTTGCAATACTATGAAGCAGGGCGGCGCCATCCAAACTTAGAATGTGCCCGGAAGATGGCCGATCTATACGGCTGCAGCGTCAACGACTTCCTTCGGCCGGAAGGAGGGAACGCGCATGCGTGATCCCATCTGTACCGCGCTGCACCGGCTGGGCGTGTATGAAAACACACAGGGCTATTACGCCGCCCGGGCCGCCATTTCCGTCGCGCTTCAAGAGCCGGAATCGCTGCTGATGGTAACAAAATGGCTGTATCCCGAAGCTGCGAAGCAGTGCGGCGGAAATTGGCAATCGCTGGAGAAAAACCTGCGCGCCGCCATAGCGGATATATGGAAAAACCATCCGGAGGGCCTGCAGGCTTTGTCCGATGCGCCGCTGCGCAGGAAACCGACCGCTTCGCAGTTTGTAGCGCTGCTGGCGTCGGCTTTATGCGCGGGAGATATGGATTAAACCTTGTTAAACATAGGAAAAAGGGCGCTTACAAGGTGTTCAAATCCCCTGCAAACGCCCTTTTTTGTGTGCTCAAGGCTTCCGCTTGTGCTGAAATCGATTGCCGTAGTATTCAAGAATCAGCACGTCACCGGTCCTGTGCTGCTCGTTTATGACCATATCCTGCCGTAATTTAATTCGCGTCTTATGGTTTCTTATGGCTGCAGACAGGGCATAACAACCACTGTTCCTGTGCATTCTGCATGGTAGTGTTCTCCTTGTTTCAATCAATCTGCCGTGTAGTTATTGGCATTTCTTTTTTATCTACATATTTTTTTAGGATAACTGCTAACAATGCCGATAAAATCCTCGCAAAAACCGTACTCCACCAAATCATTATCTGCCCGCCGAACAAACGCGGCAGAAGCAACATAAGCACTAACATAAACAGCGGTTCAATAAAAGTCAAAACATAGGAGAACACACTTTTTTCTGTGGCGTAAAAACTCGCAGTCGTGATGCGGAGAATGGCAACAAAGGGTACAGAAACTAAAAAGACAGGCATTATTTTTGCAATTTCCGTATTTACGGAATCTGACGCTCCGAACAATGCGCCGAGGCTTTCCTTTGTCAAATACATAATAACGCAGCCGACTAAGGACAGGAACATTGCAAATCCATACGCCATTTTCCTTGTATTTTTCAGTCTGTCAAAATTTTTCTCGCCGTAATGTTTACTGAGTAACGGCTGGCTTCCGTCGCCTACCCCTTGCAGGATCAGATAGATAATGCAGATAACATAAGCAATACAGGCGTAGGTAGCAACCGCAGGTTCCCCGCCGTAAGACATGGAAAAGAAAAGCGGTTTATAATAATCAACGATATATTAGGCGACATGGCAAGTCCAAAAGGCGCAATCCCGATTTTAATAATAGACACGGCTGCCTTTCTAAGCTTTGAAAAGGGAATATTCAGCGTAAACTGCCTTTTGCGTAATAAATAGACAAGCGCAATCAGCATGGTCACGCCCTGCCCAATCACCGTGGCCCACGCCGCGCCTGCAACGCCCTGCTCCAATACTCATACAAACAGGTAGTCGAGAATGATGTTGGTAACAAAACCTGCAATCATGGAAACCATTGCATAAAAAGAACCGCCATGATTGCGAATAAAAGGCACTAAGCCCGTACCAATTACTTGTAAGGCAGAACCTAAAGCGATAACTGCAATATATTCTTCACCCAATGCAAGAAGATCGCCGTCTGCCCCCAACAATCTTAAAAGCGAGCTGTTCAAAAAGAACACCGAAATTGTCAAAAGGATGCTCGCAATCACCAGCACCCACAAAGCCCCAGCAGTAAATTCCCTTGCCTGTGCTTCCTTTTTTTGCCTTGTAAATGGAATAGTAGATTGCACCGCCCATTCCAATTCCTGTGCCGAGTGCCTGAATGACCGCGACAATCGGATAAGCGATATTTACGGCGGAAAGCCCTAAATCGCCTATGCTGTTTCCCACAAAAAACCCGTCTACAATTGTGTAAACTCCAGACAGGGCAAAAGACAGTACGGACGGAATAACATAATGAAAGAAAGTTCTTACATCACGGGTTTGCTTCATTGCTTTTTCTACCTCCCGCCTTGCTGAAAAGTTCCACAAATAAAGCCATGTTTTCATTTAACTGTTTCATGCGCTCTATGCCGATTTCCTCTGCTGCAAACAGTTCCGCCTTTCGCAGCTCGGAAATAATGGTATCCGCGTATTCTTTTCCTGTCTTTGTAAAACGGATCACCTTGTTCCGTTTATCCTCCGGCAGAGGAAACTGCTTCACAAATCCTCTGCGCTCAAAATCTTTGAAAACCATGTTGATTGTCTGCTTCGGTATCAGCCACCTCTGGCTGATTTTTTTCTGTGTGCAGTTGTCCCCGCCGTCGTGGATTGCACATAACACCAACAGGCTGTTGACTGAAAGACCATGCGCTTTCGCCCATTCTTCGTACACATAGTTATACTCCTGCCATACGACATAGTATTTGTTTAGCTGTTCCATAAAAGCGTTGTTGCTCATCATAGCTGATCTCCTCAATTAAATTAGTACAGTTTCGTACCGTTTATATTATAGTTCATAATCGTACTAATTGTCAAGTTGTCGAGATTAAATTTTGTTTGAAAATTGTGCGTACAGAAGCTTCCCCTCATCCGTCACGGCGTTCCGCCGCGACACCTTCCCCCGAGGGGGAAGGCTAAGAGGATAAATTTTACTCACAAAATTATAGCTTTTTGTTTTGCAATTCCTCTCACAGAAAATTTAATCTGTCCGGCTTGGCTGCGCTCAAACGCTTGCGGACAGGTATAGAAAAAGCCGCCCTTGTTACGGGCGGCTTTGTGTGTTCCGACTGAATTTGCTTATTCGCTGAAGCCTGAATTGACCAGCTTGAGCAGACCCTCCACAGCGGCCTGTTCATCCGCGCCGTCGGCGATGATGCGGATGGTGGTGCCGCCCACGATGCCCAGCGACAAAACGCCCAGCAGACTCTTTGCGTTGACGCGGCGCTCCTCTTTCTCCACCCAGATGGAAGACTTAAATTCATTTGCCTTCTGAATGAAGAAAGTCGCGGGGCGCGCGTGCAGCCCGACCTGATTCTCCACGGTTACTTCTTTCACAAACATAGATATACGCTCCCATTTGTTATAGTTTCAAAGATAGAAGCTCCTTTGCTTCTTTCTTATTTTATACCAAATCGGCCGCCCGCGTCAACGTTTTTAAGCATTTCCCTCGATTTTCTGCAACAATGACACAAACAGACAAGTTCCTTTGCCGCATATTTGGCAATTATCACTAATTATTTTTCAACATCCTCGGCATATGTCACACATTTACAGTTCAAAATTTATGAATTTTCGCTATTGACTTTTTTCAGATACTCCTGATACAGGTCGGGTCTGCGCAGGCGAGTGCGCTCAAGCGACTGCTCCCGCCGCCACCTTTCAATGTTCGCATGATGGCCGGAGAGCAACACCTCCGGCACGCACCGGCCGTTCCATTCCTCAGGGCGGCTATACTGCGGATATTCCAAAAGGCCGTTGTAGTGGCTCTCGTCCTCGTAGCCCTCGGGGCAGGAGAGCACGCCCGGGCACAGGCGGAACACGCTGTCCGCCACGACAAGCGCCGCCAGCTCGCCGCCCGTCAGCACATAGTCGCCGATGGAAAGCTCCTCGTCTGCCAACGCCTCGATCACGCGCTCGTCCACGCCCTCGTAATGGCCGCACACCAGCAGCAGGCTGCCGCACCGCGCCAGTTCCCTGCACTTGGCCTCGGTCAGCGGCGCGCCCGCCGCCGTCATGAAGATCACGCGCGGGCGCTCATGCCCCGCGGCGCACACCTGCCCGATCACGTCCATACAGCAGTCATAAATCGGCTGCGCCTGCATAATCATACCGTGCCCGCCGCCGTAGGGGTAATCGTCCACCTGCTTTTGCCGGTTCAGCGTATAATCGCGGATTTGGTGGCAATGCAGCTCGATATGCCCGCGGCGGCGCGCACGGCCGATGATGCTCTCGTTCAAAACACTCTCGCACATCTCGGGGAACAACGTAGCGATGTCAATCCGCATCGTCGCCCCCCCTGTCGTCCGCAAACATTCCGGGAATGGGCCGCACGGTCACGACGCCACGCTCGGGCGCGAGCTCGGCCAGAAACTCCGGCACAGCCGGGAACAGGAACACCTTGCCCGCGCCGTTCGTCACGGTGTAGATGTCGCTGGCCGCCGGATGGTCGATCGCGGTGATGACACCGTACTCGGCGCCGGTGTCCGCGTCCAACACCCTGCACCCTAAAATGTCCTGCACGAACCAGCGTCCCTCGGGCAGCGTGACATCCGCGCGGTTGAAATATGCCACCCGGCGGACAAAGCCGCGCGCGTCGTCGATGCCATCCACGCCGCGCAGCTTCATCAGACACATGCCCTTATGCACCCGCGCGGCGTCCACCTTGATCTCCCTGCCGCCCTGAGGCGAAAAATACAGACGCGGCAGCGCCGCGGCAAATTCCGCGCTGTCGCACCACGGGTACAGCTTCAGCTCGCCCATCACGCCGTGCGTGGTGACAAACTCCCCCGCCTCGATAAATTGCTTCATACGGGCCCCCATTTTTAATTCATAATTCAAAATTCACAATTCGTAATTGGGAAAACAAAACGCGCTTTGGTATAGGGAAGGTCATATATCCCCGAAAGCCTTATTCAATGATCACGCCCAAAAGTTTGGCCAGCTCGCACGCCTGAAGTGCCGTCACGCGCGCGCCGCGCAGCTCGCTCCCGTCGGAAAAGGCCGCGCCCGAAAGGTCGCACGTGGTCAGATCCTGCCCGTTCAGGCTGGTGTGCGCGAATTCCGCGCGCACCAAACGGCATTCGCTGAAGCGAAAGGTTCCGCGCGGCCGAACATCCCAAAAGGCCGCTCCGGAAAGGTCTGTCCCGACAAACAGCACGTTCTTCAGCTTTGTTTCGCTGAACGCCGCGTCCGGTGCGACGCAGTCCGCAAACGTCACGTCTGAAAGCGCCGCCCCGGAAAGATTCGCGCCCGTCAGCTTGCAGCGCGCAAAATGCACCTTTTGCAGCGTCGCGTCAATCAGGCTGGCGCCGGAAAGGTCGCAATCCTCCAGCACCGCGTTTTGAAACCACGCGTTCGCGAAAACCGCCCCCGTAAAGCGGCATCCCTTAAACACGCACGCCCTGTATTCGGTTTTCTCCAGTGCCATGCCCGCCGCCTCGCCTCCGGCGAACCGATACTCCCGCACCGGCTGCTCAAACGCCTGTGCCAGCCCCAGCGCCTGCTCCAGCGGGATCATGTCCTCCAGCCGCTCGGGAAGCACCGGCGGCGCAACACGCATTGGCTGTGTGCTGCGCATAATGACCCCTCCTTTGTTCCAATCGTCCGCCGTCTCGTTCGCCGGCCTAACGGCAGGCGCACTCTTGTCAATGGATCAAATGGCCGGCAAAGCACAGGCCGGGGGCGTCCGCTCCCGGCCTTGTCTGCTTGCTAAAATGAACCCGCTGTCCACTTGATTCAGCGGATATTGGGCTTTACAGGCTTTTTGCCGAGCAGCATCCCGACAATGCTGAACACCAGCGCCGTAACGGATACCACCGTACCGACGATTCCCAGCACAAGCCCCACGATGCGAAACGCGCCGCCTCTTCTCATATGTGTCAAACTCCTTTCTATCGCTCTGGCCTCGGCCGTCGGGCCGATCAGAGGACTCCCCGACTTCCCGATGGAGATTGTTAAGCCATGAGCTTAACGTATGAATGATATAATCGGTGATTTCCGCCGGTTGCCCGCAAAGCGGGCGAGGCGGATGCCATAAAGATAAATTATAATAACCGCCCTGCGGCTATTACACCATGATGACGCCGCGACAGCAGCGGTCTAAGGTTATTATACCCTATTCCGCGTCCGCTTGCAAGACCATACCATAAGCGTTTTCCCGTTTCTTTTTCTTGGTCCCTTGTAAAATACACCTTTCTTTTTCTTGCGTTGGCCGCCGACAACTGATATACTGAGAAAAGCAAAAAACGCCGGAGGCTGCGCCGCCCATAGGGAGCCGCGGCTCTCAGGAAAGGAGAAAGGTCACTATGAAACCGGATCCCCAAGCCCCGAAGCGCAAAAGCAGCCGCGGCCTGTTTTTGATGTGCGCGGGCGTGATGGCTGTGCTGCTGTCGGAAAGCCCTCTGTTCCTTGTGCTGGGCGCGGCGCTTGAAATCGGCGGCCTGCTGCTGTTTATCGGCGGCATGTGGCAGCAGAAAAAGCAGCGTGACGCCGAGCTGCTGGCGCCGCAGAACGAGGCGGCGCAGGACGACGCGTCCGGGCAGGACGATGCCTCCGACACGCCGGCCGCGCCTGTTTCCGACGCGCACGGCGAGGTCCCCGCACCCGAAAGTCCCGCCCCGCAGGAAAACAAACCCGGCTGGGAATATGATTCATAAGCGCCTGTTGGGGAGCTCGGCGCTTTCGGATTATTTACGCCTGGCAGGTCTTAGCCGAAAAAAACACAGAAAGACAAAGAGGTACTGCCATGAACCGAGAAGCCACTCTGACCATTGACCGCGACTTTACCGTCGCGCCGATCGACCCGCGTCTGTACGGCTCGTTCATCGAGCATTTAGGCCGCGCGGTCTACGATGGCATTTACTGCCCCGACCATCCCCTTGCGGACGAGCAGGGCTTTCGCCGGGATGTGATCGATCTCGTGCGGGAGCTAAACGTACCCATCGTCCGCTATCCGGGCGGGAACTTCGTTTCCTCCTTTTATTGGGAGGACAGCGTCGGCCCCGCGGAGCAGCGCCCGCGCCGGTTAGAGCTGGCGTGGCGCAGCTTGGAGACGAACCGGATCGGCGTGGACGAATTCGCCGGCTGGGCCAAAAAGTCGGGCGCCGAGGTGATGATGGCTGTCAACCTCGGCACGCGGGGCATTGCGGACGCCTGCAATCTGCTGGAGTACTGCAACCACCCCGGCGGCACAAAATACAGCGACATGCGCATCCGCAACGGCCACAAGGCTCCGCACGACATCCGCGTATGGTGCCTGGGCAACGAGATGGACGGCCCGTGGCAGCTGGGCCACAAGACGATGGACGAATACGGACGCCTCGCCGCCGAAACCGGCCGCGCCATGAAGCTGATCGACCCGAGCATCGAGCTGGTGGCGTGCGGTAGCTCCAACGGCAAAATGCCCACGTTCCCCCAGTGGGAGGCAACTACGCTCGAGCACGCCTACGACTCGGTCGATTATATTTCCCTGCATCAGTATTACGGCAACGCAAAGGGCGACTCGCAAGATTTTCTCGCCCGCTGCGACGATATGGATCAGTTTATCCGCACCGTTGTGGCCACATGCGATTTCGCACAGGCAAAAAAACGCGGTAAAAAGAAAATCCATCTCAGCTTCGACGAGTGGAATGTCTGGTTCCACAGCAAGGAGGACGACGACGACCGGATGGCCAACCGCCCGTGGCAGATCGCCCCGCCGCTGCTCGAGGATCACTATACCTTCGAGGATGCGCTTTTGGTGGCCGAAATGCTGATCACGCTGATGCGCCACGCCGACCGCGTGAAGCTCGCGTGCCTCGCGCAGCTTGTCAACGTCATCGCGCCGATCATGACCGAAGCGAACGGCGGCGCGGCGTGGAAGCAGACCATCTATTATCCGTTCCTGTTGGCCTCCCGCTATGGGCGCGGCACGGCGCTACTGCCGCTGCTGCACGCGCCGAAGGTTCGCACGAGCGGCCACGGCGACGTCGACGCACTGGTGGCCGTCGCGGTGCACAACGAAGCGGCGCGGGAACTAACGCTATTCGCCGTAAACCGCGATCTGAACGAGGAGCTGCCTCTGCGCGCCACGCTGCGCGGCTTTGAGCGGTATGAGCTGACCGAATGGCTCGCGATGGAAAGCGACGACCTGAAGGCCGAAAATTCGGCTCTCGCCCAGCCCGTGCGCCCCTGTGCGCGCGAGGGCGCGGCCTTTGAGGACGGCACGCTGTGCGCGCGGTTGCGCGCGGCCTCTTTCAATGTCCTGCGCCTGCGCGAAAATGCGTGACAGTACCACGCCAATCTGAAAAGGCTTTGCGCCTTTCAAGCAGGCGCCGATTCAATCGACGGTTCCGGTTCATCAGTAATTCCTTGAGGAACAGCATATTCATCCCCGTCGTCTCCCAACAATATTCAAAGACCGCGCTTGAATCAAGCGCGGCCTTTTTTCATTCTGTCAAACGCCCCACTCGCAGGCGGTGAGCGCCCACAGACAGCCGCAAACGGCCTCCTGCCCGTTCACTTTTTGGGGATAATGCACATAATCCTCATAGGTATTCTGCACGCACAGCCCCTCACATGCCCCATGCACGTCTATCAGGCCATGCTCATTTTTGACAAGACGCCCCGCAACGCCGCGGTATCCCTCTTTGGCCGCGTTTTCATACGCATCCCCGTTGACCCATCCGCGCGTCAGGGCATGCCGGAGGGCATAGGTAAACATCGCGCTGCCGGAAACGTCGCACCAGTTGTCCTTGCCGTCCGGATGGTCCACTACCTGGTACCACAGGCCGCTCTCCCGGCTCTGCACCGCCAGCAGCCCCTCCAGCAGCTGCGTCAACTGTCGATGCGCCGTTTCCCACGCGGGGTGCTCCCGCGGGACGATATCCAGCAGCTCCGATAAAATCAGCGCATACCAGCCCAGCCCCTCGCTCCATACGATGCGGGCGCGGTTATTTTCCGCCGCCCACGGGGCAATGCCGTCCTCGCTGTACGCATGGACGAGCAGACCGTCGTGCGCATGGCAATAGCGGTAAATCAGCTCAATCTGGCGCTTTGTCTCGTCAAAGCACGCAGGCTTTCCAAACGCGCGGGCATACCGGGCATAAAACATCTGCCCCATAAACACGCCGTCCACCCACATTTCGCCCGGCGTCTGCGTGCGGTGATGCAAAAATCCGCCCTCGCGCGTGCGGGGATAATCCGCAAACGCCTCGAAGATCCGATGGCAGGCAAGGGCATAGCGTTCCTCCCCCGTCTCCTCATACATCCACACAAGGATCGCCCCTGCCATCATATCGTCCATGCTGCACCCGGTAAAGCCCGCAATGCCGCCGTCCGCGTCCACACGCGTGCTGCAAAACTCGCAGATATAGTCCCGGTACCGCGGTTCCCCGGTCGCCCGCCACAATTTCGCCATGCCGATCAGCAAATAGCCCTGGGGGTAGCTCCACGGGCGGTAGGGGTAAGCCTCCGCTTTGGGATAGCGGCTGATGACGGTATCCGCCAGCTGCCGGGCAAGGTTTTGATTCATTTTTACTCCCCCTTTTTTGACGCCTCAGCCGTAAATGTCGCGCGAAAGCTCCAGCGTGTCCAGCCAGAAAACGCTCGCCGCATAGATGAGGCAGGCTTTCTGCATGCGCTCTGTCTCGATGCTCTTATTTGCCTGATGGTAATCGCCGTGCCCCGGCGCGAACAGATGCGCCGGGCGCGGCGGCATCGGCATCCCCGTTCCAAAGGGCAGCGCGTTTTTCAGCTCGCGCGCATATGTTCCGCCGCTCATCACAAACGGCTCTGTTTTGACGCCCATCACCTCGTTGTAGATGTCCGTCAGCCCCCGCACGACCGGGCCAAGCTTCGCGTGATGGACCGGCTCGTGCGTGCGCAGTGCCTCCGTTTCAAAGCCGTTCTTCTCCGCCGTCGCGCGCACGAGGCTCAAAAGCTCCTCCACCGTTTTCGTAACAGGGAATTTGCAGCTTACAGTAAACCACAGCCGCCCTTCCTCGAGCCCTGCCGTGGTCACACCGCAGACGAGCGGCCCGGAGGCTTCATCGGCGCAGGCAATCCCCAGCGCTGTCCCCGCGGGGTCAGCCGCAGCGTCGCGCAAAAACGCGAGCGTTCCCTCCGGATCAAGCCCGTTTTTACACGCCGCGTCCGCCAAAAGATACAGAGCATTGGGCGTATCTCCCGGCGCCGCCGCGTGGTCCGCAACGCCGTGCGCCGTCAGCAGGCGGCCGTCCTGCGCAACGTCGATGCCGCCGCATTCCGCACGCACCGGCTCGCGGGTGCGCAGGACGGCGGTTTCGGGCAGCATGTACATCGGGCCGTCCGCTTTGAGCTCTTCCACCGCTTCACCCAGTGGGCGGCGCGCTTTGAGACGGACGGTCAGTGTGCCGCGCTCGCCCACGCACACCGGAAAACCGCAGTCCGCCACGATGGAGAGCGGCGGCTGCTTCTGCGTCCTGGCAAAATACGCTGCGTCCGCCATGCCGTTTTCTTCGCTGAAGCCCACATACAGCGTGAGCCTGTGGCGCAGCGGATACCCTGTCTCCCGAAGGAAACGCATCAGGTACAGCACGCTGACGGCGCTGCCCTTGTTGTCCTGTGTGCCGCGCCCGATCACATATCCCTCGCGCTCGATCGCCTGGAAAGGGTCATAGCGCCAGCCCTCGCCCGCGGGGACGACGTCCAAATGGCTCCAGAACGCGAGCTCCTCCCCGCTCCCGATGCTCGCGCGGGCGCAGTAATGGCCGAAGCTCTCTGTCTCGAAGCCGTATGCGGCCGCCATCTCCAAAAACAGCTGCTCCATGTCCCGGCATGCCCTGCCGAACGGCGGATATTCGGGATCCTCCGGGTCGGACACGCTCGGCACGGCAACCAGCCGGATCAGATCCTGCACCATCTCGCCGCTGTGCGCCGTGATCCAGGCGCGCGCAGCCTGCAGCATTTTTTTATCCAACATCATTTTCCTCCTCCGGCGCGTCACAGCTCGATCAGCCCGTGGGGGCTGTGGGTAATATTCTCCACCCTTCCGTCCTCATGGATCAGGATGGTGTCCTCAATGCGCACGCCGAACTCTCCCGGCAGATAGATGCCCGGCTCGACGGTGATCGCCATGCCCGGGCACACCGGGGATGTGTCTTTCTGGTTAAAGCGCGGATCCTCGTGTACGTCGAGCCCCAGCGAATGGCCGAGGCCATGGCCGAAGTACGCGCCGAAGCCCGCCCGCTCGATCACGCCGCGCGCCGCCGCGTCCACCTCCCGGCACGGCACGCCCACGCGCACGGCGTCAAAAGCCGCCTGCTGCGCCGCCTGCACCGTCTTGTACACAAGGCGCTGCTTTGGGGCCGCCCTGCCCAGCAGCACCGTGCGGGTCATATCCCCCCAATAGCCGTCGATGGTCGTGCCCATGTCCATCAGGACAAAATCGCCTTTTTCGAGCCGCCGGCCGCTGGGCTTGCCGTGCGGGTATGAGGTATCCGGCCCGCACACGACCAGAAACTCATGGGCGGCACGCTGCGCGCCTTTTTCGATGAACAGCTCGTTCAGCAGACGCTGCAGATCGCGGTCCGTCATGCCGGGGCGGATCTGCGGGAGCACCGCGGCGAAAACCGCGTCCCCGATCGCCTGCGCGCGGCGCAGGCACCCGAATTCCTCCTCGGATTTATGGGCGCGCTGGCGGCGTATCAGCTGGGCGGTCTGCGCCGTTTCCAGCAGCGTGGCGCGCATGGCGTCGCGCAGACGGCAAAAATCCCATACGCTCCACTGGTCGGCGTCGACGCCGACGGTCCGCGCCCCGGTTTCCGCGCACAGCGCGTCCACCTGCTCCGCTAATTCTCCCAGAAGGCGCACCTCGCAGCCGTGCGCGCCCGTCTGCGCGGCCTCGATATAGCGGCCGTCCACAAGCAGCACCGCGCCTTGCCTTGCCACAAACAGATACCCGGCGCTGGAGGAAAAGCCTGTATAGTAGGCGCGGTTCACCCCGCCCGCGATCAGCGCCGCGTCAACGCCCTGCGGCAACGCGCCGCGCAGGGCTTCGATCCTATGCTCCATCGTACCCTTCTCCTGTTTTCAAATGATTTTCGCCTTCAGCTCCTCCACAATGGCAACGCTGGCGGTGGAGCCGATGCGGGAGACGCCCAGGTCGATCAGGCGCAGCGCGGTCTCCAGCGTGCGCACGCCGCCCGCCGCCTTCACCCTTACCGCGTCGCCCACGGCCTGCTTCATCAAAGCGACGTCCTCAAGCGTTGCGCCGCCGGTGCCGAAGCCCGTGGACGTTTTGATAAAGTCCGGCCGCACCTCGCGCGCGATGGCGCACAGGGAGCGCTTTTCCTCATCCGTCAGATAGCAGTTTTCAAAGATGACCTTAGAGATCACATGCGCCGCGCGGCACAATGCGACGACGTCGGCCATTTCCTTTTGGATATAGCCGTAGTTTTTTTCCTTCAGCTGCGTGATGTCGATGACATAGTCGATCTCGTCCGCGCCGTTTTCGATGGCGTCCTTTGCTTCAAACACCTTTGCGGCGATGGTGTTCTGCCCAAGAGGGAAACCGACCGCCGCGCCGACGTGGACGTCTGTCCCCTGCAAAAGCTCCTTGCAGAGCACCACAGGCGCGGGATTGATGGCCACCATCGCGAAGCCGTATGTACGCGCCTCATCGCAGAGCTTTTTGAAATCGGCGTATGTCGCATAGGCGCGCAGCTGTGTGTGGTCGAAATATTTTGCCAGTTCCTCCGGCGTCAGATTGATATTCATGGCTTACTCCTTTGTCTTTTCAACGGCGCGACGCCTCTTTACAGCGTTTTGCACAGCGCGTCAAGGCGCGCGGCGGCATGCAGCGCGAGCGCGGCCCGCCCGGTTCCTGTTTTTCCTGCCGGCATCATTTTCCCTCCGTCCTCGCCCGGTAGGCCGCAAGCGCGCCGTAAACCGGCCGAAGCGCCTCATACGCCTCATTGAACGCCTGATACAATATTTTGTAGCGGTCCGCGTTGGCGGGGTTCGGCTCAATGCGCCCCGCCGTTTTGTTGAACCGCCGCGCGACGGAATAATCCGGGAACATGCCCACGCCCACGCCGCCGCACACCGCCGCCCCAAGGCTTGTGGCCTCCTCAAGATAGGCGGGCGCCTCCAGCGGCTTTTGCCAGATATCCGCGAGGATCTCCAGCCACAGCCGCCCCTTCGCGCCGCCGCCGATCACCGTCAGCGCTTCGACGGGCCGCCGCTCATCCAAAATATCGAGAATCACCTTCAAATTATAGCCGACGCCCTCCATCACGGCGCGGGCCATTTCCGCCCTGGTCGTCGTGACGTCTAACCCCACAAACGCGCCGCGCGCCGCGTGGTTCCAGCGCGGGCTGCGCTCGCCCAGAAGGTACGGCAGATAGAGCAGCCCGTTCGCGCCGGGGGGCGCGCGGCGCGCGGCCTCGTCGATGAGGGCATAGGCGCTGACGCCCGCCTCCCGCGCGGCGCGGATTTCCTCGCCGCAAAGCGTGTCGCGGTACCAGCTGTAGGAGACGCCCGCCGCCTGCATCGTGCCGCAGGGCGTGTAGAGCGCCGGGTCGAGATGCACCCAGTTGAACGTTCGCATTTCGTCGTCAAATACCGGCTCGCGGCTCGCCGTGGAGATCCAGGACGAGGAGCCGAGCACGCAGTAGGTATTGCCCTCGGCGACAACGCCCGCGCCCACGCAGGCGCAGCTGCCGTCGCCGCCGCCGATTACAACCGGCGTGCCCGCCAAAAGGCCGCATGCGCGCGCGGCGTCCGCCGTCACCGTTCCCGCCGTCTCCGCGGAGGGGCGCGGCTCGGGCAGCAGGCCGAGCGGAATCTCCAGCGCGGCGCAGATTTCGCGCGACCATTCCTTTTTGCGCAGGTCAAACAGGTTCGTGCCGCTCGCGTCCGAGTAATCCGTCACAAAGCGCCCGGTCAGGCGGTGGATGATAAAGTCCTTCGCGTGCAGCATTTTGTACGCCTTGGCGTAGACCTCCGGCTCGTTGCCGCGCACCCAGAGCAGCTTTGCCGCCGAGTACGACGCGCTGGCGCGGTGGCCCGTGATCCGGTACACCGTCTCCATGCCGAGCGTCTCGATCATGCGCTTTTCCTCGGCGGCGGCGCGCGTATCCGCCCAGATAATCATCGGCCGCAGCGGCGCGCCGTCTTTGTCCACGAGCAAGCAGCCCATCATCTGCGCGCTGAACGAAACGCACGCCACCTCGCCCGGGGCAATGCCCGCCCGCGCGATCAAAGCCCTGGAGGAATCGCAGACCGCGCGCCACCAGTCCTCGGGGTCCTGCTCGGCCCAGCCGGGGCGCGGATAGCGCGTCTCATAGGACGCCACCGCGCTGGCCGCCAGCGTCCCGTCCGCGCGGTAGAGCACGGCCTTATTGCCGCTGGTGCCAAGGTCGTGCGCGAGGATATACCGTTCCATCTGTGCGCCCTCCGTCACAGGTCAAGCTGCACCAGCGTCGCGGGCATTTCGTGCTTTGTGTTCACCTTATCCGGCCCTGTCACAAGGTCAAAGCAGGAGACAATGATGCGTCCGTCCCAGACGACGGGCTCGCCGGGCTGGTCAAGCCCGCCGTCCACGCCCGTGCAGTCCGGGCTTTGGGCGATGCGCTCCACCTTGCCGTCGGGCGTCACCTTGGCGATGGCGTTCGCGGAGAAATCGGCGATATACAGATTGCCCGCGCCGTCGAAGATCATGCCGTCCGTGCTCTGCAGCTGCGAAGCGTCCTGCGCGAAAAGCTTATTTTCGGCAAGGCTGCCGTCGGCGCTGAACGTGATGCGGTACACCGCGCCGTCGCCGAAATTGCCGACATAGAGCGCGCCGTCCGGCCCGAACACGATGCCGTCCGCGCCGTACTGGCAGTCCGGATTCTGCGTCACGAACGTGGCGAAAATGTTTTTGTCCTCCAGTGTGTTCGTCACATGGATGTCATGGTCGTCGAGCGCGAAGCGGTAAACGCAGCTTACAAGCTTGCCGTCCTCGCGCTTCACCGGGTGCAGATAGCTCTGCGTCACATACAGATAGCCGTCCTGGATGCGGATGCCGTTGGGGTGCTCCATGTGGTCGGCGACGACGGTCGTCTCTAAAATTTCGCCCTCGTCCGTCACCCTCACCTTGATGACGCGTCCCTTGAACAGCAGCTCGGGGCGCTCGCTCCAGCCCTGGTTGTCGCAGAGATAAACGTTCCAGTCGCCGTCGAACGCGATGCCCATATTGCGCGCCACGCCCGTCTCGGGGTGCACGGGCACGTCGAACCATTTCGTCACATTGCCGTCCCGGTCTAGCCGCACGACCACGCCGGATTTTGCGTCCTCGGCGTAGTTCGGGCAGGAGAGCACAAGATTGCCGTGCCGGTCGATCGCCATGCCGTCCGGCGTGCAGATATACTCGGGCAGAACGCTGAAAAGCTTCGATTCACGCATGCTGGTTCCCTCCTTAAAACTCGATCACGATCTTCTTTGTGCCCGGCTCGCGGCGTTCCACAAGCGCAAAGGCGTCGATGATATTTTCAAATTTGAAGGTGTGCGAGATGAAGTCCATCGGGTCGAGCACACCCGCGTTGATCCATGCCATGATCTGCGCGTGCGCCTCGCCCTCCTCTTTTTTGCTGGGCCACTGCACGAAATTGAGGCTCCAGTTGTAGGGGGCCTTGCTCCAGTCGAGGTTCATGCCGAGCTGCGGCGAGATGCCGTAGCCGCAGATTTTGCCGTTGTAGCGGATCAGCCCCATCGCCTGATTCAGCAGCGCGTTGACGCCGACGGCGTCCACGACATTGTCCACGCCGTCCGGGAACAGGCGGCGCACCTCGGCGTCCACGTCGCATTTTTGGGAGTTGAACGCGTAATCCGCGCCCATACGCTTTGCCTCGGCCGCCTTGTCGTCAAACACGTCTGTTGTGATTACCGTACCCATGCCCAAAAGCCTGCAAAAGCGCGTAAAGCACAAGCCGACCGGCCCCGCGCCAAAGATGAGCACGCTCTCGTTGGGCCGAAAGCCGAAGCGGCGGATGGCGCTGAGCACCTCGCGGAACGTGACGATCATCGCCGCGCCCACGGCGTCCACCCTGTCTGTGGGGCGCAGCACCGTCTGCGCCAGATAGCCCTCGCTCCACTGCGGCGTGCCGGGTCCCATGCCGTTTTCAATGTAAGCGCCCGCGTCGCCCACAACGGCGTATTCGCTGTACGCGCCCCAGCCCGGCACATAGCCGTCCACGGGCCGCTCTAAAAACGGCAGCAGGACGAGGTCGCCTTTTTTCAGGTTCTTCACGTCCGCGCCTGTCTCCACCACCTCGCCCACGCCCTCGTGCCCGAGGATGGCGGGGTACGTATCGAAATTTTTGAACGCGCGGTGGATGAGCTTTGTGTCGGTGCCGTTGCACACGCCGCAGCTGCGCATTTTGACGAGCGCCTGACAGCGCCCGTATTCCGGGATCGGGAATTCCCGAAGCGCCAGCCTGCCCGCGGCGTCTACCGTCAATGCTTTCATGTAAAACCCTCCTTTACCAGGCGTAGGCCTCCGGGGCGGCGCCTCCGGGGCCGGGGAAGATGCGGTCCAGCGCGTCCATAAACGCCGCGTCCGGCTTCGTTTCCAGCACGCGCAGGCAGCTGTTCAGCTGCTCGAGCGTGCGCACGCCGAGGATCGGCGCGGTCACGCCCGGGCGCGCCAGCAGCCAAAGCTGCGCGGCGTCCGCCTCGCAGACGCCCGCCTCGCCGCACAATTTGTTGAACGCGGCAAGCTTATCCTTATATTTTTCGTAATTCTCACGGTTGTTGTCGCGGCGCAGCGTCTGCTCCCCCTTGCCGGTGAGCAGGCCGCCGTCGAGCGGGCTCCACGCCACAAAGCCGATGCCCAGCGCCTCGCAGGCGGGCAGCACCTCCAGCTCGGGCAGGCGGCAGTTGAGGTTGTATTTATCCTGCTCCACCGAAATGCCCATGAAACGGCGCGCCTTCGCCTCGCCCTGCGCCAGCGCCAGCTGCCACGCCGGGAAGTTGCTCGCGCCGACATAGTCGATCAGGCCGCGCTCAAAGAGGTTCTGGAACGCGTCCCAATTCTCCTGCCATGTGACGGAGCGGTCGATGTGGTGCATGTAGTAAAGCTCCACATGCTCGGTCTGCAGTCGGCGCAGGGAGGCCTCCAGATGGCGGCGGATTTTGTAGATGGAAAGCCCCGGCGCCGTGTTGGGGCCGTCGGCGGGATCGTGCATATCCTCGTGCACCTTTGTCGCCAGCACGACGCGCTCGCGGCGCGAGCCGCCCTGCTTAAACCAGCGGCCGATGATCTCCTCGGTAATGCCCTGATTGCCCGTCAAAAAGCCGTAGTTGTTCGCCGTATCGAAAAAGTTGATCCCCGCGTCAAGCGCGGCGTCCATGATATAAAACGCGTCCTTTTCCGGCGTTGTGCAGCCAAAGTTCATTGTACCCAGACACAGCCGGCTCACATACAGGCCCGTGCGGCCCAATTTTGTATACTCCATTTTTTCCTCCGCTTGTCCCGGCGCGCCCCGCCGGCGTCGCCGCTTTTTTGAGAAAAGGCAGGAGCGCCCCTTCGCATGCGCCCCTGCCCTTCCATCTTTTTCAGGCTGCTGGTTTTTCGGAGCCTGTTCCATGCCGTGGGATATGCCAAAAAGCCCTGAATGCTTTCTCAGCCCATAGACGCCACATATTCGTCCATCTGGCGCTGCAGTTCGGCGATCACCTTGTCGATGCCCGCGGCCTGCATCATTTTCTTGTATTCCTCAAGCCCGGTCTCGGGGTCGGTGTAGCCCAGCTCCAGCGGCCACCAGTACTGCTGGTGCACGTTGACGCACGCGGTGTACTCCGTTTCAATGGCGGCGGTGTCCGGCACGAACGAGCGGAATTTCTGCGCGCCCACGCCGTCCTGGATGTAGTCGTCCCAGCTCTGCTTCATCGCCGCGTAGTCCTCCGGCGTTCCGGCGGAATCCTTCATATAGTCGGGGTTGCGCACGGCCCACATCGAAGAAACGTTGTAGTTATCGGTGTCGATAATCGTAATTTCGTCCTTCTCGTTCAGCTCATAGGAGACGCCCTCGATGCCGTAGTAGAACAGCGTGAACGCCTCCTCGTCCGTCGTCAGGTAGTCCCACAGCGCCATCGCGCGCTCCGGATTCTTGGAGGTGGAGGAAATGACCATCGCGTCGTGCGCGAAGGGCAGGTTGGATACGTCGTTTGTAAAGTTTGTGTAATGGAAATCCCATTCCGGGTTATTGATCACGTTGCTGATATAGGCGTCCACGTTGTGGAACAGCAGCGGGGCGACCCCGTTCTTTACCTTGGCGGAGTCCGTGTCGGACAGCGCGGACTTCGGATAGAAGCCCTTTTCGTTCCAGCGGCTCATCATTTCGAGGAATTCGGGGGTCTTTTCGTAATCATAGTAGGCGAAGATCTTCGGGTTTTCCTCGCTGGGGTCGATCCAGAGGAAGTCGTTCTGCGAGCCCTTCACCGGGTACATTTTGTTGAAGTACATGAAGCAGTCGTCGATCTCGGAACCCATCGAGTAAATGGAAATCGGCTGCATCTCGGGATAGTGCTCCTTGATGATGTCGAGATATTCCTCGGCGTCCTCAAAGTTTTTGATTTCCTTGGTGAAGCCGTAATCCCTGACCAGATCCATGCGGTAGCACGGGCCGTAGGCGGAATAGGTGCGGTTCAGCGTCGGGACGCAGTAGACATGGTCGCCCAGCACGGCCTGCTGCTTCGCCGTCTCGGTCGCCATCGAATAGTTGATGGGCGCGTAGGTGGGCCAGAGCTCGTCCAGCTCCATGAACGCGCCGCGGCGCGCCAGCGACGGGTAGTTCAGGAAGTCGGAGGCGTACGCCATATCAAACACCTCGCCGGAACTGAACAGCAGCGGGTACTTGTTGGGGTAGTCCGAAAAGCTGATGAAGTTCACCTTCAGCGTGCAGTTCAGCTTTTCGAGCAGCAGCTCGTTCAGCCTGTCCCAGATGACCTGCTGTCCGGCGGGCTCGGTGCCGAGGTAATACATAATGATCTCTACCTGCTCGGAGGTGTCCAGCGCGAGCCCGTCCGCCGTCCCGGCGGCGGAGCTTGCGTTTGCCGGAGCGCTGTCCGTGGGCGCGGGCGTGGACGCGGGCTGACCGCTCGAAGCGCTGTTGCAGCCCGCCAGCAACGTGACGGCCATGAGCGCCGCCAGCAGGAGGGAAAGTACACGTTTTTTCATGTTTGTCCTCACTTTCTTTTGGGTTGAATGGATTTATGGGGAACCCCGGTCAGCCCTTGACGGCGCCGACCGTGATGCCTTTCACAAAATATTTCTGAACGAACGGATAGAGCAGCACGATGGGGCCCGTCGCGACGACGGTCATCGCAAGCTTGAGCGTGTTGGTGGGCAGGTTCTCGATCTGGATGCCCGCCTGCGCGGCGATGCGCGCCAGGGCGCGCGCCTGATTGAGCATGTCATACAGCATGTACTGCAGCGGGTACTTTTCCGCGCTGTTGATATACAGCATCGCGTTGTACCAGTCGTTCCAGTAGTGCAGCGCCATAAACAGGCCGATCGTGGCAAGGCCCGATTTGCACAGCGGCAGGATCACGCGGATAAATATCGTAAACTCGCCCGCGCCGTCGAGCTTCGAGGATTCGATCAGCTCTACCGGAACCGCGCCCACAAAGCTGCGCATAATCAGCAGGTTGAACACGCTGAGGATGCCGGGCAGGATCAGCGCCAGCAGGCTGTCCTTCAGATGCAGGTACTGAATGTAGAAAATATAGGTGCTGACCATCCCGCCGTTGAACAGTGTGGTGAAGTAGAAGAAGAACGAAAAGCCGTTGCGGTATTTGAAGTCCTTCCGGCTGATGACGTAGGCCGCCATCGTCAGGATGAACAGCCCGAGCCCCGTGCCGACCGCGGTGATGAAAATCGAGACGCCGTAGGCGTGCAGGATCCTTTCCGGAAATTTGAACACCATGCCGTAGGCCTCCAGCGTAAAGCCGCGGGGGAAAAGGCTGTAGCCGTGCAGGCGTATCTCCATTTCCTCCGAAAACGAGCCGGAGATCATAAAAATAAACGGCAGCAGGCAGACGAGGGCCATCAGTGAGATGAACGTATAGCTGATGATGTTGAAGACAACGGCGGCGCGGTCCTTGCGCATGCGAGCGGGAGCCTCCATTTCCATCTCTCCTTTCCTCAAAACAGCGCGTTGTCGGCGTCGATTTTGCGCACAATGGCGTTGACCGTCACGATGATGATAAAGCACAGAACCGACTGGTACAGCGTTGCCGCCGCCGTCATGCCCATGTTGCCGCTTGTCATCAGCGAGCGGAACACATAGGTGTCGATCACGTCCGTCGCGTTGTACAGCTGGCCGTTGTTGCCGACGATCTGGAAGAACATCTCAAAATCGCCGCGCAGAATGCGCCCGACGTTGAGCAGCAGCATCGTGATGATCGTGGGCTTGACGGCGGGCAGCGTGATGTGGCGGATGCGCTGGAAGATGTTCGCGCCGTCGATTTCCGCCGCCTCGTAGCACTCGGTGTCCACGCCGGTGATCGCCGCGATGTAGACGACCGAGTTGTAGCCGCTCCACTTCCACGCGTTGAACACGCAGATGATGATCGGCCAGCCCCACGGCATCCCGTAGACGTTCACGGGCTCCGAGCCCAGCGCCTTGAGCAGGCTGTTCATCTGGCCCGTTTCGTAGTTGAAGATGTTGTACACAAACGTGCCGACGATGACCCACGAGATGAAATACGGGAAAAAGATGACGGACTGCGTCGTTTTCTTGTAGGGGATCAGCTTCATTTCCGACAGAAAGATCGCGATCAGAATGGCGAGCCCCTGCGAGGTGATCAGGTTCATCAGATTGTAGAGGATCGTATTCTTCGTGATCAACCAGCCCGTCCCGGAGGCAAAGAGGAAGCGGAAGTTCTCAAACCCGTTCCATTCGCTGCCAAAGACGCCCAAATTAAAGCGGTAATCCTTAAAGGCCAGTATTAGGCCGGACATCGGCATGTACGAAAATACCAGCACGATCGCCACCGCCGGCAGGATCATCAGGAACAGAGCTCGGTTCTTTTTCAGCTCTTTTCCCAGCTCTTGCAGCTTTCCTTTCATGCGTATCCCTCCTTAAGTAAGCACTGATTAAATTGACGTGTCAGATCGGCGAGCAGATTTTCCGCCTGTTGAAGGTGAAAAATCGCAGGAATGCTTGGTGCATTTCAAGATTTTGAGACAAAATAATCGTCACACTCGAAAAGTAGTACTTTTCGAGGCGCGGCATTCTAT
>CANRZX010000021.1 GCA_947644575.1 uncultured Clostridia bacterium | reverse complement strand
TGGCGCATCCGGAACGGCTCACTTGTTTTCCTCCAGCCTGCCGATCAGCGCGGCCAGATTTTGTGTGTGGGCGTCCATCAGCTCGACAAGTAGCGATACTGCGGGAAAAAGCCGCTCATCGTCGCTATAGTTCAGTACTTCTTGTACCAGGCACAGAATCGCGGCAATCTGATCCGCTTTCTGGATCTCCTGACGGAAGCCTTTTTGAAGATCAACGGAAACATTCTGATTCATTGCATATTCTCCTCACAAATCAATTCCCAAAAATTTGCGCTGTGTTTGGCGCAGCAGCGCGGCGTTGAATGGCCTGTGCGTAGCCGTGGCGGCCTCCGCTGCCAGCTGGAAGATTTTCTTTGCCGTGCGCAGACTCTCGACGCCTGCAAGCTTCATAAGGAATGCCTGCTCTGCTTGGCCGGAGCAGTGAAAAACGCCTTGTATTTCCTCAACGGTATACTCGTTATGAACCTTTTTGCGTACAATGATGCGCGTTCTGATCTGTTCGTATTCGTAGCCCTTGCGCGGCGACGTCATTTGCAGATAGATTTTGTCGTTGCCGGAAAAGACAATTCCGACGCCTGCCAGATCGTTCAGATTGCGGACGGCTTGCAATGCGGAAAAGGAAAGGTGATCCGCTTCGTCGATAATAATCAGCCGGTTTGAGCCGCGAAGCTGATCAACAAGCAGTTCCATCATGGCATCGCGCCGCCCCGGCGCAGGCTTGCCAAGTTCCGCACAGATCATCTTCAAAATAGACATTGCCGACGGCGTGCAGGCGTTGGCTGTTACCATGATCACTTCGGCATTGTGATCGGCATAGTGGTTCAGCGCCGTGGTTTTGCCTGCGCCAGCCGCACTGCACACAAGCGCAACCTTGTTGTGTTTGTGTGCATACAGACAGGCAAAAAGGACGTCTTTTGTGTTGCGCAGCTGCGGATAGAAAAAGTCTGTTTGAACGGTGTTTAGACGGGCTTTCGCGACCGCAAGATAGTTTTGGACTTCGCGGGCCGTCCCTTCGACGTCACCGGAATATGTACCGTCGAGAAACTTTGAAATACGCGCCGCTGAAATGCCGGTTTCCTTTGCGATCTGCTGCTGGGATTTGCCGCTGTCCTGTAGAAATTGGAGCAAATCCGCACGAGCTTCCTGAATGTGCTGCATAGTTAACCTCCTGTCATCATGTATTTTGACAAGGCGTCGGTCAGGCTTTCTTCCTGATCCGAGGCCCTGTTTTCACTGTTCCGTATCATCGCCGCATTCTGAAGCGCTTTCGGCGTCAGGTGCTCTACCTCTTTGGCGTTGAATGCTTCTTCACCGCGTTCCAGCAGCTGATTGCGGACTATGATCTCCTGTACGGTCATGCTGCGCGCAGGGGCATAATCCCCGGGCGATTTTGCGTGCTGCGCGTTTTTGCTTGGCGGCCTCGATATATGCTTCTTCCGTGGTATGCCGAAAAGGAGAAATCAGCTTTGCAGCTGCCTTGCAAATGAAGTTGTGATCTGTGTCGAAAATTGCCATTTCATCAATGTTGGCCGGATCATATAGGGCGACGACCTTCTGCCCAACATAGCGCAGCAGCGTATCGTTGTAATAGAAGTTGTTGAGAAGAGAAATGCCGTTTTTCTGCACGGTGCGTTCCGCAATATTTCCGCACAGAATCCGCAGCGCATCATGATCGCTTACCACGCGGCGGATTTTCAGATTCTCCGCGTATACCTGATCCGGCGCTTTGCCGTCCATATCCTGCCCTCGGCTGGGGGCTTTGTGGTACTCCTTTTCCAGCCAGTCATCAAAAGCCGCGATAAAGTCTGCCTTGGCCGGTGCAATTTCTGCGATCTTAGCGTTTGAGATGCGCATACATTCCGGCCGCTGCTTTGCGTCCTTGCCGCAATAGGTCGGCCACATGCGCCCGAATTGCATTTCCATTGTGCCGAAAAAGCGTTCACAGGTTTTGGCCTGTCCGTGGTACGGGGTGGCATAGATTGCGTTAATGCCCAGCGCATTGACAAGGGAGTAGGGGTAATCCCGGCTGAAATACTTGGATTTGTAGTCCTTGCCATTGTCGAAGTCCACTTCATTCGGAACGCCGTATCGCTCCACGCCCTGCCGAAAACACTGCTTGATTGCGGTAGTGTTTGGGTCCGCGTCACGGATCAGCGCCGAAACAACCTTATTGGATCGTGCATCGAAGAATACGGTAAGCCAGAGCCGGACGGCGTTTCCTTCCTCATTACGCACAAAGACGTCAAAAAGGTGGTGATCGGAAAACTAAACGTCATTTGAATCAATATCAAGACGGCTGCGCCGCATGGATGGCAGTGCATCCCGGGAGGCCGTGATGCCTTCCCGGTATTCTTTGATTGCGTAATAGGGAATTTCCTTTACGCGCCGCTGGAAGGTCTTTACCGATGGAATATCCGGATATAGCAGCTTTGTTTTCTTGTAACACCATTCCACGGTAGGCCGCCCCTCGCTGAGCCAGTACACTCGGAACAAGTCCCACGCTTCGGGCGGAATGTCCGTGCTGCCCTTATTGCAGCCGCCGCGCCGATCCACGAGGCCCTCGACGCCGTCCCGGTCGAACAGCGTTTCCCAGTGATTCAGTTGCCGCCGCGTGATCGGCTTTTCCGGGTGCTCCGCGTTGAAGTGTTCCAGAAAAGCAACCATCTTGTCGAGGCCGGAATACTCCTGCTTGAAATCCTTGTAGGCGGCAACAGCAAGGTGCTTGAAAGCGGCCTTTTCCCGCTGGGCGTCTGTCATGTGCAGGTATGCGCTTGCGGGCTTGTCATGGTTTTCAGAGGGGTGAACGCCGTTGTATCTGTCCTGCGCTTCCTGCGGCAGGCTCTCCAGCGCGATCCGCAGCTGACGCCCGCCGCGGCCTACGCCGGGGACATACTTATACTGATAGATGTTATTCGCAATTGCACGCTCGACAGTTCTTCTGGGGATACCAGCTTTTTTTACAATATCCTCGATTGATAAGTATGTATGCTTTTTCACAAATTGCGCACCTCCTTTCTGCATAAAGTGATAAAGTGAAGACGGCCTATTCGATATCTGAAAAACGTGCTCAATTGAGCAATTTAAAGCTTTACACATTTTGAACGCTACATTAAGAGAGGGAAGTGCCCTGCCCGTTACAATATGACTTCGATCGCATCTGCATACAGCGGTTCCCCCGTCAGGCGAAACAGGTTTTCGCTTAGTCGCAGCCAATAATTTGTAACGCAGTTCTCCATCGCTCTTTTTTCCGTTCCAATTTGATAGGAGACATCGGGTTTCTTTTGCCATAATTCAAACTGTGATCCAGATCCGGCCAGAGTGATCTGCGTTTCCTGCACGCTCTTCCAATATCCGCATACCGCGTCCAAATATTTGGCGATACCCGTAACGCGGTAAAACTCCAGGATACCCTCTATCGTACTGGTCATTTCATATGCCTTCGCCGGCGGCAAATCATATACCGGCGTATGATTCAGCAGTTTTTCCACCAAACGGTGCTTCTCTTCCAATTTCTCCACAATGTGCTCTGCAAATTTCAAGTATAAATTCCTGCCC
This sequence comes from uncultured Clostridia bacterium, assembly GCA_947644575.1. GTDB lineage: Bacteria > Bacillota > Clostridia > Oscillospirales > Ruminococcaceae > Ruthenibacterium. The sequence goes on along the minus strand of CANRZX010000021.1, from coordinate 17,850 downwards.
GTAATTGCATAAAGACGGCAGTAGGCCTCTAAAATACTGTATCCGGTATAACCCTCCCACGGCGTCTGTGAAATGTCTTCATTTTCCAGAAAGGCGTGGGCTAAAACATCAGCGCCTTTACAGGCACACTCCAGCACAGACGCGTCCCCTGTGGCACGCCATACCGCCAGAAGAGCCAACAAAATATATTTGGAATTCCAAAGATGCCATCCGCGAAACTTTCCGTCTTCCGGATGTCCCGTTCCGTCAAAATATCCCGTATCCTCCTGTGCGGCCAAAATCACCCGGAGCATATCCCTCATATGCTCCAACACAACCGGGTCCTTTGTAAGATTATATCCGTCGGCCTGCGCTTCCAGCAATTTCGCGCCAAATTCCGCATAAAATTTTGTGAACACACGCTCGTCTCCCACGAGTTTTGCACATTGCTGAAACGGTTTTCGAAGCGGGGTATACTCCTTGGTATGCAGCCGGTTATTGATATGGGCAAAAAAACGCTGGCCTAAAAATCCATCGGCGTAACTTACAGGAAGAGCTTCATAAACATCCATCCCCTTACCCTCTTTCAGCAGCTATTTTCTATTTCAATTTTAGTACAAGTTATTCTTTGATAAAAGATAAATAATACATGCGTTTGCGTATAATTTACATATTTTATTAGCGTAGCATGGGCTTTCCCCTTCTTTTCCTGCGGCCAACGGAACTCCGCACGCCGCGTAGGATGCTCGAGGAGAAAACAAAGCTGTCCAAATCCGATAAAGCAGACAGTCGACCGGTCCAGGGTTCGAGCCCCCTCATCTTCACCGAGGAGCAGATTGAAGAAAGCAAGCGCGCCATGAGCAGAATGACGGCTATCCTTGGCCATCCGGACAGGCTTCATCGCCTTGCGGTGGATATTGCCGAACACTATGACGCTCTTTGTGCCCAAAAGCCCGGGATCGTTCAGAAAGCGATGATCGTATGCGCAGACAGGCCTTTTGCCTTTCGTGTGCTAAAAGAAATCATCTCTGTCCGCCCGGATTAGGGCGTCGCCCGTAAAGCGGAGGATGAAAGCCGTCTTTCTCAGGATCAGCTTGATAAACTCTTGCCTCTGCCAAAAATCAATTTGCTTTCCCTCCGAGGAGTTGTCCGATGCAGAAACAGCAAGGGCGCAATTTTACCTTGCCATCCGCTCTACCATCTATAAGCAGACAGAGGGCGATCCGTCGGACGCCGAAATCATGAATCGTGTTGTAAAGGACATGGTACGTGGGGCCATTACCTGTACGGGTATTTTGGCTTTCTCTGATAGTTTCTCTTGCAAAGCGGCGGCGCAGCCGATATAATCAAAGATAGGAATACTTTTTAAGGCGGTGCTGCTATGAAAAAGGAAGAAATTTTCGCGCGTGTGGATCACACCCAGCTGAAGGCAACCGCCACATGGGCGGACATCCAAGCCCTGTGCGAAGAGGCCGCGGTCTATCACACGGCCTCGGTGTGCATTCCTCCGGCATATCTGCGGCGTGTGCGGCAGGCGTTCCCTGCGCTGACGCTGTGTACGGTGATCGGCTTCCCGCTCGGGTACAGTACGACGGCGGCCAAGGTGTTCGAAACCAAGGACGCCGTCGCGCAGGGTGCGGATGAAATCGATATGGTGGTCAATTTAGGCGATGTGAAAAATGGCGACTTCGACGCGGTGCGCGCGGAGATCGAGGCGGTACGCGCGGCGGCGGACGGCAGGCTGCTGAAGGTAATTGTCGAAACATGCTATCTGACGCGGGAGGAAAAGCTCCGTCTGTGCGACTGCGTGACACAGGCAAAGGCTGACTATATCAAGACGTCGACGGGCTTCGGCACGGCAGGCGCGCAGATGGAGGACATCGCTCTGTTCCGCCAGCATATCGGCGCGGGGGTAAAGATCAAGGCGGCGGGTGGCATCCGCACGCGCGAGGCGATGGAAGCCTTCTGCGAGGCGGGCTGCGACCGCATTGGGTGCAGCGCGGCCGTCAAGGCGCTGGCGGGGGAGGACGCGTAAAGAAGGATCCTGTTTCCACCAAAACTGAAGCTTTTTTCGGTTTCCCTCACCATTCCTCACGGCGTTCCGCCGCGGCGCTTCTTTCTTGAGGAGAAGGGAAAAGGTTACATTTTTTAGAAAACCGTCAAAACATAAGGCAGAGAGGAAGGCAGTTATGTCCGAATGTGTGATTGTCGTCGATTTCGGCGGCCAGTACAATCAGCTGATCGCGCGCCGCGTGCGGGAATGCCATGTCTACAGCGAGATCATTCCCTACACCAAGGCTCTGGCGGCCGTACGGGAAAAGCAGCCGAAGGGCGTCATTTTCACCGGCGGGCCGAACAGCGTCTACGCGCCGGGCGCGCCGTCCATCAGCACCGAGATCTTTGAGCTGGGCATCCCCATTTTGGGCCTTTGCTACGGCGCGCAGCTTTTGATGCACCTGCTGGGCGGAAAGGTATGCAAGGCACCCGTGCGTGAGTACGGCAAAACACTGGTGCGTGTGGACCCATCCTCGAAGCTGTTTGACGGCGTTTCGCCGGATACGATTTGCTGGATGAGCCACACGGATTACATCGAGACGGCCGCGCCGGGCTTCACCGTCTGCGCGTACACCGACAATTGCCCGAACGCTGCAATGGAATGGGAGGAAAAGGGCCTGTACGCGATGCAGTTCCATCCCGAGGTGCTGCACACGCAGGAGGGCACGAAAATGCTGTCCAATTTTGTCTATAAGGTGTGCGGCTGCGCGGGCGATTGGCGGATGGATTCCTTTGTCGACCGGTCCGTCGCCGCGCTGCGCGAAAAAATCGGCGCGGGGCGCGTGCTGTGCGCGCTATCCGGCGGCGTGGATTCGTCCGTCGCGGCGGTGCTGCTGTCCAAGGCGGTGGGCAAGCAGCTGACATGCGTATTTGTCGACCACGGCCTGCTGCGCAAGAACGAGAGCGAGGAGGTCTGTGCGGTGTTCGGCAAGGATGGCCCGTATGACCTGAACTTTGTGCGTGTCGGCGCGCGCGCGCGTTTTTATGACAAGCTGGTCGGCGTGGAGGAGCCCGAGCAAAAGCGTAAGATCATCGGCGAGGAATTCATCCGCGTATTTGAGGAAGAGGCGAAAAAGATCGGTGCGGTGGATTTCCTCGTGCAGGGCACGATCTATCCGGATGTCGTGGAGAGCGGCCTCGGCGGCGAATCGACCGTCATTAAAAGCCACCATAATGTCGGCGGCCTGCCCGACCATGTCGATTTTAGGGAGATTGTCGAGCCGCTGCGCGACCTGTTCAAGGACGAGGTGCGCGCCGTCGGGCGCGAGCTGGGCATTCCGGAGCGCCTTGTCAGCCGCCAGCCGTTCCCCGGCCCGGGGCTTGCCATCCGCATCATCGGCGCGGTCACGCCCGAAAAGATTGCTCTTTTGCAGGAGGCTGACGCCATCTACCGCGAGGAGGTCGAACGCGCGGGTGCCGCGGCCGGGTTGGGCCAGTATTTTGCCGCGCTGACGAATATGCGCAGTGTCGGCGTCATGGGGGACGAACGCACCTACGATTATGCGGTGGCGCTGCGCGCCGTCGAGACGGCCGACTTCATGACGGCCGAGGCCGCCCGCCTGCCGTGGGAGGTGCTGGACACCGTCACCCGCCGCATCGTCAACGAGGTGCCGCACGTCAACCGCGTCCTCTACGACTGTACCGGAAAGCCGCCCGCGACGGTGGAGTTCGAGTAAAAATATAAGGATGGCCGTAAAAAGCACCCTGTCTGTCAGCGCCGTTTGCGTGCGGCCTGACAAACAGGGTGCTGTTCAATTTCGGGAAATGGTCGGCCCGCGCAGCGGGTATGGTCAACACATTTGAAAATAATTACCTTGCTTTCAAATGGCGCGCTTCGCGCGCCGCACGCAAGGCGTGCGTGTTGACTGCCGACGGAAACCGCGCCGGGCGGTCAAACATCCTTCGGGATCGTGATGGCATGTACCGGGCAGACGTTCATGCAGGTGTGGCAGCCGGTGCACTTGTCATAGTCGACGCGCGCGACGTTGTTTGTGACGTGAATCGCGCCCTCGGGGCAGCTCTTTTCACACTTCATGCAGCCGATGCAGCCCGCCGTGCACGCCTTACGCGTCAGCGCGCCGCGGTCGTGGTTCGCGCACATAACGACGGGCTTTTCGCCCTCGGGGCGGATCCAGATCACCTTTTTAGGGCACGCCTGCTCGCACGCGCCACAGCCCGTGCAAAGCTCCGGGTTCACGCGCGCGAGGCCGTTGGACACAGTGATCGCGCCGAACGGGCACGCCTTGACGCAGTCGCCGTAGCCAAGGCAGCCGAATTCGCACGCGGCGCGGCCCGCGTACAGCGCGGCGCAGGCCGTGCAGCTCTCGATGCCCTCGTAGGTGTATTTGTCCTCCATATGGTCGTAGCTACCCTGACAGGCCACGATGGCCTTGCGCCGGACGACCTCCCCAGCCTCGACGCCCATGACGGCGGCTGCGGCCTCGGCGGTTTTGGCGCCGCCGGGCACGCATTTATTTACGGGCGCGCCCTCGACAATGGCCTTGGCGTAATCCGCGCAGCCCGCGTAGCCGCACGCGCCGCAGTTCGCGCCGGGCAGCACACCTAACACCTGCCCGATGCGGGGATCTTCCTCCACGTGCATAAAGTGCGCCGCCACGACGAGAATCGCCGCGCCGAGCAGGCCGATGACGGTGACAGCCGCCACCGCTGTTACGATACTCATGCTCTTCCCTCCTCAGTGAACGGCGAAAATATTTTCGATCACACCGCCGAAGCCCATGAAGGACAGGCTGGTGATGCTCGCGGCCACCAATGTGATCGGCAGCCCTTCAAAGCATTTGGGCGGCTGCGCGTCCTCGAGCCGCTTGCGCACGCCGGAGAACAGCACCATCGCGACCAGAAAGCCCACGCCCGCGCCCACGGCGCAGACAAGGCTTTCCACAAAGCCGTAGCCCTCGTCGATGACCGAGATCGTCACGCCCAGCACCGCGCAGTTCGTGGTGATGAGCGGCAGATATACGCCCAGCGCCTTGTACAACGGGGGCATATATTTTTTCATCGCGATCTCGACAAGCTGCACCAGCACCGCGATCACGAGGATGAACACAATCGTCTGCAGATAAGCAAGGCCGTTCGGGGCGAGCAGGAATGTGTAGATCGGCCACGTGACGCTGGTGGCCAGCGCCATGACGAAGATGACCGCCGCCGACATGCCCACCGCGGAATCCAGCTTTTTCGAGACGCCGAGGAACGGACAGATGCCGAGGAACTGCACCAGCACGTAGTTGTTGACAAGGATCATGCTGAAAAAGATCATCGCGAGCTTTGCCGCCATTACGCCTCACCTCCCTGCGCCGTTTCCGGGCACTTGCCGCCGCACACGGCGGCGGAGGGGCAGCCCTCGCAGCCGATGCTGCGCCGTTTGCGGTTGTCGGTTTTGATTTCGATCCAGATCACAAGCGCCATCAGCACGCCGAACACGAAGAAGCCACCCGGCGGGGTGATGAACAGCGTCATCGGGTCGACAAATTCGGGCATGATCTGCACGCCGAACAGCGTGCCCGCGCCCAGCAGCTCGCGGATGGAGCCCATCACCACCAGCGTGCCCGTAAAGCCCAGCCCCATGCCGAGGCCGTCCAGCGCGGACAGGCCGACGCTGTGCTTCGAGGCGAACATTTCGGCGCGGCCGAGGATGATGCAGTTGACCACGATCAGCGGCAGGAAGATGCCGAGCGCCGAATCGAGCGCGGGCACAAACGCCTTCACCAGCATCTGAAGCACCGTCACGAACGTGGCGATGACCGTGATGTAGGCCGGCAGGCGCACCTTGTCGGGGATGACCCTGCGCAGCGCGGAGATCGCGATATTCGAGCAGACCAGCACGAACGTGGCGGCCAGCCCCATGCCGAGGCCGTTGACAGCCAGCGTTGTGACGGCCAGCGTCGGACAGGTGCCCAGCACAAGGCGCAGCGAGGGGTTTTCCTTCAGCAGGCCGTTGGAGAATACCTTCAGCTTTTCCCGCATTCCGTTCACGCCCCCTTCACAGAATCATAGGCGGCGATCGCCGCGTTGATGGCCGTTGTCGCCGCGCGGGACGAGATCGTCGCGCCCGTCAGCGCGTCGATGTCCGACAGCGTGAACGCCTCGGCCGCCATACCGGAGAACTGCCCCTGGAACGCGTCCGTCTTGACCTTCTGGCCAAGGCCCGGCGTCTCGCTGTTGTCCAAAAAGCGCACGGCCTCGATCGCGCCCTCGGCGTTGAACGCCACCATCACGGGCACATCGCCGCCGTAGCCCTTGGCTCCGGCCGTCACGACGAAGCCGCTGCCGTTGTCAGCGCGGTAGATTTCGGTGACATTTTCCGCGCAGGCCGCCGGAACAGCCACCTCGGTGAAGCTGTCCGCCGCGGGCAGCAGCGCCTGCCGCGTTTCGTTCGCGGTGCGGATGGCGTTTTCCTCAATGATCGGCGCGGTGACGCCGTTCGTCACCGCCAGCAGCAGGCTGGTGACCAGGCAGATCACGCCGAGCACCACAATGGGATTTCCAAAATCCTTCCAACCGTTTTTCATTTGGATTTGACACCTCCCAGCGGTTTCTGGCGCGTCAGATCGTTCAGGTACGGCACCGTCAGGTTCATCAGCAGCAGCGCGAAGCTGACGCCCTCGGCCATGTTCCCGTAAAAACGGATCAGGCACGTAATGACGCCGAGGCATACGCCGTAGACGACGCGCCCCTTGAAGGTGAACGGGCTGGTGACATAGTCGGTCGCCATGAAGAACGCGCCCAGCAAAAGCCCGCCCGAAAACAGCTGGAGTACCACGTCCTGCCCGAGCACAAGGCTGAGCGCCGCAACCGTGCCGATGTACGAAAGGGGGATGGCGGCGCTGATGGTTTTGGTAACGATCAGGTATAGCCCGCCGACAATCAGCGCTGCGGCGCAGGTTTCGCCGATGACGCCGCCGTGCGCACCGACGAGCAGCTTCGGCAGGATGTCAAGCCCGCGTACCCCGGCGGCCAGCGGCGTGGCCGAGGCCAGCGCGTCGACGTCCGTCGCGGGGAAGGCATAGGCCGTCATGCGGCCCGCGAAGCCGATGAACAGCACGATGCGCCCGAGCAGCGCGGGATTGGCGAAATTAAAGCCCAGCCCGCCGAACAGCTGCTTGGCCACCACGATGGCGACGAACGCGCCGATGATGGCGATCCACAGCGGGATCGTGGCGGGCAGGTTCATCGCGAGGATCAGCCCGGTGACGACGGCGGAGAAATCTCCCACCGGCACGGGCTTTTTCATCAAAACACAGTACAGCGCCTCAAACCCCACGCACGAGGCGACCGTGACGCCCGCGACCAGCAGCACCCGCGCGCCGAAAATCAGCGTGCCGGCGGCCAGCGCGGGCAGCAGCGCGACGCATACGTTCAGCATGATGCTGCGTGTGGTGGCGCGTGCGTTGATGTGGGGGGACGCGCTAACGATCAATTTTTTTGCTTCCATCGTTATTTCTTCCCTCCGTTCTTCGCCTTCATCAGCACGCCCTTGGCGAGGTTCATCGTCTGGGTGACAGGCCGCTTGGCCGGGCAGACGAAGCTGCAGGTGCCGCAGCCCATGCACAAATCAACCATCAGCGCGTCGAGCGCTTCGGCGTCGCCGCGGTTGAATGCGCCCGCGATCTCGACGGGGGACAGGCCCATCGGGCAGGCGTTGATGCAGCTGCCGCAGCGGATGCACGGGCCGGGCGCCGGCATACTCGCCAGCGCCGGGCCGAACGCGACGAGCGCGTTGTTCTGCTTGATGACCGGCGAGGCCGGGTCGGCGACGGCGGTGCCCATCATGGGGCCGCCCATCAAAATTTTGGAGACGTTGTCCTTTACGCCGCAGAATTCGAGCACGTCCGCGATCGGCGTGCCGATGATGACCTCGACGTTCTTCGGCGAAGCGATGGCGTCGCCGTCGACCGTCAGCCGCTTTTTCACCAGCGGCATGCCCGTGGCGAGGTACTTGCCCAGCGTGGAGACGGTCGTGACGTTCATCACGATGACGCCCGCGTCCGCGGGCAGGCCGCCGCGCGGCACCTCGCGCCCGGTGGTCTTTTCGATCAGCACCTTTTCCGCGCCCTGCGGGTAGCGGCATTCCAGCGGCTTGACGGAATAATCCGGATCGTTTTTCACAAGGCTGAACATCAGGTCGATGGCCTCGGGCTTGTTGCGCTCGATGCCGATGACGACCTTTTGGATGCCAAGATGCTGCTTGACGGCGGCGATGCCGCGCATCACGCTCTCCGAGCACTCCAAAAACTCACGGTTGTCCGAGGTAATGTACGGCTCGCACTCCGCGCCGTTGATGACGAGCGTGTCGATCGCGGACAGGTCCTTGGGCGAAAGCTTCACCGCCGTGGGAAAGCCCGCGCCGCCCAGGCCCACCAGCCCGCACGCCCGCACGGCCTCAATCAGCGACGCGTGGTCCGTTACCTGCGGCGGCACGCACGCGGGGTCGGGCGTCTGCTTGCCGTCCGGCCGGATGACGACCGCCGGGGCCTTGCGCCCGTTGGACATCAGCACGGAATCCACGGCCTCGACCGTGCCGGACACGCCGCTGTGAATGGCCGCGCCGACAAAGCCGCCCGCCGTGCCGACAACCGAGCCGACCAGCACCGTATCACCCTTTTTCACAGCCGGGGCGCAGGGCGCGCCGATGTGCTGCTGCATGGGCAGGATGATCTTTTCCGGCAGCGGCATCGTGACCGTGGCCATGTTCGCCGTCTGCTTGTCATGCGGTACGTTCGCGCCGAGGGCGCTGCGCTTCCATTTGGATAACATGAAAATCCGATCCCTCGTTTCTCCTCACAAATTTTTCGCGCCGCCGCGTCTCCGCACGCGGGCCGGAAGCGGCGGCATTGCAAAATTTTTCAATCTTATTTTAGTCTTTATGCGGAATATAGTCAACAAAGGTTATTTTTTTCACAATATTTTGGCCGGGATTTCCGCGAATTCGGCAAATATCGCAAATACGAAAAAAGCAAAACCGCACGATTCGCAAGGCCGCGCGGCGCGGAAAAAAGCGCGGGATTTCCTTTGCGCGCCGCGCCGGAATGTGCTATACTGTCCTAAAAGGAATTCCACCGGTACGGCTCATCACTTTGAAAAAGGGAGCGACTGCTTTATGATTTGGAAAAACCGATTGGCCCGCGCCCGCGCGGCGATGCGGGCCGAAGGCGTCGACCTGCTGCTGCTGACGCCCTCGTCTGACTTATTCTATCTGACGGGGATGCGCGGCCATTTGTACGAGCGCCTTGCCTGCTGCTTCGTCACGCAGGACGCGGTGCATTTTATCTCGCCGGAATTTGAGATCGGCAACCTCGCGCCCGAGACGCGCGCGCTGCTGGAGTGCCACGGCTGGACGGACGGCGAGCAGCCCTTCGCGCTGGCGGACGGGCTGCTGCCGCGCGCGCAGCGCGCCCTCGCCGTGGGCGCGGGCGTGCCGAGCTGGGTGCTGCTGGGCGTTCAGGCGCTGCGCCCGGAATACCGCTATCTCTCGGCCGAGGGGCTGATGCGCGGCCTGCGGATGGTGAAGGACGAAACCGAATACAAGCTGCTCGCGCAGGTGCAGCGCAACAGCTGCCGCGCGCTGGAGCGGCTGCTCGCCCACGGGCTGTGCGGTATGACCGAGCTCGAGGCCGGCAAGCTGCTGATGCGGTACAGCGAGGAGGAGGGCGTAGACAGCCCCGACGGTGTGCCCATCGTGGCGGCAGGCGCGAACGGCGCGCTGCCCCATCATCAGACGGACGACACGCCCATCCGCGCGGGCGACGTTGTGGTAATCGACTTCGGGGGCGAAAACAAGGGGCTCGGCTATATCGCGGACACCACCCGCACCGTCGCCGTCAAGCATGAGCCGGAGGGCCTGCGCGAGGTCTACGACATTGTGCGGGCGGCGAATCAGGCCGCCTTCGAGGCGGCAAAGCCCGGCGTGCGCTGCTGCGACGTGGACAAGGCTGCGCGCGACGTGATTACGGCCGCGGGCTACGGGCCGTACTTCACCCACCGCGTCGGCCACGGGCTCGGCCTTGACGTACACGAGCACCCCTACCTCTCGGCGGACAACGAGCAGCTCATCCAGCCGGGCAACGTCTTTTCCGACGAGCCGGGCATCTACCTGCCCGGGCGCTTCGGCGTGCGGATCGAGGACCTGCTGTTCGTCCATCCCACGGGCGCTGAGCGTCTGACCCCGCTGGACCACGATCTGCATGTCGTGGACTGAGTCTTTCGAGGGAATCTATTGAAACGCGCTATTTTTTCGGAACATCTGATTTTCACCATACCGTAGGGCGCCTTGAAGCGGGCTGCCGGATTCCCATAACCGATCATTTTTCACCCCCAATTTATGAATGATGGCTCACGAATTATGAATGGAACAGGAGGCGGCCCGTATGGCCGGGGATCTTCATTCACACACTAATTTTTCGGACGGCTCGGCGGATATCGAGCGCCTGCCCGCGTGGGCCGCGCGCGCGGGGCTGACGCATTTAGCGATTTCGGATCATGATTCGATGCGCTCCATCCGCTACGCGATTCAGCACCCGGTGGCGGACGGCGTGACACTGCTGCCCGCGGCGGAGCTGTCCTGCCGCGACCCGGAAAACGGGCGGCGCGTACACCTTTTGTGTTACTGCCCGGACGAAACGCCGGAGCTGGCGGCCTTCTGCGACGGCATCTCGCGGCAGCGCAACGAAACGACGCACCGCAGTATGGCCGAGCTGGAGGCGATGTACCCGCTGTTTTCGTGCGAGGCCGCGCTGCGCTATGCCGCGCGCAGCGGCGTGACGTTCAAGACGCACCTGATGCGTGAGCTGCTGGACTGCGGCTATGCCGACGGCATCTACGGCGAGGTATACCACAAGCTGTTCGGCATTCCGGGCGGCCTTGTGCTGCACGAGCCGGAGTATGAGGATGTTTTTGCCGCTCTGAAGATCGTCCGCGCGGCGCACGGCGTGGCCGTACTGGCGCACCCCAGCGTTTACGACAGCATGCGGCTGGCCCGCGCGCTGGCCGAGCGGGGCCTGATCGACGGCGTGGAGATCGAGCATCCGCGCAATACGCCCGAGGATCAGGCCGCGTTGCGCGCGCTGGCGAGCCAGTATGATTTGATCGTGACGGGCGGCACGGATTTCCACGGGATGCACAGCGCACGCCCACTGCCGCTGGGCACCTGCGTCACTGACGATGAAAACATCGCGCGCATCCTCGCGCTGGCGGCCCGCCGGCGCTCGCGGTAATCCGTCGAACGCCGCCTTGCGCGGAAATATCCGGCCCAAGGGCTTCGTTTCGCCGCGTCTGCCAAGCGTTCGGGTCAGGCGGCCCCGTTGAAAAACGACGTGGGGTCGGCTTTCCTCCGCTTTCTTGCTCAAAAAAAGCGGGGCCGCGCGCGAAATTTCGGAGATTTCTCCAAAAATCCGTCGGTTTGCGCCCGAAAATGACAGCGGCGGATTGTATTTGCTTTTTCCTTTGATATAATTAAAGAAGACAGCCGCGTGCCGCACCCGGCCGCGCGGGGAACGGTTCAAGGACAAAAAGGAATTTCCGGAGGAAAAATATGACGTATACGCGCAAAAACAAGGGCGTTTGCTCGCTCACCACAGAGGTATCGCTGACCGATGACGGCGTGATCGAATCCGTGGCCGTCGTGGGCGGCTGCAACGGCAATCTGAAAGGCATGTGCAGCCTGCTGAAGGGGCTGCGCGCGGAGGAGGCCGTCTCGCGCCTCAAGGGCCTGACCTGCGGCAGCAAACAGACGTCCTGCCCGGATCAGATCGCGTTGGCGCTGGAAGAGGCGCTGGCGCAGAAAAACGCCTGAGCGCGCCCCCGGAACGGGGCAGACGCCGCCGCTTTTTGCTGCGGCGTCTCTTGCGTATGGGCGGGATTCATGTTATAGTAGAAGGGGACCGGACCCGACGCGGGGCTGACGCTTTTCTTTTATCGCACAAGAGCGCGGAAAGGAATCGTCGCGGCAAGAGGGCGGTGAGATAAGAAAACAAAGCGCCCGTAAAACAGCGCGTTCTATATTTAGGGGGTTTTTTCATGTCAGGGCACAGCAAGTGGAACAATATCAAGCGAAAAAAAGAGAAAACAGACGGACAGCGCGCCAAGATCTTTACGAAGATCGGGCGTGAGATGTCGGTATGCGTCAAGGCGGGCGGCGGCGACCCCAATGTCAACAGCAAGCTGCGCGACCTGATTGCCAAGGCGAAAAGCCTGAATGTTCCCAATGACAACATCCAGCGCATCATCAAAAAGGCCGAGGGCGGCGAGAAGGACAATTATGAAAGTATCACCTATGAGGGCTACGGCCCGTCCGGCGTGGCCATGATGGTGGAGACGCTGACGGATAACCGCAACCGCACCGCGGCCAACCTGCGCCATTATTTCGACAAATTCGGCGGCAATTTGGGCAACACGGGCTGCGTGGGCTTTTTGTTCAGCCAACAGGGCGTAATTGTGCTGGACGTCGAGGATAAGGAAGAAGAGACTGTAATGGAGGACGTCTTTGACGCGGGCGCGGAGGATTTCGACATGGGCGACGGCGTGGCTGAGGTGAAGACCGCTCCCGAGGCGTTCAGCGACGTGCGCGCCGCGCTGGAGGAGAAGGGCTATGAATTTCTGTCTGCCGATGTGGCGATGGTGCCCTCCACAACAACCGCGCTGTCCGATGCGGACGACCTCAAGAAAATGGGACTTCTGCTCGACCATTTAGAGGACGACGACGACGTGCAGAATGTCTGGCACAATTTGGAGAACGAAGAGGACCTTGACCGATAAGGAAGGGACGCCGTGCCGCGCAGCCGATTTTCCGGCAGGGCGGCGCGGCGTTTTTTATCCCGGCGGGGGAGCTTTGATAAAATCTCACCTCTCTGCCTTCCCCCTCGGGGAGAGCAGTAGGCCGCAGCCGTTCATGATTGATGCTTCGCACTCTCATTTACGGGCGTCCCTTGCATGGGCACCGTTACCCAAATCAAAGATTTGGACGGTGCCGCAAGGTGGCATTTGCGAAGCAAATGACGGATGAGGGGGAGCTTCTGTACGCACAAATTTTACAATAAAATTTGCAGCGCGCAGCGCTGCACCGCCATTCCTCACTCCTCACTCCTCACTTCTCATTCCTCATTCAAAAATTCGTATTCCCGCCGCGGCGCGCATACAATGAGCAGGGCGCGCGGGCGTTTTTCCAAACGGGCGGCGCAAATCACCCGATCAAAATCAAAAGGAGGACACGGCGCTATGAGCAGAGCGGAAACCTCGGCGCAGTACAACAAGGCGCTGCGGCAGGGCCACAAGACCTGCAACGAGCGCGTGCTACGCGGCGAATACCCGTATTTGCAGATACTGGATGAAATTTTGGACGACAGCATGGCTGCCGGGCACGTGGACGTCGGCGTGATCGAAATCCCAATGGATCAGATTGTCGGCACCAAAACCGAGGGGCGGCGCTCTGCGTTCGCGGCGGATTTTATGCCGCTGCTCCCGGCCAATACGGAATTTGCCCTGAAATGGATGAATTTGTGCGAGGCGCATTTGTCCGAGGAGGGCATCCGCGACCCGATCCAGTGCTATGAATATATGGGCCGCTTCTATGTGCAGGAGGGCAACAAGCGCGTCAGCGTCCTGCGCAGCTACGGCGCGGCCAGCGTTCCCGGCTCGGTGATCCGGGTGATCCCCATTTGGTCGGACGATCCCGAGGTTCAGGCCTATTACGAATTTTCGGAATCGTATCTGCTGACCGGGCTGTACCAGACGCGCTTCACGCGGCCCGGCAGCTTCCCCAAGCTTCAGGCCGCGCTGGGCTATGAGCAGAACCATGTCTGGACGGAGGACGAGCGGCGGCTGTTCGCGTCCGGTTTTGCCCGTTTCCGGGACGCGTACCGCAAGCAGGGCGGCGACCGGCTGCCCCTCGCGGTGGCGGACGCGCTGCTTGTCTGGCTGAAGGTCTATCCGTTCCAGCGCCTGCTGGACGACGGGGCCGCCGAGATCGGCAAAACTGTCGCCACCGTGTGGCCGGACATCAAGGGGCTGCTGAGTCCTGAGCCGATCGCCGTGACCACCGAGTCTTCAGACGGCGCTGAGAAGGAGGAGCCCCCGGGGCTGCTGGGCCGCCTGTTCGGCGCGCTGCCTAGCAAGCTGAACATCGCTTTCCTGAACGAGTACCTTCCGGAGGAGAGCGATTGGATCCGCGCGCATGATTTGGGCCGTGAATATTTGGAGACCGTGATGGAGGACCGCGTGATGACGCAGGCCTTCTACGGCCTGCGCACTCCCGAGGCCGCCGACGAGGCGATGGAACAAGCCATCGGCGCGGGCGCGCAGGTGGTGTTCACGACGACGCCGTCACTCATCAGCGGGTGCCGCAAGGCCGCGGCCCGGCACCCGGATGTGCGCATCCTGAACTGCTCGGTCTCGATGCCTTACACGGGTGTGCGCACCTACTACAGCCGCCTGTACGAGGGCAAATTCATTACCGGCGCGATCGCAGGCGCGCTGAGCATGGGCGACCGCATCGGTTATGTCGCCAGCAGCCCGATCTTCGGCGTGCCGGCGTCCATCAACGCGTTCGCGATGGGCGCGCAGATGACGAATCCGCGCGCGCGCGTTGAGCTGCGCTGGTCCGGCGTGGAACAGGACGCGATGGGCGCGATGGCGCGCGAGGGGCTGGCCCTGATCTCGAACCGCGATTTGCCCACGCCCGACCGCATGTGCGAGCCGTGGGGCCTGTGCGCCGCCTGCACGGACGGCTCGCTGCACCCGCTGGCCGCGCCGTACTGGCACTGGGGCAATTTCTATGTTAAGTTAGTGAAGAGCATCTTCAGCGGCGGCTGGAACGCGCTGAAATCGGACGGACGCGCCGTAAATTACTGGTGGGGGATGTACAGCCGCGTGGTCGGCGTCCTGCTGGCCGACGAGATCCCCGCCGGGGTGCGTCAGATGGCCGAGCTTTTGCAGCGCGACATCGCGAACGGTTCCTTGCAGCCGTTCCAGCGTGTGATCCACTCGCAGGACGGTCTGTTGCGCAGCGACGGCGGGCATTGGTTTAGCCCGGAGGAAATCCTCCATATGGATTGGCTGTGCGACAACGTGGACGGCGCAATCCCGAGCTTTGAGGAGCTGCAGCCCTTCGCGCGGCGGATTGTGCGGTTTCAGGGGCTTGACCGGGATCACCTTCCGCCGGAGAAGGAGGCCACCATTCTGTGAATGTGCTGCTGATCTCCGACCGGGAAAGCGAATATCTGTGGGATTACTATCAGCCGGGGCGCCTGAAGGGTGTGGACCTGATTTTATCCTGCGGCGATTTGGACTCCCATTATCTTTCTTTTTTGGTGACGATGGCCGGGACGCCGCTTTTGTATGTCCACGGCAACCACGACAAAGGGTATCTGCGCACTCCGCCCGAGGGGTGCGAATGCATCGAGGACAAGCTGGTGACCGTGAAGGGCCTGCGTGTTTTGGGGCTGGGGGGCAGCATCCAGTACAACGGCGGGCCGTTCCAGTACACCGAGGCCCAGATGGCGCGGCGCATTCAGCGGCTGCGCTTTCAGTTGTGGCGGGCGGGCGGCGTAGACATCGTGATCGCGCATAACCCCGCGCGGGGCTATGGCGACGGCGAGGACCGCGCGCACAAGGGCTTCGCGTGCATGGTGGATCTGATCGACCGGTATCATCCGCGCTATTTTGTCCACGGCCATGTGCACGCGAGCTATGTGGCCAATTTGGTACGTACGCGCGAGCGCGGCGAAACGAAAATCATCAACGCCTATGAGCGGTATCTGCTGGAGATCCCGGACGGAGCGGCGGGCGAAAACGGCGCGGAAAAGCGCAGGCGTATCCCGAGATTTTAATTTTTATCAAAAATTCAACCTTTTTGCCCTTCTCCAAGGAGGGGAACAAAAGGGCGGTCTATATAAAAACAACAAAGGAGAGAATGATTATGCTCACGAACATTCCCGGAGTACGCTTAGGCGTAATCGCGGTTTCGCGCGGGTGCTTCCCGATGTCGCTGTCCGAGCGGCGGCGCGCGGCGCTGGTCAAGGCGTATGGCGAAGGGCTCTATGAATGCCCCGTCACGGTTGAAACCGAGCTGGACGCGAAAAAGGCGGTCGAGGACGTGAAAGCGGCGGGCGTGAACGCGCTGTTTGTTTTTCTGGGCAACTTCGGCCCTGAGACGCCCGAGACGCTGATTGCGGATTGGTTCGACGGCCCGATCATGTACGCGGCGGCGGCCGAGGGCGACGGCGACCTGCACGACGGGCGTGGCGATGCCTATTGCGGCATGCTGAATTGCTCGTATAATCTTGGCCTGCGCGGAAAGACGGCCTACATCCCGGAGTACCCGGTCGGCACGGCTGCTGAATTGGCCGAAAAACTGCGGGAGTTTGTGCCCGTTGCGCGGGCGATCCTTGGCCTGAGGGGCTTGAAGGTGATCGCGTTCGGGCCGCGCCCGGACGATTTCCTCGCGTGCAACGCGCCCATCAAGGCGCTGTATGATTTGGGCGTCGCGGTCGAGGAAAACAGCGAGCTCGACCTGCTGGCCGCCTACAATCAGCACGCGGACGACGCGCGCATCCCGGCCAAGGCCGCCGAGATGGCTGCGGAGCTGGGCGAAAACAACCGGTATGCCGGAATTCTGCCCCGCCTCGCGCAGTACGAGCTGACGCTGGAGGACTGGGCTGAGCAGCACAAGGGCGCCCGGCAATACGTAGCGTTCGCCAACAAGTGCTGGCCCGCGTTTCAGACGGAATTCAAATTCGTACCCTGCTATGTCAACAGCCGCTTTGCCGCGCGGGGCATCCCCGTGGCGTGCGAGGTGGATATGTACGGCGCGCTGAGCGAGTACATCGGCGTGTGCGTCTCCGGCGCGCCGACGACGCTGCTCGACATCAACAATACGGTGCCCGCGTCGATCTACGATAAGGCGATCCGCGGCAAATACGACGTGCGCCTGACCGAGACCTTCATGGGCTTCCACTGCGGCAACACCAGCTGCGGCCTGCTAAAGGATCCGCACATGGGCTATCAGCTGATTATGAAGCGCGACCTCGAGCCCGACCTGCCCGAGCCGGACATCACACGCGGCACGCTGGAGGGCAACCTCAAGCCGGGCGAGATCACGTTTTTCCGCCTGCAAAGCACCGCCGATACGCGGCTGAGGGCCTACATCGCGCAGGGACAGGTGATGGATGTCGACTGCGAGAGCTTTGGCTCCATCGGCGCGTTCGCTATCTCGGAGATGGACCGCTTCTACCGCCATGTGCTGATCGCGAAGCGCTATCCCCACCACGGCGCGGTGGCGTTCGGCCATCACGGCAAGGCGCTGTTCGAGGTGTTCAAATATCTCGGTGTCGCGGATATCAGCTATAACCAGCCCAAGAGCCTGCCCTACCCCGATGAAAACCCTTGGACGTAAGAAGGCATCTGTAAAAACGGTGTATGGCAAAATAGCTGAACGCAGGAAAAAATACACAAAGGAATGCCGCTCTCCGAGCCGTTTTGCGCCTTGGAGAGCGGTATTTGTGTTATTTGGGGTGTGTTCCCTGCGCCGATTGCTGTCGGAATTTCGTTTTGCAGCAGACCCTTTTTGCATGAGGGATATTCTGTCGGTTTGTTTCCGCGCGTCCGTTCCGGATATAGACAGCCCCGACGAATTATTTTGCCGGTATGCTTTGGGCGGTGTGCGAAGTCCGCCTAATGGTCCCGCTTTGAAGGATAAAGCTTCATGCACAGGAAGCGCTTCACGAAAATCCGCAAAATGTGAAGATCGGAAGAGCGTCGTGTAGGGAAAGAGTGTAGATCTCGGGCGCCCCCGAGATCGGAAGAGCG
>CANRZX010000020.1 GCA_947644575.1 uncultured Clostridia bacterium | reverse complement strand
TTACCAGAAAGTCCGGGGGAAAGCCAAGTAGGGGGCGGTGTGGGAATGTCCACCTGCGCATTTTATTAAGAGAAGGCTTGTAGGGGGCGGGCTCTGTCCCGCCCCGCTTTTCCATAACCGCTCATTTTTTGAGAGACGGGCCGGGGCGGAGTCCGGCCCCTACAGAAAATCTCCTGCGGGGCGCAGAGGCCGTCCCCCAGAAAGCATACCGCATAAAACCCGTAAAAAAGCGCAAACTGACGGGAAAGGGGAGAAGAATATGGAGTGTTTTCAGGTTCTGGAGGCCGGCGAGGGCATCGAGGCGGCCATTTTGCGGGGCCTGTCCCGGCGGGGCGGGCTGAAAGGGCGGTGTGCCAACGGGGGCCATCCGGCGCTGCTGGTGGTGTCCCCCGGAGCGGCGGCCCAGGGGCTGCGCCTGCCCCGGCAGTGCCGCACCGTGCTGCTGCCCGGCGGGATGGGCGGGTCCTTTCCCCGTGCGGCCAGCGCGGTGAGCTACGGCCCCTCCCCCAGAGACAGCCTGACCATCTCCAGCCGGGAGGGGGATACCCTGTGGGCCGCCCTCCAGCGGGAGCTGGTGACGGTGGACGGCCAGGTGGTGGAGCGGCAGGAGTTCCCCCTGGCGCTGGAGCCGGGGGAGGGGGAGCTGGCCGCGCTGGCCGCCGCCGGGGCGCTGCTTCTGCTGGGCGTCCCCCCGGAGGAGCTGAAGCCTGGATGATGCGCCGAGAAATGGCCATAAATCAGCTTATATTTTATAGAAATTGACAGTTCACTTTTCCCTGGCAAAGTGGTATGCTCTTTACAGTTTTGAAGAACTGAGAGGGACACACAATGGCTACAATCACCCGCAGCGCCTATTACCGCTACTTTAGCTTTACCAGCTTTTTTGGTAAGGCTTGTTTCGGTTTGGCTGAAAATGTGGGCGTGTAACCTTGGTTTGTGGAAACCATCCGTACATGACAACCCGCGGCCAGACCGGCTGCGGGTTTTTTTG
This sequence comes from uncultured Clostridia bacterium, assembly GCA_947644575.1. Lineage (GTDB taxonomy): Bacteria > Bacillota > Clostridia > Oscillospirales > Ruminococcaceae > Ruthenibacterium. The sequence goes on along the minus strand of CANRZX010000020.1, from coordinate 21,438 downwards.
TACCACCATTAGACTGTTTAGGAGGACGCCGCAATGATTGTCATTTTAAAGCACGACCACAACCCCGACCAGCTGGACAGCCTGGTCGCCTGGCTCCAGGAGAAGGGCATCGCCATTCACACCAGCATCGGCGAGGCCAACACCATTTTAGGCCTGGTGGGGGACACCTCCAAGCTGGACATCGACCTGATCGCCGCCCTGGATATCGTGGAGGACGTGAAGCGGGTTCAGGAGCCCTACAAAAATGCCAACCGGAAATTTCATCCCGAGGACACCGTCATCCAGGTGGGGAACACCCAGATCGGCGGCGGGAATCTGACCATTATGGCCGGCCCCTGCTCGGTGGAGAGCGAGGAGCATGTGGTAGCCATCGCCAAGGCCGTGAAGGCCAGCGGGGCCACCATGCTGCGGGGAGGCGCCTTCAAGCCCCGCACCTCCCCCTACGCCTTCCAGGGCCTCCACGAGGAGGGCATCCGGCTGCTGCTGGAGGCCAAGGCGGCCACGGGCCTGCCCATCGTCACCGAGATCATGAACACCGAGCACATCCCCCTCTTCGAGGACGTGGACATGATCCAGGTCGGCGCGCGCAACATGCAGAATTTTGAGCTTTTGAAGGAGCTGGGCCACCTGAAAACGCCCGTCCTGCTCAAGCGCGGGCTCTCGAGCACGATCGAGGAATTTTTGATGAGCGCCGAATACATCATGGCGGGCGGCAACGAAAACGTCGTTTTGTGCGAGCGCGGCATCCGCACCTTTGAGCCGAGCATGCGCAACACGCTCGACATCTCCGCCGTGCCGATGCTCAAGAGCCGCACGCACCTGCCCGTCGTCGTCGACCCCAGCCACGCGGCGGGCATCGCGTGGATGGTGGAGCCGCTGGCGATGGCCGCCATCGCGGCGGGCGCGGACGGCCTGATGATCGAGGTGCACAACGACCCGCCCCACGCCAAGAGCGACGGCGCGCAGAGCCTGACGCCCGCGCAGTTTGCCGCGCTGATGGAAAAGGTGAACGGCGCGGCGGCGTTCTTCGGCGAGACGCTGGCGGTGTGAGGTTTCGCTCCGCGAGGGGAAGCCCTGCGGGAAGCAAAACAGCCGCGGCGAAGGGAATCCTCCGCCGCGGCGCAGCCTGTCGAAAAAGGGAAAAATCTTGTTTGCATGCACGGACATGAGCAGTAGGCCGCAACCACTCATGGTTCGCGATCCGCTCCCATTCGTGGGCGTCCCTTGCATGGGCGCTGTTACCCAAATCGGAGATTTGGACAGCGCCGCAGCCGGGCATGCAAACACCTCTACAGAAAAAACAGCCCATTTTGTGTACAAGGTGCGCAAAATGGGCTGTTTTTTCGCCGGACTGCGCCCGCAAGCGCGTGCAAGCGAGCAACCGCCGCGCAGCGGCGGCTCTTAGCGAGTCGTAAAGGAGAACTGAGGGAAACCAATAAGCGACTGCGCAGCGTAGCGAAGTCTTTCACAGGGCCCCCACAAAATGGAGCAAAGCGGAATTTTGCGGGGAAAAGGAAGAACGACGGAACGGTGTGAGAAACGGGCTTTGCCTGTTTTGAACAAAGTGAAGTCCGTTCTGACGTGCGTTTGGTGTCCCTCAGAGACTGTCGACTTCGTCGACAGTCTCCGCCGCGGCGCGGTCAATACATCCTGTTTTGCGGCGCGCTGTCGATCCTACGCCCTCAAAAACGCGCGGCAGCCGAACTCCTCCGCCGCCGTAAGGCCGAGCGAGCGGTAAAACGCCGCCGTTTTTTCGGTGTCGTCCGTCAGGAGCACAAGCTGGTAAACCCCGCCGAAGCGCTCCCGCAGCGCCTGCATCAGGCGCGTGCCGATCCCCCTGCGCTGAAATTCCGTCAGGACCAAAAGGTCCTGCACATATACGATCGACGCGCCGTCGCCCACGGCCCGCACGACGCCCGCGAGGCGGCCGCCCTCATAGGCCGCGAGGACGCACAGCGAATTTTGGTACGCCGCGCGCAGCATTTCCGGCCGACCGGTGTAATTCGTCCATCCGGCGTCGGCGTAAAGCGCCAGAAGCTCCGCCTCGTCATAGGCGGTATATTCCCGTATTTCCATTGCCGTTTCCCCGTCACGCAAGCTCCGCGCGCCAGTCGACGTCGAAGCGGCGGCGCTTGAAATAATACGCCGCGTCCTCCTCGGTGATCGCGCGCAGCACCCGGCAGGGATTGCCCGCCGCGACCGTGTTCGCCGGAATGTCCCTTGTCACGACGCTGCCTGCGCCGATGACGGCATTGTCGCCGACGGTGACGCCCGGCAGCACCACCGTGTTCCCGCCGATCCACACATTGCTGCCGATGGCGATAGGGATGCCGTACTCGTAGCCGGAGTTGCGCGCGCCCGGGTGGATGGGGTGCCCCGCCGTATAGATCGCGACGTTCGGCGCGAACTGCACATTTTCGCCGATCGTCACCTTCGCGACGTCGAGGATGACGCAGTTGTAATTGGCGTAGAACCAGTCGCCGATTTCGATATTGTAGCCGAGGTCGCAATGGAACGGCGCTTCGATATGGAAGTTTTCGCCCGCTTTGCCCAGCAGGCCGCGCAGGATCGCCGTGCACTCCGCGCGCGCGTCGGGCGGCAGGCGATTGAATTCCCAGCAGGCCCGCTGCGCGCGGGCGCGCTCCTCGGGCAGGCCGTCCAGCCACGCCTTGTAGGGCAGCCCGGCCAGCATTCTCTCTTTTTGATTCATCCGCGTTTTTCGCCCTTTCCGTTTAGAAGTGGTATTCATAAGCGAAAATGCCGGATGGGCGAGAAATTTTTTTGCCAGTCAAAAGCAAATTTTTGCGGGAATCCTTGGTGGATTTCAAAAAAATTTGCTGAAGAATGGCGGAAAAAGGCCCAGCCAGACGGCGTTGACGATTGTGAATACGGCTTCTTAGAGTATTGTTCACAGCACAAACTGGAACAGGCACATCGCGTCGTAGTAATCCACGCACGAGAAGCGGAGCGTTTTTTCGTCCGTCTGCTCGACGCCGGGATAAAAGCTGTTGCGATAGGCGTCGCGGTGCTCTTTATAGCGGATCATGATCTCGAATTTGGGCGGCATGGGCACGATGCAGCGCCGGTACGCGCCGCTCTCGAGCTGCTCGCGCAGCGTCTCCTCGATGCGGCGCACGGCCAGCGCCGGGTGCAGGCTGGTGGCCGAATTGCCGTCGCCCTTATTGACGGGCACTGTGGCGATGTCCGGGATCATTCTGCGCGCCGTGTCGCACAGCGCCGCGTCCCCCGAGACAAAGCACACCGGCACGCGGTGATAGCCCGCCATGTAGGCGTTGATCGTAAATTCGCTGGCGCGCACGCCGTTGATCTCGATCCGGTCCACGCGCAGGTTCATCGTGTGGGACAGCGGATTGCCGTCGCAGCCCGCCGCCGCGTGGTAGCCCGTGAACGCCGCCGCGTCCCAGTCGCCGCGCTGGATGCCGCTCATCATGCTGTACACGTCGCCCGACCAGCCGCGGTTGATCTGCACCTCCTCGGGCAGGGCGGCGGGGTCGAGGTTGCGGGCGGAATCGTGCGCGTCCTTTACGAGCACGCGCCCGGCGCCCGCCGCGAGCGCGCCTCGGCACGCCGCCGCCACCTCGCGGCTCATCTGCGCGCGGAAATATTCGTAATCGCCGCCGGTCTTGCCCGGCTCCGTCTCGCTCCACGCGGCGACGCCGCAGGTGCCCTCGATGTCGCTGGAGATGAATACGTTCATTTTGTCGCTCCCTTTCCGCGCGGCATACAGGGCCGCGCCACGAAAAGCACCTCTTTTCGAGGATGCTGATGATCCATGCCGCTTCTATCGTACCACAATTCTCCTACGGCGCAAACCCCTTTCCGGGAAAAAATTCCGCTACGGAAAGTAGCGGGGCGGGAAACACGGCTTTCTTGCGCGGCGGCGGGGAATACCGTATAATGAATCCGGAAAAAACTGAAACGGGGGAGAGCGCATGACGCTGGAAGAAAACCTGAGGGAATACCGAAAAAAAGAGAACCTGTCGCAGGAGCAGCTCGCGGAGCGGCTGAACGTATCGCGGCAGGCCATCGCGAAATGGGAGCGCGGCGCGGGGCTGCCCGACGTCGAAAACCTGATCGGCCTCAGCCGCCTGACGGGCGCGTCGCTGGACGAGCTGCTCGGCCTAACGGCCGCGCGCCCGGCAAAGACGCCGGACGACTCCGCCGCGCCGGGGCAAAGCGAATGCTCTTCGGACGCGCCCGCCTCGGAAGGGGACGCCGCGCCGCGCCTGAGCGCCCGTTCGTACGCTTTCGGCGCACTCGGCTTTTTGTTCGCGTCGCTGTGCTGGATTGTCGCGGGGCTGATCAATCTTGCGGCGGCGTGGGCGGGCCGGATGCCCGCATACCTGCCTGTGCTGAATTTCGGCACGGCGATCGTGTCGCTGCTCGCGGCATACCGGTTCGCCAAGTTTTGCAGCCTGTACCGGAAATAAGAAGCGGGCGCGCCGCCCGCCGAAAGCCGTTTTTGACGAGTCTGCCGGCAAAGCCGACAAACGAACCAAAGGGCCGCCCGATCGGGCGGCCCTTTGGTTTTGGAGGTGAGAAAGCGCGCTTCTTTTGATACAAAAAGCGGCTTTGAAAACGGTAAGCGCTAATTACCGTTGTACGCGTCCGGAGCCGTCGCCGCCCGCGAGCTTTTCGACCTCGGGCACGGTGGCGAAGTTGTAATCGCCCTCGATGGAGTGTTTGAGCGCCGAGGCAGCCACCGCGAACTCCACCGCCGCCTGCGTGTCCTTGCCGGACAGCAGCGAGTAGATCAGGCCGCCGCCGAAGCTGTCGCCGCCGCCGATGCGGTCGATGATGTGCAGGTGGTACAGCTTCGAGAAGCAGTATTCGTCCTTTTTGACGTTGTAGAGCATCGCGCTCCAATCGTTGTCGAACGCGGATTTGCTCTCGCGCAGCGTGATGGCGACCATCTCGAAATTGAATTTGTCGGCCAGCTGCTTGGCGACGCTCTTATAACCCTCTTTGTTCAGCGCGCCGGCAGTGATGTCGGTAGCCTCGGCCTCGATGCCGAACACGTCCTTCGCGTCCTCCTCGTTCGAGATGCACACGTCGACATACTGGCACAGGTCGGTCATGGCAGCGCGGGCCTCGTCGCGCGTCCACAGCTTGCCGCGGTAGTTGAGGTCGCAGCTGATCTTCACGCCGTGCGCCTTCGCGGCCTTGCAGGCCTCGCGGCAGATCTCCACCACGTTCGCGCCCAGCGCCGGGGTGATGCCCGTGAAGTGGAACCACTCGACGCCCTCAAAGATGGCGTCCCAATCGAAATCGGCCGTCGTGGCCTCGGAGATGGCGGAGTGCGCGCGGTCATAGATGCACACGCTCGGGCGCTGGGACGCGCCCTTTTCGTTGAAGTAGATACCCACGCGGTCGCCGCCGCGCGTGATCTTCGTGGTGTCGACGCCGTAGCGGCGCAGGCTGTTCACGGCCGCCTGGCCGATGGCGTGCGCAGGCAGCTTCGTGACGAACGCCGCGTCTAGTCCATAGTTCGCCAAGCTGACGGCCACGTTGGCCTCGCCGCCGCCGAACGTGAATTCCAAATGGTCGGCCTGCACGAAGCGCTCATAGTTATACGGCTGCAAGCGAATCATTAATTCGCCGAAGGTAACGACTTTTTTTGCCATAATCGACTCTCCTATCTGTATGAAACGCACATGAAATTACAGTGCGTTTACTTCTGCACTAAATGTACGGCGAAGCCCGCGATTTCGTCCTTGAAATAGGCGGCCTTCTCGGTGACGGTGTCCTCGAGGAACTCGAAGCCGCGGTTTTTGAAATAGGCAATCGCGCGCGGCAGCGTGTTCGTGCCGATGGCGATGTGGCCGTTTTTGCCCAGATACTGCTTTTTCATGATCTCGACCGAGCGGCCGCCGCAGAAAATGCTGCTGTTGCCCTCGGCCACGTCGAAGCCGAACATCAGCTCGAACAGCTTCGCGGCCTTCATGGCCTCCTCGGCGTTCTCGGTGTTGATGCCGATGTGCTTGACCTCGAAGCCCAGCATCGTCTGCACGGCCTCGCGCGTCAGCGCCTCGATCTCGTCCCACTTTTCGGCCTCGATCAGGTCCTTCTTCACCATCCATGTGCCGCCGCAGGCGACGATCTTCTTGAAAGACAGATAATCCAGCAGGTTCTTGGCGTTGACGCCGCCCGTCGGCATCCAGCGCAAGTTTGTGTACGGACCCGCGACGGCTTTCAGCTTGGCGACGCCGCCGTTCTGCTCGGCCGGGAAGAACTTCACGACGTCGAGGCCCATGCTCATGGCCTGCTCCATCTCGCCGGGCGTAGCCGTGCCGGGCATCATCAGCATGCCCTTGTCGATGACGTATTTCGTGATTTCGGGGTTGAAGCCCGGGCTGACGATAAATTTGACGCCCGCCGCGATAGCGCGGTCGGCCTGCTCCTTTGTCAGGACGGTGCCCGCGCCCACCAGCATCTCGGGCACCTCGGCCACGATGCGGCGGATGGCCTCTTCGGCGGCGGCGGTGCGGAAGGTGACCTCGGCCGCGGGCAGCCCGCCCTTCACCAGCGCCTTGGCCAGCGGCACGGCCTTTTCCGCGTCGTCCAGCGCGATGACCGGCACGATGCCGATCTCGTAAATTCTTTGGATCACGTCATTCATACAGCTCGCTCCTTTACCTTTCCAGATTCGTTGCTCAACCGCGTCGGGGTTTCCCCCGCGCCCATTCCGCATCGCGGAATGGCATTCCACTTCTATTCTGGGTTTATTATAAACGACATCGCCGGATTGTCAATGCGATTTTTGCTTTTTTTTGGACAAAACGCGAGGATTTGCAATGTCTTGGCTTCAAGACTTGCGGGAAAAAGGGAAATAAGATACAATACAGAGAGAACGGCGTTTCACGATACGGAACGCGCCAAAGAAGGGGGATAAAAGCTGTGGAATATGACAAAAACGCTCCCGCCGGCGTGCAGAGCGTCGCGCGGATTTTTTCCCTCATTGAGGTACTCAGCGCGCACCCCAAGGGTGCGCCGCTTCAGCTCGTCAGCGCGGAGAGCGGCCTGCCCAAGAGCACGGCGCACCGACTGCTGTCCAGCTTGGTCGCGCTGGGCTACGCGGTTCAGGACAGCGTCACCACGCATTACCGGCTGACGCTGAAAATGTTTGAACTGTCCAGCGGCATCGTCAATAACATGGACATTTTGCCCGTCGCGCGCTATCATTTGGACCGCCTTTCCCGCGAGACGGACGAGGCCGTGCACCTCGTGGTGCAGGACGGCGTCGATATTGTCTATATCTACAAGGCGGACGCGGGCACGGGCGGCATGCGGATGTCCAGCCATGTGGGGCTGCGCATCCCGATGTACTGCACGGGCGTGGGCAAGGCCATCCTCGCCACGCAGAGCTATGCCGACGCCGAGCGCGTGTGGAAAAAAAGCGCCGTCCGGGCGCTGACGCCGCACACCATCACGGACTTCGGCGCGTTCATCGAGGGCCTGCGCCGTGTGCGCGCCGACGGCTACGCCGTGGACGACGAGGAAAACGAGCTGGGCATCCGCTGCGTAGCGCTGGCCGTGCCGGGCATCCGGGGCCGGGCCGAGGCGGCGTTCAGCATCTCGGGGCTGGCCGCGCGCCTGACGGACGAGCGCATCCGGGAGCTAGCCCGCATGGGCCTTGCCGCCCGGCAGGATATTTTGCGGGATTTAGGATGGTAACACGGGAAACCGCCGGAACTGGGGAACCGCCCGCCTGCCTGGAAGAGAGGCGGGCAGGCGGTTTTTTGGACGGCGTTTCCTTCTCCGCCCGCTTTTGTCCCTTCACGAGAAAATTTCCGTGAACGCAAAACATTTGAATAAGAATAAAAAAATATCGAAAAACAATAAAAAACACTTGCTTTTCAATATTGCGCGTGCTATAGTGGAAGAGGGCCAAGCCCGATGTGGGTTCGACTCTCTTCTGTTATAAGCAGGGTTAAGCAAGCCGCGCGGCAGCAAGGTCCAGTGGAGGGATCGGTATGGATTGGAACCGGGATAAAAGTGTCAAGCTGTCCAAATTCTGTGTGCTGCTGTTCGCGGCGCTGCTCGCGGCGGTATGCCTGTTCGCGCCGGAGCTGTTCCGGCTGCTGATCCGCCTGCGCCTGTGGGATCAGCAGGTACTGCTGCCGCTGTTTTTGGCCAGTACGTACACGGTGGCTGTGCCCGCGGCGGCAGCGCTGTACGGGCTGTGGCGGCTTTTGAAAAATATCAGCGGCGGGGCGGTGTTCGTCGCCGAAAACGTCGCCTATCTGCGCCTGCTGTCGTGGTGCTGCATCGCGGCGGGGCTGGTGTGCCTCGCCAGCGCGCTGTACTATATGCCCTTTTTACTGCTGAGCGCGGCGGCCGCGTTCGTCGGCCTGATGCTGCGCGTGGTGAAGAACGCGTTCGCCGAGGCGGTAAACATCAAAAATGAAAACGATTATACGATCTGAGGGGGGACGTGCCGGATGCCCATTGTGGTGAACATCGACGTGATGATGGCGCGTCGGAAAATGAGCGCGGGGGAGCTAGCCGAGCGCGTCGGCATCACACCCGCGAACCTGTCCATTCTGAAAAACAACAAGGCGAAGGCGGTCCGCTTTTCCACGTTGGAGGCGCTGTGCAGGGCGCTGGACTGCAAGCCCGCCGATCTGCTGGATTATACGGAGGAGTAAGAAAAATGGATCGATCGAAGGAGACGGCCGGCGGGGCGCGCCGGCCTTGGGGGAGTGCGCCCGAAAACGCCTCGGAAACCCCGACAAGCGCCGGGCCCGCGCCTCAAAACAGCCCGGCTCCGGCAGCGTCCGAGCGGGAGGACGCGCCGAACGTACTTGAAGCAAAGAAAGCCACACCCAAAAGCGCCGCCGAAGCGGCCGAAACGAACGCTTCGGCACCCGGTACGCCCGCGCGAGAACCGGCGTCAGCCTCCGGCCCCGCGCGCCGGCCCGCGTACGCGTACCCGCCCGAGCAGCTCCCTCCCGAAGCGCCCGAAAAGAAAATCGGCTTCACCCCGCTCGACATCGGCATGTCGCTCGCCTTTTTTGCCGTGGGCTGGCTGTTCTGGGAATGGCAGCTCTGGGGCTGGAGCCGGACGCCGCTGGGCGTGAACGGCACGGCGCTGTTCACGCTGCTCTACGCGGCTGCGGTGCTGGGCTATCTTTTCGCCGCCGGGCGCACGCCCCCGCGCGAGAGCTGGTTCTGGCTCGCGGTGCTGCTGGGGCTTGGCCTCGCCTACGCGCTGCCATACGGGGGCGGGCTGCTCGGCGCGCTGCACTACGGCGCGCTGCTGCTGACGGCGGTGTACTGGACGCTCTGCGCGGCGGGCCGCCTGATGAAGGGCGGCCGCACCTCCAACTGGCTCGCGTTCGATTTATTCCACGCGCTGTTCCTTCTGCCGTGGGGCAATTTCCTGCGCCTGTTCGCCGCGCCGCTCGACGGCCTGCGGCGGCTGCACGCCCGGCTGCGCGCGGGCAAACGGCGGGGCGACGCCCGGCGGCTCTGGAGCGTGCTGGGCGGCGTCGCGGCGGCGGCCGTCTGTCTGTTCGCGGTGCTGCCCTCGCTGATGGCGGCGGACGACGGCTTTTCCCGCCTGATGCACACCGTGGGCGGCGCGCTGTTCCATTGGCATATCTCCTCCGAGACCGTGATCAAACTGTTCTTCGCGATGCCGACAGCGCAGTTTTTGTACGGCCTCGCGTACGGCGCGGTGCGCGGGCGGCGGCTGGGGCTGTATGACCCCAAGGAGGTCTGCGCGATGCAGCGCGGCCTGCGCTTTGCCCCGCGCGTCACGGTGCTGACGGCGCTGCTGGCTCTGTGCGCCATCTACCTGCTGTTCCTTTCGCTTCAGGCGAAATACCTGTTCGGCGCGTTCCTCGGCGCGCTGCCCGAGGGCTTCACCTATTCCGGCTACGCGCGGCAGGGCTTTTTCGAGCTGTGCCGCGTGGCGGCGGTCAACCTCGCGATTCTGCTGGCGGCGAACCTCGTCAGCCGCGAGCAGGCCGGGGAGAACCGCCTTCTGCGCCTGTGCAACACCGCCCTCTCGGTGCTGACGCTGCTGCTGCTCGCCACGGCGGCCAGCAAGATGGCGCTGTACATCGCGGTGTATGGGCTGACGGTCAAGCGCGTGCTCGTCAGCGTGTTCCTTCTGTGGCTGGCCGTGGTGTTCCTCGCGGTTCTGCTGCGGCAGCTCCGGCCCGTGCCGCTCGTGCGCGTCGCGGTGTTCACCGGCGCGGCGCTGTTCACGCTGCTGTGCGCGCTGCCCGTCGAGGACGGCATCAACGCCTATAACGCCGCGTTTTTGGCGGAGGAGCCCGCAGCGCAGACTGAGTCCGATTTCATCCGGGCGGACCGCGGGGCGTACGCCGCGGTGGTGTGGGAGGGCCGTGAGTATGTGCCCTTCTGCCCGGCGGACGCCGGCGAGCAGGGGAGGTATCTCGGCTGCATGGACGACGGAGACGTGCCGGAACTGATTTATGCATGGGAGAGGCATTCCGAAAGGGAGTGGATCCTCGTCCGCCTCGACACCGGGCTGATGGATGCGCCCATGCTGATGCGGGAAAGAACGGTGTGGGATTTTCCGGAGGGAATCTCCTCGGAATACGCGTGGAACGAGCCCGACGCGGAGCACAGGGACTGAAAACAGAACGACGGAGGACGGAAATAATGACAAGGAAAAATCAGGCGGCGCGCCGGGTATGGCTCCCGATCCTGCTGCTTTTGGCCGCCGCGCTGCTGGCGGCGCTGGCGCTGCGGCCTTTTAGCGGCCGCGCCTACACACTGCACCTGCCCTCGTCCGCGGATGTGTCGGAGCTTATTCTCCGGCGCGGCGGGGAGGAGACGCGCCTCGCCGGATGGGAGGAGATCGGGACCGTCACGGGCCTGCTGTTGGGGGACGGCCGCACCACCGCGCGCGAGAGCGTACAGGACGCGCCCGTGAACGCGGAGAACTGCATTCAGCTGGACTATGTTTTCTCCGGCGGCGGAGCGTCCACGCTGTTCGCCTATGAAAGGCGCGGCGCGCATTGGTTAGAGCAGCCGTACAACGGCATCTATTCCCTCTCGGAGGAGGAATTCGGCGCGCTGCTGGCTTTGCTCGCACAGGGCGCTCCCCCGGCGGACGGGTAAAATTTCCGTCCTTCTCGCGATTTTCCCCAAATATATCCTGCAAAATTCATATATTTTTCATCTTTGCATCGATTTTGTATAGTATTATAATTATTGTGTATTATCGGAACGTGGGCCGGGGCCGGCCCACGCCCCGATTCGGATGAAAAATAAATTGCGCCGGGCTGCACACGGCCGCCCGGCGCGGGGAAAAGAGCGTTGTTATGGGTTTATTTTCAAACATGTACACCAAGGAAGGGCCCGGCGTGCGCAAGGACCAGCCACCCAAAAAGGGCGTCGCGCGCTTTTTTGAGATCGTCTTTCGCGATTACGGCCACCTGCTGAAGCTGAATTTCCTGTTCCTTCTGTGCTGCCTGCCCATGCTGCTTGTGGTGCTGTTCGGGCTGCTCTTCCATCAGTACCTTGGGATGCTGCTGATCGCGTTCGCGCTGTTCTTGCTGTGCGCGATGCTCGTCGGGCCGGCCATGACGTGCCTGCACGGGCTGACGGTCAAAACCGTGCGCGACGAGCCGTGCTTTTTGTGGCACGAATTCAAAAAATGCTGGAAGGCCAACTGGCGGCAAAGCATCCCCGCGGGGATGATTTTCTGCACGCTGCTGGCGATGGAGTGCATCGCGGCGTGGTACTACTGCTTCAGCGCGGCCCAGTCGAACCTGCTGCTGATCGCGTTTGTCTCGTTCAGCGTGCTGATGTTAGTGGTGTGCTGGCTGTTCACAACGCTGCAGATGCTGTTTTTGGATATGCCGCTGAGCGGGATGCTGCGCAACAGCCTGCTGATCCTGTTCGGCTACGCCAAGCGCACTCTGCCCGCCGGGCTGATCGTGATTGGCGTGATGCTGTGCCTGCTGCTGTTTGTGCCAATTCCCCTTCTGCCCTTGCTGCTGCTGCTCGGCCTGCCCGCGCTGCTGGCCGTTGTCTGCGATATGTGGGCGTGGCCCGTGATGGAGCAGGCGTTCCACATCTCCGAGCAGCAGGCCGCCCGTCGCGCGGAGCGCGAGGCACAGCAGTAATTTTTCGATATTTGGGGGAACCGAACCCGCCTTACGAATCGCGCGGCGCACCGAACGCACCGACGGTCAGCTTTGCCGCGCGGGAAACGGGCCGCCAGAACAGCAGCGCGAGATAATAGTCAACAAGGCTGTGTACCAGCGTGCCGACGCCCACCAGCCCGAGCACCGTGGAGACAAACGTGCCCTCCATCGTCATGCCCGAAAACCAGAACGCCGTCACCACGACCGCCTCCATCACGCCATGGAGCACGCCCGTCGCCACGCCGAACCAAAGGACGCCAGACGCGCGGTCAAGGATAGACGGCTTTTTTGTCAGCATGTACGCGCCCAGCGCGACGAACACCACCTGGCTGAGCGCGCGCAGCACGACAACCGGCGGGAAACCCGCAAGGAAAAAGCCCAGCGTGGCCCCTAACTCCACCGCGAGCGCGATGCCCGGCGAGAGGAACATCGCGAAAAAGATGGCGATGTGGCTGCCGAGCGTGAAGCTCATAGGCGGAATTTGGATTTTGATGGGCGAGACCATCGGGATCAGGATCGCCACGGCGCACAGCAGCGCGGCGACGCACATTTTGCGGATACTCACGGCATTTTTGGACGACGTCATTCAAACCCCTCATTTTTGAACAGGGGAAGGCTGAGGCCGGTCACGGTTCGGCTTTCCGCTGTTTTTGTATTGTTGCACAAATCCATCTGTCTTGTTTTGTGCATCTCCATCATAACATGTTTTTGCGGAAAATCAAGGAAAATTCCGGCGGCACACGCCTTTTTCCAAAATTCATACGGATTTCACAAACGTACCCGAATTTTGACACAATCTTTCGTTACAATAAAAACAAATCGGGAACTCCCGATCGCGAAAATGAATCGGGCCCGCGCCGTTTTTCGGCGGGCCGGACGCTCTTCTACTGTACCGCAAAGGAGAGATTATGTGTGAAAGAACAGCCCAATCCCCCCAGTAAAAAGCCGTTTTTATACTACGCGATGATCGCGATGCTCGTTCTGATGCTGCTGAACGCGTTCGTGTTCCCTATGCTGATGACGCCGCGCGTAACGCCCGTCAGCTATGACGAGTTCCGCGCCATGCTCGAGGACGGGAAAATCAGCGTCGTCGAGCTGCAGGAGGACGGCCGCGAGCTGTACTTCAAGGCGAAGGATGAGGCCGGCGCGGAGCGCATCTACTCTACCGGCGTTTTCCCGGACGCAGAGCTGCAGCAGCGCCTCGCGGAGAGCGGCGTCACCTATTCGGCGCTCGTCCCCCAGCAGAACAGCTCGCTGATGAATTTCCTGCTGACATGGATTTTCCCGACGCTCATCATGGTGCTGCCGATGGTGTTTTTGTGGCGCATGATGCAAAAGCGCATGGGCGACGGCAATATGATGTCGTTCGGCATGGGCAAGAGCAACGCCAAGATGTATGTAGCCGCGCAGACGGGCAAGACGTTTGCCGACGTCGCCGGGCAGGAGGAGGCCAAAGAGGCGCTGGTGGAAATCGTCGATTTCCTGCACACCCCCGACAAATACCGCAGCGTCGGCGCGGTGATGCCCAAGGGCGTGCTGCTTGTGGGCCCTCCGGGCACGGGCAAGACGCTGCTGGCCAAGGCCGTGGCGGGCGAGGCGAACGTGCCGTTCTTTTCGATCGCGGGCAGCGAGTTCGTGGAGATGTTCGTCGGCCAGGGCGCGGCGCGCGTGCGCGACCTGTTTAAGCAGGCGAAGGAAAAGGCGCCGTGCATCGTCTTCATCGACGAGATCGACACCATCGGCAAAAAACGCGACGGCGGCGGTTTTTCCGGCAACGACGAGCGCGAGCAGACGCTCAACCAGCTTTTGAGCGAGATGGACGGCTTCGACGGCTCATCGGGCGTCGTCATCCTCGCCGCGACGAACCGACCTGAAACGCTCGATAAAGCTCTGCTGCGTCCGGGCCGTTTTGACCGGCGCGTACCGGTCGAGCTGCCGGATCTGAAGGGCCGCGAGGACATTCTGCGCGTCCACGCCAAGGACGTGATGATGGACGACAACATCGACTATAAGGCCGTCGCGCGCGCCACGTCCGGCGCTTCGGGCGCGGAGCTCGCGAACCTCGTCAACGAGGCCGCGCTGCGCGCCGTCAAGTGCAACCGCCGCATCGTCACGCAGGAGGATCTGACGGAATCCGTCGATGTGGTCGTCGCGGGCTACCAGCGCAAAAACGCCGTACTGACGCCGCGCGAAAAGGGGATCGTGGCCTATCACGAGATCGGCCACGCGCTGGTGGCGGCTAAGCAGTCGCACTCCGCGCCCGTGACGAAGATCACCATCGTGCCGCGCACGTCGGGCGCGCTGGGCTATACGATGCAAACGCCCGAGACGGACACTGTGCTGCTCTCGCGCGAGGAGGCGCTCGCGAAGCTTGCCACGCTGACGGGCGGCCGCAGCGCCGAGGAGCTGATTTTCGGCAGCGTCACAAGCGGCGCGTCGAACGACATCGAGCAGGCCACGAAATTGGCGCGCAGCATGGTCACGCGCCTCGGTATGAGCGAATCGTTCGACATGACGGCGCTCGAAACCGTGAACAATCAGTACCTTGGCGGCGATGCGTCGATGGCGTGCAGCGCCGAAACGGCCGCGCAAATCGACCACGAGGTTGTGGCGCTCATCCGCTCCGCGCATGAAAAGGCACTGGACATCCTGCGCGAAAACGAGGACAAGCTGCACACGCTGGCCAAATACCTGCTGGAAAAAGAGACGATCACCGGAGAGGAGTTCATGGCGATTCTGAACGAGGCCGCCGCCGGAGCGACAGGCGGCGATCCGGCGTAAAGCGCCATAGTAAACGAGCATGCGGGGGCTGCCGACAAAATCGGCAGCCCCCGCATGAATTTGCAAGGCAAAGTTTCATAACGTTTTAGAGAAAAATAATGAGTTGTTGGAATGCGGGATCATGCTGAAAACCCGCGCCGCCTGTTCGCTTGCTACCCCAGTGTTTCCTCCAGCGTGCTCAGCAGCTTTTCCATATCGATCGGCTTCGCGATGTGGCCGTTCATACCGCAGCGCAGCGCCTCCCGCTTATCCTCCTCAAAGGCATTGGCCGTCATAGCCAAAATCGGGATCGAGGCGAGGGCCGGGTCGTCCAGCGCACGGATGGCCCGCGTCGCGTCGTAGCCGTTCATCACCGGCATCTGGACGTCCATCAAAATCAGCTGGTATGTCCCCGGCGGTGCGGCGCGCAGCATTTCGACCGCCGCCCTGCCGTTTTCGGCGGTGTCGATGGAGAAGCCCTCCTCCTCTAAAATCGCGGTCGCGATCTCCCGGTTCAGCTCGTTGTCCTCGGCCAGCAGAATACGCTCGGCGCGCGCGCGGACGGGCCGCCCGGCGGACGACGGGGCTTCCTTTTCGTCGGGGCGGACGACGGAATGCAGGCACGTCCGTAGCTCGGACAAGAACAGCGGCTTCGCGCAGAAGGCTGTGACGCCGGCCTCACGGGCCTCGTCCTCAATATCCGCCCAGTCGTAGGCCGTCAGGATGATGATCGGCACGGCCTCACCCGTCTCCTGGCGGATGCGGCGCGCGACCTCGACGCCGTTCATGTCGGGCAGCAGCCAATCGATCACATAGACGGAATATTGGTCCTCACGCATGACAGACTGCCGGGTTCGCAGCACAGCCTCCTTGCCGGAAAGCGTCCATTCCGCGCGCAGGCCAAGCTGGTTCAGCATGCACGACACGCTGTCGCAGGTGTTGAAGTCGTCGTCCACCACCAGCGCGCGCAGGCCCTGCAGCTCGGGCAGCGCCGCCGGCTCCTTTGTCCCGGTGTGCAGCGGGAAGGCGAGCGACACAACGCACTCCGTTCCGACGCCCTGCCGGCTCTTCACCTCGATTGTGCCGTTCATCATCGTCACAATGCTCTGGGTGATGGCCATGCCCAGCCCCGTGCCTTGAATGCCGCTGATGGTGGAATTGCGTTCGCGCTCAAACGGCTCGAAAATGTGCGAAACGAATTCCTCGCTCATGCCGATGCCGTTGTCCTTGACATGGAATTCGTATTTCCCGTAGCCAGCGGGCGCACCGGGCTTCTCCACGACCTTCAGGCTGACGGTCCCACCCGCGCCCGTATACTTGACGGCGTTGCTCAAAAGATTCAGCAGTACCTGATTGAGGCGCAGCCTGTCGCAGCAGATCTCCTCGTGGCGCACGTCGACGGCATCCATGTACAGGTCAAGCTGCTTTGCGTGGACGTCCGCTTGGATGATATTGCGCAGCCCATGCAGAATATCCGGCAGGCTGCACGGGTGTTCCTCCAAAACAATCTTACCGTTCTCAATGCGGCTCATGTCCAAAACGTCGTTGATAAGGCTCAGCAGATGGTTGCCGGAGGTCATGATCTTTTTGAGGTATTCCTCCACCTGCTCCTGCCGCCCGATGTGCGTCAGCGCGAGCGTAGTGAACCCGATGATCGCGTTCATCGGCGTACGGATGTCGTGTGACATATTTGAGAGGAATGTGCTCTTCGCGCGGTTGGCCTGATTGGCCTGCGACAGCGCGTTCTGCAGCACCTCCTGCCGCGCGCGCTCCGCGCGCATCTCCTCGTCGATGCTGCGAAAGCCCAGCACTACGCCGTGGGTTTCGTCCCAGTTGCCCGCGCGCACAGCCTTCATCTGGAAATGCCGCGTCCGTCCGCAGCAATGCGTGCGGAAATTCAAAAAGCACATCGGCTTTTCCGAGAGCTCCCGGCGCAGATGTTCAAGAGACGCGGCCTCGCGCAGCTCCTCGCGATCCTCCTCCACGACACCCACCTCGAGATAGCGCGCGAGCGAGGCCGTAAGGGACAATTCGCCGGAAAAGATTTTGCCCAGCAGGCCGGCCGGGCATTCGCCGATGCGCAGTACTTCGCCCTTCCCGGTATCTAAATCAAAGAAGCACACGAGGCTGTAATCGATGCTCAGCGCGTGGATCAGCTCGATCTGCCGCTGCTTTTCGCGCAGGCGCTCTTCCTCCTCGCGCTGCTTGCGCGCGGTAATGTCAAGCAGAAAGCGCTGGAAGTACCGCTCGCCATTTTCCTCGATCAGCTTGATGCTGCCCATCACATGCAGCAGCCGTCCGTCCGTGTGGCGGACACGGTACTCCACGTTGACCGAGGCGTTCAGCTCCTTCAGGGAGTGGATCTGCTCCTGAAGCCGGGGCTTATCCTCATCCACCACCGAGGGGGCCACCTCGAAGAAGCCGTCCCGCATCAGCTCCTCCTGCGACGCATAGCCGAGGATGCGCAGCGCGGCCTGATTGATGCTCAAAATCCGGCGGCCGTCCAGCGTATGGCAGATCACGCCGCAGTCCATGCTGGTGAAAATGGTTTCCAGCGTTTGGTTCTTGCGCGTCAGCTCCTGCGCATAAGCGCGTTCCCGTGTCGCGTCGATGGCCACGCCCACCGTGCCCATCACGCTGCCGTCGAGGTCGTACAGGGGGGATTTATAGGTCGTCAGGATCTTCATTCCGTCCCCGGCCCGCACGGTTTCCTCCGAGACGCACGTCTCGCGCCGCTCCATGACGACACGCTCGGATTCAATGCACGCGGGGTCGTCCTGCTCCACATTCCATATGTAGGCGTGGCGGCGCCCCTGTACGTCGGACTTTTCCTTTCCGACAATCTGGCAGAAGCTGTCGTTCACTTTTTCATGCACGCCGTCCCGCGTTTTGTACCAGACCATATCGGGGGAGCTGTTGATAACGGTTTCGAGGAACTGGTCCGTCTGCCAGTGGTCGCACCGCTCCTTATAAGCTCGCTGCCAGCGCTCGAGGCGGAAACGAAGCTGTGCGCCGCTCATCGGCAGCGGCCAGACATCCGCCTCCTCGGGCAGGGGGCAGGTCTCGCCGTCCATCAGCACGGCAGCCTGCGCCGCATCCGCCATAAGGATCAGCCCGGCCCCGTCTTTCCTCCAGCCGGCGAGCGTTTGTGCCGTCTGTGCGGCGTCCGTCCCGCGCAGGTCGGCGAAAATCATGTCCGCCCGCTCGGCCAGCGCCTGCTCGGGGGCGGCGCTTTCCGTAAAGGTATAGGTGAATGCCTCGAGGGGCGGCGCTGTCCTCAGCGCGTCGAAGCATTTGCGCCGCGGCCCGACGCAGTAAATAATAGAATGGCAGTGATACATGATATTTAACGCTCCCCCTCGCCGGACACGGCGTTGATTCCATTCCTTTATTGTATCAAACCGCACAAAGGGCTGTCAACATACGAAGCCGCGCTTCCTTGAACATATATGTCTGTTTCACTGCCCCCGCGAGGATTTGCGAAGCAAAGCCTTGTGGGGAAAAGGAGGGGCAACGGCGTGAGCGAACCCTGATTTTTCATTTTTACAAAAAAATCGGGGCAAGCGATACAAAGCTTGCCCCGACGTGGAGGTGCCGACCAGATTTGAACTGGTGCATAGAGGTTTTGCAGACCTCTGCCTTACCACTTGGCTACGGCACCGTATAAAACGACGCCGCAGCCGAGATGCCACGGCGTCAGATTGGAGCGGATTACGAGGCTCGAACTCGCTACCTCCACCTTGGCAAGGTGGCGCTCTACCAGATGAGCTAAATCCGCATATTGAAAACGCGTGCGAACACGATTTCTATTACCATTTATACCACTTTTCCGCCGTTTTGTAAAGGCCGTCCATTTTATTTCGCGAATTTTATGCATTCTATATAATTTTTTTCAACATTTTATCGATATTTTATCCTGTTCCGCGTGCAGTCGAAACAGTCTCCCAAAAAAGTCTCTGGGACAACCCCTCTCAACGCCGTTGCATATCCCCGTCCGGACAGTGTTTTGGCGAGTGTCCAAACAGCCCCGGGGGGGGGGGCTGCATAATGATACAATTCCCGATACAGCGCTTCGGGTGAAACCCCCCGGCTCCGCAGAGCCGGGGGGCAAACGCACAAACGCTTAGAACAGCTTTTTCAGGTCCTTCAGCTTGTCGCCGAGATCCGAAGCGGCCAGCTTTGTCTGGATCGCGGTGACGAGCGGCTTAAGCTGCTCATCCGGCAGATCGACGTCAAACAGCGACTCGATCGCCTTCACGGGGTCGCTCTCGAAGCGCTTCAGCAGCGCGGGGTCGTTCTGCAGCTTTTTGACGGCTTCTTCTACCTTGGCTTTCAGATCAAAGTTCAATTCCATAAAAATTCCTCCTTGTCAAGCTGTCTAAAAAGCCGCGTCCGCCAAGAGCTTCGGCAAATTATAAGGAAAATTTGCTCTCGTCTTGTGCATTCGCTTGGTTTTTAGACCGTTTGTTGTCCGCGTTAGGCTTCGCTGAAAACAGCATACCATGAGCCGCACCGAAAAACAAGGGGACGGGTACGGCGCTTCGGCGAAGCCTCATCCCCTGTTCGCCTCTTTCCCTCGGCCGTCCGCCCGCTTAAAAACCTCCGGCGGTGCGCGGGAAGGGCAGCACGTCGCGGATGTTGGGGATGCCCGTCAGGTACATGATGAGCCGCTCGAAGCCGAGGCCGTAGCCCGCGTGCTTCACGGTGCCGAAGCGGCGCAGATCGAG
Organism: uncultured Clostridia bacterium; assembly: GCA_947644575.1. Classification (GTDB taxonomy): domain Bacteria; phylum Bacillota; class Clostridia; order Oscillospirales; family Ruminococcaceae; genus Ruthenibacterium. The sequence continues at coordinate 1,802 of CANRZX010000020.1, read as the reverse complement.
GTACCATTCATAGTCCGCGCGCGAGAGGCCCAGCTCGTCCATGCGCGCCGTCAGCACATCCAGCCGCTCCTCGCGCTGGCTGCCGCCGATCAGCTCGCCCACGCCGGGTACGAGCATATCCGCCGCGGCCACCGTTTTGCCGTCGTCGTTCAGGCGCATATAGAACGATTTGATCTCCTTCGGGTAATCGGTGACAAAGACGGGCTTTTTATAAATCTGCTCGGTCAAAAAGCGCTCATGCTCGGTCTGCAGGTCGACGCCCCAGCTCACCTTGTACTGGAACGAATCGTTGTGCGGCTCGAGCAGCGCCACGGCATCGGTGTAGCTGACGCGCGCGAAATCGCTGTCCACCAGCGCGGTCAGGCGCCCGAGCAGCGTTTTGTCAAAGAACTGGTTGAAAAACGCCATCTCGTCGGGACAGTTGTCCAGCACATATTGAATGACGCTTTTCGTCATGGCCTCGGCGACGTCCATATAATCGGCTAAATCGGCGAACGCGAGCTCCGGCTCGATCATCCAGAACTCCGCCGCGTGGCGCGGCGTGTTGGAGTTTTCGGCACGGAACGTCGGGCCGAACGTGTAGATTTTGCCGAAGGCCGTCGCCATCGCCTCGCCCTCCAGTTGGCCGGAGACGGTCAGGTTCGTCGCGCGGCCGAAAAAGTCCTGCGAAAAATCGACCGAGCCGTCCTCAGCGCGCGGCGCGCCGTCGGGAGGCAGCGTCGTCACGCGGAACATCTCGCCCGCGCCCTCGCAGTCCGAGCCGGTGATGAGCGGCGTGTGGACATAGACAAAGCCGTTTTCCTGAAAGAATTTGTGCAGCGCGTAGGCCGCCACGCTGCGCACGCGGAACGCCGCGCTGAACGTGTTGGTGCGCGGGCGCAGGTGCGGCAGCGTGCGCAGAAATTCCACGCTGTGGCGCTTTTTCTGCAGCGGGTAATCCGGCGGGCACACGCCCAGCACCTCGACGGCGTCGGCGTTCACCTCCAGCGGCTGCTTCGCGCCCGGCGTCAGCACCACGCGGCCCGTCACCGAAACGCTCGTGCCGACGCCCAGCTTCGCGAGCTCTTTGTAATTTTCCAGCTTCGCGGCCTCGAGCACCACCTGAAGCGTCTTAAAGCCCGAGCCGTCCGACAGCTCCAAAAAGCCGATGTTCTTGGAATCGCGCACCGTCCTCGCCCAGCCGCAGACGGTGACAAGCGCGCCGTCGGCGGGCGGCGCGGCGTACAGCGCGCGGATCTCTGTCCGTTTCATAGAAACATCCTCCTCCATTTTGGTTTGATCAAAAGCAAAAAGGCAGCATACTTCGCCCTGTATCATTTAGGACGAATCGCTGCCTGATCCGCGGTGCCACCTAAATTACCCTTCCCTGCGGGGGATATAGAAAACAACGCCTCCTCGAGGCCCGCCGGGCCTCGGCCGTGTTTTCGGAAGAAAGCGCCCCTTCGGAAGGATCCCTTTTTCGCTCTTGGAAACGGCCCGCGGAAGGGCCGCGCCGAAAAGCGTCGCAGCGTAACGCGCTGCCCACGGCGCACCTACTGACCGGAGAGCGGCGTCTGCGGCCCGCGTTTGCTCCGGCGTTCAACTTGCGGCTGATGAAGGGTTCTTCGGGCGGGGCGGGGCGCGGGGCTCGCACCGTCCCCCGCTCGCTTGGCTCCGCTTTGCCGCCGTACTTTTCTTCGTCGTCGCCTTTGCCTTGTATCCTACCATCTCCGGGGGGAAATGTCAAGAACGCGGCGCGCTCCAAAAGGGGCGCGTTGCAAAAAGGGAAGTTGCAACGCGCCCCTATTTTGTGAGAAAATCTT
>CANRZX010000019.1 GCA_947644575.1 uncultured Clostridia bacterium | reverse complement strand
CAACACCGATGATCTGGCCGCCATCGATGCCGCAGGTGAAAAGCTCGCGGAGCTGGCGCCCAACATCCGCCTGATCAAGGACGATAACCTTCAGGACGACCTGCTCTCCGGTGAGGTGAGCGTCTGCGTGATGTATACCAGCCATGTGACGATGGCGTGCCTCGCGAACCCCGACCTAAAGGTCGTGTACCCGTCCGAGGGCATCGGCTTTGGTATTATGGCCCAATTCATCCCCGTGAACGCGCCGCACGCGGACGCCGCCCACGCGTTCATCGACTATATCCTGCGGCCCGAGGTCTCCAAGCAGTGCTTTGAGTATATGGGCTACTACTGCACGAACCAGGCCGCCGACGAGCTGATCGAGGAGGCGTACCGCTCCTTCCTGACGCTGCCGGAGGATCTCGACACCGGCAAGATGGAGATGATTCAGAACATCTCCGCCGAGGCGATGGAGGAGCACACTAAGGTGTGGACGGAATTCCGCCAGAAGTGCGGGCAGTGATTAGGCGCACAATTTATGATTCATCATGTAGCCTTGCGGGAGGGCCTTAGCCCTCCCGCGAAGGCCGCTGTGGCGTTTCCGGGCGAGGCAAGGCCGCCCCTGCCGCACTCGGAACCGGGCGGCTAAATATAAGAACCTATTTTTTTATCCAAAACTTTACCCTGTCTCCCTTTCCCTCGAGGAGAAGGGGAACAGGGTTAGGTGCTGCAAAAACAGCGGCGGCATCGGACGGCGCCGCATGGAATGGCCTGCCCGCGCTTTCCAATCAAAGGAGGAATACTATGGCGGCAAAAATACTGCGCTCGCTGGCGGTCAGCGCGTTTTGCGAGGATCTTGCGATGATGCTGGGCTCGGGCGGCATTTTGGCGGACGAAGCGCTGACCCTGATTCAGGGCGACAGCCGCGAGGGGCCGCTTTATGAAGCCGCCGGGGCGGTGTTGGAGGGCATCCGGTCGGGTGCTCCGCTGGCCGAGGCCATCGCGCAAAGTAGGTATTTTCCGGCCTACGCGGCGCGCCTGATCGCGGTGGGCGAGACGGCGGGGCGCACCGAGGATGTGCTGAAATCCCTTGCCGCCTATTATGAAACACAGGATAAATTAGAGCGAAAGCTGCGCAGCGCCGTTGTGTATCCGGCGCTTTTGCTGTTGCTGATGGCTTTGGTGCTGGCGGTGCTGGTCGGCCGCGTGCTGCCCGTGTTCACGGGCGTTTACAGCAGCCTCGCGGGGAATATCGCAGCGTCCTCCTATTCCTATATCGCGGCGGCCAGCGGGATCGGTTGGGTTTCGCTCTGCGTGGTGGCCGTGCTGGCGGCTTTGCTGCTGGCCTGCCTTGCGGTGTCCTGCACGCCGCGGGGCGGAGAGACGCTTCGGGCGCTACTGGAAAGGCTGCCCTTTACCGCCGCCGCGTCGCGCCGTATGGCCGAAGCGCATTTTGTCACGGCGCTGGCCACGTTCACCGCCAGCGCGGTGGATATGGATCTCGCGATGGAGGGCGCCGCCGAAATGGTGACGCACCGCGGCCTGCGCGCGCAGTTAGAGGAATGCAGGCGGCAAATGGCCGAGGGGAGCAGCCTTGCGCAGGCGATCTATGACAACCATGTGTTTGAGCCGCTGTACGCGCGCATGCTGCTGATCGGCGCGCGCGCCGGAAGCCCGGATCCCGTGTTGGCGCGCCTGTCCGACGTGTTCACCGAGGATGCCAACGCGAAGATGGACGCCATCATCAACAGCGTTGAGCCGGCGCTCGCGGGCTTTTTGACCATTTCAGTGGGCGCGACGTTGCTTGCGGTGATGCTGCCGCTGATCGGTATCCTCACCGCCATCGGATAAGGGGGCGCGGCCATGTATCACGAAAGGCACATAAAGCCCGCTGTGCGCGCGGCCGCGGCCGCGGTTCTGCTTTTGTGCGCGGCGCTGCTGGTTTTCGGTGCGTTCAGCCTCTGGCGGGACGCCCGCGCGTCTCTGAGCGAGCAGGCGGCGCAAAGCGTGCGCACGGCTGTGCTGGACGCGGCGGTGCAGTGCTACGCGTTAGAGGGCGCATATCCGCGCAGCCTTGCGTACTTGGAGGAAAATTACGGCGTTCAGGTCAACCGGCGGCGGTTCATTGTCAGCTATGAGGTCTACGCCTCCAATCAGATGCCCGAGGTCGCCGTGTTTGAAAAGCCGTCCTGACAGATACAGTATCCGTTGTCCGCCGGCATGGTTTGTAAGCGCCGGCCGCGCGGCATTTGGGATTGGATTTAATCTATAGAGTAAGGAAGAGGGGGGCGGCGGTATGAAAAAACGAACCGAGCTGTGGATGCACCTGTATCCGCTGCTGCTGTTTGCGATCATCGTGCTGTCCCTGTTGTTCCTGGTCACCGAGGGGACGGGGCTTTACAGCGCTGTTGTCGACAGCCAGACGAATAACCGCCAGACACGCGCGGCGCTGTCCTATTTGACGGCGCGCGTCCGTGCGGCGGACGCGGCGGGCGCTGTTTCGATAGGGACCGGGCCGGAGGGAGACGCGCTGCTGCTGCGGGAGAGCGCGGGCGGCGAAGTCTATGAAACACGTATTTATCTGTATGACGGCGCGCTGAGGGAGGAATACGCGCTTGCCGACACGCCGCTGCGCCCGGAGAGCGCCGAGCGCATTGTGCCGCTGGGCGCTTTTACGCTGACGCGGGAGCGGGGCGGCCTGCTCATCGCCGCGACGGATTACGGCGAGGCGCGTGTCGCGCTGCGCTGCGGGGAGGTGTCGGCCGGTGAATAAGACAAGGCGCGGCGCGTCCTTCTATGTTGAAACGCTGCTGTTGGTGCTGTTTTTGCTGTTCTGTTTGACGGTGCTGGTGCAAATGCTTGGGACGGCAAGGCGGCTTTCCCGCGAGGCGCGGGAGCTTTCGCTCTGCGTTCAGATCGCTCAAAACGCGGCGGAGCAGCTTGCCGCCAGCGATTCCCGCGAGGCTTGGGCGTTGCGGCTCGGCGCGCGGGAAGACGCGGACGGTACGCTGACCGTGGGCTACGACGCGGGCGGCTCGGCTGTCGCAGACGGGACAGACGAGGTCTATCGGCTCTCGTGCCGTTTGGATTCGGTGCGTCAGGGACCTGGCGTTATGTTTTCGGCTCATCTGTCTGTCATGAGCGGACAGGAAGTGCTGTATGAGCTGGACACACAGAAGTACATCGGCGGATAGCGCTGTGCGACCGACGATCCGGCAAAAAGGGGGAAATGCGTTATGGAGAGCAGGCCCGTGCGCTTAGGATGGCTGTCGTTGCTGCTGACGGTTATTTTGCTATGCCTTGCAACGCTTTCCGTGCTCAGCCTTTCCACCGCGCGGGCCGATTTGGCGCAGGCGAGAAAGCAGGCGCTCCAGACCGAAAGTGTTTACGCGCTTGAGCGCGCGGGGCAGCAGTGGCTGGCGGAATTGGACGAGGCGCTGTCGCGGACGCGGGACGCCGTCGCGCTGGACGCGCTGCTGCCGCCGGGCTCCGACCGAGCGGACAGCCGTATTTCCGCGCGGATCGAAGGGGCGGACGGGCGCTCGCTGTCCATCGCCGTCGAGCTGACGGAATCCGGCGGTTACCGTGTCACGCAATGGCGTCAAAGTGCCGAATGGGCCGGCGAGGACGAAGCGCCCGCGCTGTTTGGCACCGCCGATTAGCGGAGGCCATGGCTTTTGACTGAATGCCGCATGGCCCGGACGCGGCGGCATGTCCGCAAGGAAAGAGTTAATTTTTACAATAATTTACAAAAAATTGTGCGTACAGAAGCTTCCCCTCATCCGTCATTTGCTTCGCAAATGCCACCTTCCCCCTCGGGGGGAAGGCAAAGAGGTAAAACTTTTAGATAATATTTGTAACGAATCGCTTTTTGCGCTGAAATATTTTTCGCGCCCACGGGGCGCGGGCAAACGGCGAATTTGATTCAAAAACGGGGGCTTGTTATGGAAGTCAAGGAAATGTTCCGGCGTGCGCTGGAGCTCGACGCGTCCGACATCTTTATTGTTCCGGGCCTGCCGCTCACCTACAAGGTCGAGGGGCTCCAGCAACGGGCGGACGCGCGGCTGATGCCCGCCGATACGGAGGAGCTGATCGCCGCCATCTACGCGCTGTGCGGCCGCCGCCGCCCCGAACGCCCCGATCAGGACGATGACTTTTCCCTTTCCCTGCCTGAATTGGGGGGACGCTTCCGCGCGAATGTGCTGCATCAGCGCGGCAGCTTGGCCGCCGTGATCCGTGTGATCCGTTTTGGCCTGCCGGACCCCGAGCAGTTTGATATCCCCCCGGCGGTAATGCGCGCCGCGACGCTGAAAAAGGGCCTTGTGCTTGTCACGGGCCCCGCAGGCAGCGGCAAGTCGACCACGTTGGCCTGCCTGATCAACGCGATCAACCGGTCGCGCGAAGGGCATATCATTACAATGGAGGATCCAATTGAGTTTATCCACCAGCATGGCAAGTGCATCGTCACCCAGCGCGAGATTTCGACCGATACGCCCACCTATATTGCCGCGCTGCGCAGCGCCTTGCGGGAGAGCCCGGACGTGATCTTGCTGGGCGAAATGCGCGATTACGAGACGATTGAGGTGGCTGTGACAGCCGCCGAAACCGGGCAGCTTTTGTTCAGCACGCTGCACACCACAGGCGCGGCCAGCACAGTGGACCGCATCATCGACGTGTTTCCGGAAAAGCAGCAGCCGCAGGTGCGGATGCAACTTTCGATGGTGCTCCAGGCAGTCATCAGCCAGCAGCTTATTCCCTCGCTGGACGGGCGACTCGTTCCGGCGTTTGAAGTGATGTACACGGACAAAAGTCCCGCCATCCGGAACCTGATCCGCGACGGAAAATCGCACCAGATCGACATGGCCATTCAGTCGGGCGTCGGGCCTGATCCGAAAAATCCCCGGATGTGGACGATGGATGCCAGCCTTCTGCGCCTTGTGACGGAAAAGCGCATCAGCAAGGAAACCGCGCTTGCGTACAGCATCCACCCCGAGGCGATGGAGCAGCGTCTTGCCCAGCTTCCTTGACGCCTCCCGCCCGCGCGGCGGCCGCGAAAACGGCCCGGGCCGCATTCGAGCATTTGTTCCCGAAGCACAGCTTTCCCATATAATCGATACACTCGAAAAGAGGTGCTTTTCGAGGCGCGGCATGGGTTGCCGCGCAAAAAATCGCCTGCGGCGATTTCCTGCCGATTTTGTAGTTAGTACGCACACTCCGCATGCGGCGCGCAAAGCGCGCCACTTGAAAACAAGATGCTTGTTTTCAAGTGTGCTGACGATAAGACAGACATTACGCCCCCGGGACAGCGCTTTGTAAAAGCGACGTCCCGGGGGCTTTTGCTGTCTACATCAGGAATCAGAAATGATGGCACAAGCGCCGCACGCTGCAGGGCGTGGGGAAAAGCTTCATTCCCCGCGACGGGGCTTCCGCCTTATCTGGAGCCGTCACGAGTCGTCACGCGGCGGAGATGGAATTGTACGCCTGCTCGATGTCGAGCTCCTCATAGAGCGCCTTGGCGATGCGCTCGACACAGTCGCCTTCGAATGGGTCGGACAGGCCGACGGTCTGGAGCGTCTCGCGGTAGTCCGCGTTCGCGCAGTACTGCGTGAGGCTGCTGTAGATTTCCACGGCCTTTTCCCGGTTCTCAAGCGAATCCACCCAAAGCTCCAGTGCTGACAGCGCGCTGGTGGCATAGCTGATATAATAGAACGGCGTCTCGAAATGATGGTGGATGTCGACCCAGCCGTATGGATCCGTATAGCCCATGAAGCGCTCTGTCAGCTCGGCATGCAGCGAGTTCATCTCCTCAAGCGTCATGTCTGGGTTTTCAAATACCGCCTGCTGGAACGCGTCCTCGGTGCAGCCGGACAGAATCGAATAAATGATATTGACGACTTGATTGTACTCGATCCACTCAGCGTCGGCGCCGTACATTTCCTCATAGGTGCTGAACATCAGCAGCTCCAGGCCCTGTGAATGAACCTCGGCGAGATCCAGGCTGATGCCGTCATTCCAGATCATTTCTTCCTCGCAATAAAAATTGTGATAGTGTCCGAACTCATGGAACAGTGTGCCCGGATCGGTATAATAGTCGGTATTGATGAACATAAACGGCGCGGCGTACTGCGCCAGCGTTGTGCTGTAGCCCGCCGACATGCGGCTCGAGCCGCCGCCGATGTCGCACAGATGGTTGCGCCGCATATAGTCCAGCGCCTCGCTCATCGACGCGGGAAACGCCTCGGCTTTCAGCGCCTTTTCCAAATAGAAGAAACCGTCCTCCAGCGGAACGCCGGCGAGCGTCTCGGCGACGCTGTCCGGCTGGGAATAGCTGTACACCATGCCCACAATACCGACGAAGCTGAGCCACTCCTCGACGGCGTCGCTGAAGGCGGCCGCCTCTTCCTTGGTAAAATCGCGGCCCAGCAGGTCATAGGCGTAGTCGGCGTAGCTGTCGTAGCCCAATTTTTGGGCGATCTCGACGCGCACATCGATTAAATCCAAATAATACTGGCCAAGCGCGGCGTTGCGCTTGGCACTGATCTTGTCATACAGAGCCATGCCTTCGTCAGTGGACAGGTCAAGATCGTCGATCGTCAACTCCTCGCCGTTATGCTCAACGGTGAATTCCTCGGCGGAAGCCTTTTGGTATTCGCTGACCAGCTCGTCCTCTCGCGCGCTGAGCGCTTCGATTTCAGGCGAATTCAGCTTGCTGTTGATCTCGTACCGCTCGATGAAGCCCTCGCCCCAATGCCCACGCGCGTCCTTTTCAAACGGCGATTCCAGAATCGCGCCCGTCAGCTCGTTCATGCGGTTGTCCAGCCGCGTGTAGTTGTCGCTGATCAGCAGGTTTTCCTCTTGATAATATTCGTCCGACAGATCCAAATCATACCGGATGCTGGCCACGGAGCCCATTGTATCGAGCTCGTTGAGGCCGCGCAAAAGCTCGTCATAAAGCGTCAGCGCCTGCTGAGCGTCGCCCTCCTCCGTGGCGGCGAGCGCGGCGTCGATTTTCGCGTCCAGCGCGTCGATGTCCGGGCGCGCGTATTCAAGCTGAGTGAAATCAACCTCTTCGTGGACGGCGCGCTTGTACGGCTCAAGCCGTACGCTTGGGCCGCAGGCGCACGCCAGCAGGCAGACGGCCAGCACGGCGGCCAGCAGCCTCGCCGCTTTTGAAAAACGCTTCATAAAATTGCTCCTTTCACAAATAGAATTCCCGCGCCGGCGGACAGCCGCGCGGCGGGCGGAAAACCCCATCCATCCGGCACACCCCGAGAATTTGAACAGGCTCTTAGGAGAGTGTCAGCTGCTCGGCGGCGTCCTCACCGCGCAGCAGCGCGCCTGCGGCGGGCAGCGTGCGCACCCGATAGCGGTGTGGATCGGCCAGTTCCACATGGTCGGCCCGGCGCGCCCGCGTGATTGTCTGGTTCTTCTTCAGCGTGACGACGTTCACCCCGGCGGTGTTTTTCGTCTGCTTCGCGGGCACCTGCGCCGAATGCACCAGCAGCAGACGCCCCGCGCTGGTGTAAATGGCCAACTCGCACTCGTCGTGCAGATAGGCCGCGTAGACAAGCGGCGATTTATCGCTGAACGCGCTCAGCAGCTTGCGGCGGTTCTGCTTCGTGGCGTAGGCGTCCATCGGCACCTTCGCGGCCTTGCCGTTCGCGAACAAGAAGAACATATGGCCCTTGTAATCGGTCGTCAGCGCCATATAGACGGGCGTCTCGCCCTCCTCCATACCGAGGCGCGCGGCGATGTAGTCGCCCATGACACTGGCCTTGCCGTCGTCAAAATCGCCCACGCGGCACTTATAGACCTGGCATTTGCTTGTGAAGAACAGCAGCTCGGCGTTGTTGCGCGTCTCGAGCTGCACCTCGACGGCGTCGCCCTCCTTCAGCTTCTGCTCGCCGGACATCCGCAGCGACTGCGGCGTGATCTTCTTGAAATAGCCCTCGCGCGTGTAGAATACCGTGACGGGATAATCCGGCATCTCCTCCTCCGGCTCGTCGTCCTCGTCGCCCGGCGCGTCATACAGGATCTCGCTGCGGCGGGGCTCGCCGTACTGCTTGGCCACGGCGGAGAGCTCGTCAATCAGGATGCGCTTCAGCTTGGCCGGGCTGTTCAGGATTTCCTTCAGGCGGGCGATGTCGTCCTCTAACTCGTCCGTCTCCTGCGTGCGCTTGAGGATATATTCGCGGTTCAGATGGCGCAGGCGGATCTCGGCCACGTATTCGGCCTGTTCGCGGTCGATGCCGAAGCCGATCATCAGGTTCGGCAGTACCTCGTCCTCCTCCTCGGTCTCGCGCACGATGTGGATGGCCTTGTCGATGTCGAGCAGAATCGCCGCGAGGCCCTTCAGAAGATGCAGGCGCTTTTCCTTGCCGCGCAGTTCAAAATAGGTGCGCCGCCGCACGCATTCGGTGCGGAAAGCACTCCACTCCTCCAAAATCTCGCGCACGCCCATCACGCGCGGCATTCCCGCGATCAGGATGTTGAAGTTGCAGGCGAACGCATCCTCCAGAGGCGTGGTTCGGAACAGCTTCTGCATCAGCTTTTCCGCATCCTGCCCGCGCTTGAGGTCGATCGTCAGCTTCAAGCCGTTCAGATCGGTCTCGTCGCGCATGTCGCTGATTTCCTTGATCCGCCCCGCCTTAACGAGCTCCGCGATCTTGTCCATGACCGCCTCGACGGTCGTCGTGGGGGGGAGCTGCGTGATCTCGACGCGGTTGCCCTCCCGTTCATAGGCGTATTTCGCCCGCACACGCACGCTGCCGCGCCCCGTCTCGTAGATTTTTTTCAGCTCTTCCTCGTTGTACAGGATGTAGCCGCCGCCGACAAAATCGGGGGCGGGCATCGTCGAGAAGAGGTCGTGCTTCGGGTCCTTCAAAAACGCGATGGTGGTCGCGCACAGCTCCGCCAAATTGAACGAGCAGATGCTCGACGCCATGCCGACGGCGATGCCGAGTGTGTTGTTCGCAAGGATCGTGGGGAACGTGACGGGCAGCAGCGTCGGCTCCTGCGTCGTCGCGTCGTAGTTATCGACAAAATCAACGGTGTCCTTGTCGATGTCGCGGAACAACTCGGCGCACGCGTCCTCCAATTTCGCTTCGGTATACCGGGATGCGGCGTAGGCCATGTCGCGGCTGTACGCCTTGCCGAAATTCCCCTTGCCGGAGACGAACGGCACCAGCAGGCTCTCGTTGCCGCGCGCGAGGCGCACCAGCGTATCGTAAATGGCCTGATCGCCGTGCGGGTTCAGGTGCATCGTGCTGCCCACGATGTTGGCGGATTTGGTGCGCGCGCCCTTCAAAAGCCCCATGTCGTACATGGTATACAGCACCTTGCGGTGCGCGGGCTTGAAGCCGTCGATCTCCGGCAGGGCGCGGGAGACGATGACGCTCATCGCGTAGGGCATGAAATTGGTTTCCAGCGTGCGGGTGATCGGCTCCTCCTGTACGCTGCCCGCGTCGATGATCTCGACGCCGTCGCCCAGCTGCGGCCGCACCGGCGCTTTCGCCGGCTGTTTTTTCTTCGGTGTTCTTGCCATGTCATTCCTCTTTTTTTCAAACTGGCGGATTTATCCTTTTGATGGATTTAAGATACGTCCAAATCGTCCAGATACTCGTATCCGTGGTTCGCGATGTGCTCCTTGCGGCCCGCGAGGTTGTTGCCCAAAAGCAGGTCGAACACCTCGCTCGTGCGCTGCGCGTCCTCGGGCGTCACCTTGATGAGGCGGCGCGTCTCGGGGTTCATTGTCGTCAGCCACATCATCTCCGGGTCATTCTCGCCAAGGCCCTTCGAGCGCTGGATGGTATATTTCGCGCTGCCAATGCGCTTCAAAAATTCCGCCTTTTCCGGCTCGGTGTAGGCAAAATACGTCCGGCCCTTGCTCTCGATCTCATACAGCGGCGATTCCGCGATGTAGACATAGCCCTCCTCGATCAGCGTCGGCGTCAGGCGGTAGATCATGGCGAGGATCAGCGTGCGGATCTGGTAGCCGTCCACGTCCGCATCGGTGCAGATGATCACCTTGCTCCAGCGCAGGCTCGCGAGGTCGAAGCTGGACAGCTCCTTCTTGCCCTTGCCGCCCAGCTCCACGCCGCAGCCCAGCACCTTGATGAGGTCGGTGATGATCTCGCTTTTGAAGATGCGGTCGTAGTCCACCTTCAGGCAGTTCAAAATTTTGCCGCGCACGGGCATGATGGCCTGAAAATCGGAGTCGCGGCTCTGCTTCACCGCGCCCATCGCCGAATCGCCCTCCACGATGTAGATCTCGCGCCGGGAGACGTCCTTCGAGCGGCAGTCGACAAACTTCTGCACGCGGTTCGCGATGTCAAGCTGCGCCGAGAGCGTTTTTTTCGCGCCCTGCCGCACCTTGTCGGCGTGCTCGCGGCTCTGCTTGTTCACCAGTACCTGCTGGGCGATGCGCATAGCCTCGTCCGGCTTTTCGATGAAATAGACTTCCAAATTGTGCCGCAGGAAATCCGTCATCGCCTGCTGGATGAATTTGTTCGTAATGGCCTTTTTCGTCTGGTTCTCGTAGCTCGTCTGCGTGGAAAACGAGCTGGAGATTAAAATCAGGCAGTCCTGCACATCGGTGAACGTGATGCGGCTCTCGCCCTTTTTGTAGAGGTTTTTCTGCTTCAAAAACGCGTCGATCTGGCCGACGAACGCCGAGCGCACCGCGCGGTCCGGGCTGCCGCCGTGCTCGAGCCAGCTGGAATTGTGGTAGTATTCCAGCAGCTGGTTTTTATTGGAAAAGCAGAACGCGGCGCTCAGCTTCACCTTGTAGTCCGGGCGGTCCGGGCGGTCGCGCCCCTCGGCGGCGGACTGGCAGAACACAACCGGCGTCAGACTCTGCAAATCGGCGATTTCCTCGGCGTAATCGCGGATGCCGTTTTCATAATAATACTCCTCCGTCCGCTTTTCGCCGCCGCTCAGGTCGGTGAACACAAACGTGACGCCCGCGTTGACAACGGCCTGCCGCTTGATGACGTCACGGAAATAATCGCCGGGCACGCTGATGTCGGTGAACACCTCGGCGTCCGGCTTCCAGCGGATGACCGTGCCCGTGCGCTTGCGGGCGAGCGGCTCCTTTTGCAGGCCGCCGACGTTTTCGCCCTTTTCAAAATCGAGGTGATAATGAAAGCCGTCGCGGTAAATATCGGCCTTCATCCACTCGGAGGCGTACTGCGTGGCGCACAGACCGAGGCCGTTCAGACCCAGCGAGTATTCGTAATTGTCCTCCCCGGCGGCATACTTGCCTCCGGCGTACATCTCGCAGAACAAAAGCTCCCAGTTATAGCGCTGCTCGCCGGTGTTGTAGTCGACGGGCATCCCGCGTCCGAAGTCCTCGACCTCGACCGAGCCGTCCGCGAAGCGCGTGACAAGAATGCGGCTGCCGTAGCCCTCCCGGGCCTCGTCGATGGCGTTTGACAGGATCTCAAAGATCGAGTGCGCGCATCCCTCGACGCCGTCCGAGCCAAAAATAACGCCCGGGCGCTTGCGCACCCGGTCGGCTCCTTTCAGCGAGGTGATGCTCTCATTGGTATAGGCGGCGGTCTTTTTTGCCATGTGTGTGATGGATCCCCCTACCGTAAAATTTACGCGGCCGCGGATGCTTTTTCGCGGGCCGCTATTTATTCTAATTATTCTAACCAATTCAGGCGCGGATTTGCAGATGACGCGGATTTGCGTGTGAAAGAGGAAACGCCGTCACAGCAAAAACTGCGCCGCGAACACCGCGCCCACGGCAAACACCGCGGCCGCCGCCAGCGTCCAGAGCGGCAGATAGCGCAGGATGAAATCGGCGGTGGCGTCCTTCATAATCGAGACGGCGCCCGCCCCGTCTGCCGGCGCGCCCGTCAGGCCGCACGCTGCGCGCCGCTCCTCCACACCGCGCAGCGCGCGCGCATACTGGATGCGGCCATAGCCCGCGCCCTCATAAGAGTCCTCCGCGCCGGGGTCCTCGTCGCGCACGGGCAGATATTGCATTCCGGCGTCATACTGGGGCTGCCGGGGGCTCGCGGCCCTGCGCACCTCGTGCAGGGCGGACTGCAGCATCGCCTTTTCCATGCCGCATTCGCTGCAAAAGTGGATGCCCCGCCCTGCGTTGTAGTTGAACGCGCCGCACGTGCAGCGCCAGCCGTCCTCGGCCTCCTCGGGATAATAGTCCGCGTCCTCGGTGTGCAGCGCCGCGCACAATGCCGCGCGCTCGCGCTGGGGCAGTGGGCGCAGCGGCGGCAGCGCCACGGCGGCGCAGCGGCGCAGATCATGCGGCGCGCCGTCGTCGTAGGTCACCGAGCCCAGGCGCACCTCAACGCTGCCCAGTGGCTCGTCGCAGACAAACACCGCGTCGTCGCTGCCAAAGCAGTCGCCTTCGCCCGCGTAAACGTCGTCATAGGTAAACGAATCCTCCACCACGACCTCGCCGTATTTGTTTTTGCAGCGGAAATAGGCTGTGAACGAAACGAGCGGGCGGGAAAATAGGTTCTTGAACGTCAGTGTCACCACGGTATCGCCCGTGCCCTCCATCCGGAACAGCTCGACGCGCACAAAATGTACCGGGCTGCCCTTGCAGTAATAGCTCGCGCGGGATTGGGCGAGCGGCGTAAACTTCTGGCCCATCGGATCAGCACCTCCAGTGATATATGGGTTTCCCTTTTAATATCGAACTATATACGGCCGGGAAATCCCTATCGGCGTGTGTATGCGCCGCAGCATCAAATGATTTTTATATGATATCCTGAGCACAACGTGCGAATGATATCATGGGCATCATGGGCGAATTCGCCGGCTGCCCCGCGAGGGGGAGGCGAACGCCATAAAAATCGAGTAAAATAACCACTCTATGACTATTTTATCATATTTTATTTAATTATACTACATTTCGAGGCGGACGGCAAGACTTCCGCGAAACGCATTTCCGCGCTTTCCGGTTGTCATTTTGCTGTGTACATGCTACAATAGCCGCAGAGCGATTATGCGGCCTTTATTTTTAACGGCCTTCTCCCATCCCCTGCAGGGACAGCCGAAAAAGCCGCCGGAGCTGCCCTTCGCACGATGCGCTCATGCTGCAACAAAAAAACCGAAGGGGTATGGAAAGGAGCGGCCGAAATGCGCGACCCGGATAAAACCGTCGGGAAAATGCTCGATCAGGCCAAAACAGTTTTTCTCTCCTATATTGACGCGGAGGGCTTCCCCGTTGCGAAGGCCATGCTCGCGCCGCGTGTGCGCGAAGGGATCCGGGTGCTGTGGTTTTCCACAAACACCTCGTCCAACAAAATCGCCTGCTTTCGCAGGAATCAACAGGGCGGCGTCTATCTGATGGACCGGCGCTTTTTCCGCGGCGTCAGCCTCATGGGTACGGTCGAGGTCATAGAGACCGCCGAGGCAAAAAAGCGGCTCTGGCGCACAGGCGACACCATGTACTACCCCAAGGGAGTGAACGACCCGGATTACTGCGTGCTGAAGTTCACCGCCGAAAAGGGACGGTACTACAGCAATTTCCGCTCGGAGGATTTTCTGATTGTCTGAAAGAAGGAGACGTTTATGCAAATAGAAGCCATTGCCGCGGCGCAGCGCGCGTTTTTCGCCACAGGGAAAACCCGCGCCGTCGCTTTTCGCCGCCATGCGCTGGACACGCTGCACAGTGCCCTGACCGCGCACGAGGCGCGGCTGTGCGCCGCTCTGCGGGAGGATCTGCACAAATCCCCCTTTGAGGGCTACATGTGCGAGGTCGGCCTTGTGAAAAGTGAGCTCGACTATATGCGGCGCAATCTGACGCGCCTTGTGCGCCCGCGCCGTGTGAAAACGCCGCTCGCGCAGTTTTCGGCCAAAAGCTTCGTCGTGGCCGAGCCGCTGGGCGTTTCGCTCATCATGAGCCCGTGGAACTACCCGGTTCTGCTCTCGCTCGACCCGCTGATCGGCGCGATCGCGGCGGGCTGCTGCGCCGTCGTGAAGCCCAGCGCCTACGCCCCCGCCACCAGCCGCGCGCTGAGGGAGCTGCTGGAGAGCTGCTTTTCGTCGGAGTATGTCGCCGTGATCGAAGGCGGCCGCGCTGAAAACGAGGCGCTGCTGGATCAGCATTTTGATTCCATCTTTTTCACGGGCAGCGTCGCGGTCGGCAAATTGGTGATGGAAAAGGCCGCGCGCTGGCTGACGCCCGTCACGTTGGAGCTCGGCGGCAAAAGCCCGTGCATCGTCGACGAAACGGCCGAGCTGCCCATCGCCGCGCGGCGGCTCGTGTTCGGCAAATATCTGAACGCCGGGCAGACGTGCGTCGCGCCGGACTATGTGCTTGTCCACGAATCCGCGCGGGACGAGCTGCTGGCGCTGCTGGGGCAGGAGATCGCGGAGCAGTTCGGCGAGGCGCCGCTCGAAAACCCGGACTACGGGCGCATCGTCAACGAGCGGCATTACCGGCGGCTGATGGGGCTGATGGCAAGCGGCCGCGCGGTGTGCGGCGGCGCCGGGCGCGCCGAAACGCTGCAGATCGCGCCGACGGTGCTCGACGGCGTATCGCCCGACAGCCCCGTGATGCAGGAGGAAATCTTCGGCCCGATCCTGCCGGTGCTCCCGTATAAGACGCTCGACGAGGCCGTCGCCTTTGTGAACGCGCGCCCGAAGCCGCTGGCGCTCTATCTGTTCACGACGGACAAGAGCGCCGAGCGCCACGTGCTGCGCGCGTGCAGCTTCGGCGGCGGGTGCGTCAACGACACCGTCATCCACCTCGCCACCAGTGAAATGGGCTTTGGCGGTGTGGGGGAAAGCGGAATGGGCAGCTATCACGGCCGGCTCAGCTTCGACACGTTCACCCACTATAAAAGCATCGTCCGCAAGGCGAACTGGATCGATCTGTCCATCCGCTACCAGCCGTACACGCCGGAAAAGGAAACACTGATGCGGAAATTTTTGAAATGAGCCGCGAGCCTGTTTTCACACACTCGGATACCGTATAAAATTATCACCAATATACAAACAGTATTAAAGGAGAATGACCTATGACGCGCGAAAAAGCCCTTTCTCTACTCAAGAAATACAATCATGAGCCGTTCCATCTGCAGCATGCGTTCACGGTGGAGGCCGTGATGCGCTGGTACGCATGCGAGCTGGGCTATGGCGGCGACGCCGATTTTTGGGCAGCCGTCGGCCTGCTGCATGACGTCGACTTTGAGCAATGGCCCGAGGAGCACTGCAAAAAAGCGCCGGAGCTGCTGGCCGAGATCGGCGCGGACGAGGCGTTTGTCCACGCGGTGTGCAGCCACGGCTTCGGCCTTTGCAGTGACGTCGAACCGGAGCACGAGATGGAAAAGGTGCTGTTCGCGGCGGACGAGTTGACGGGCCTTGTGGGCGCGGCGGCGCTGATGCGCCCATCGAAAAGTGTTCAGGATATGGAGCTTTCCAGCCTGAAAAAGAAGTTTAAGGACAAAAAATTCGCCGCGGGCTGCTCGCGCGACGTTATCCGGCAGGGCGCGGAGCGCCTTGGCTGGGAGCTGGACAAGCTGCTCGACATGACCCTGCGGGCCATGCGCGCGGGCGAGGCGGACGTGGCCGCGCAGATGGCGGCGCTCTGAACGGGCGCTGAGGGCTGGAGCTGCTTGCCCGAGAAGCGGCTCGACAGGGGTGCCGTCGCCGTTGGACGGGGGTTGATAGGATGAAGAAGGTTTTTTCGGCGCTGTGCCCGGTTTTTGTTGTGATTTGCGCGCTTTGTTTCCTCTGCCTTTTCGCCGACGAAACCGTAGAGAACGACGCCGCTCCCTCGGTCTTTCATGGCGGAGCGGTCGCGGTCACCGACACGATTTTCTCCGGTATGGCCGAGATTTCCACTATTGATATGGACGCACGGGGGAACATTTTGGTCTGCGTCAACCCCGGCATTTTTGACGGCGTACGCCAAAAATATATGATGCTCCTGCGTCCCGACGGTTCGCTGCTGCGCACGTATGAATTTTACAGCAATCACAGAGCCTACGCGGGCTTCACCGAAGACGACAGCATCGTTTTGTGCGAAGCGCGCAATGACAAGGCAGTCGTGATTGACGCGCAGGGGGAGGTTTTATATACCTATCTTTATGAGAGCGGAGCGGAGTCCAACCGTTTGACGTCCAAATATTTTCTCGAATCCGACGGCGTACGGTATTCCGTCAATTTTATGCACAGCCGGATCTTAGCGGCGAAAGACCCCGCGATGGGCCAATCGGTTTTTTTCGAGGTCCAAAGCGCGAACTCCGCTTTCCTTGTATTCTGGCTGTTTTCAATGATCCTTCTGATCGGGACGTCCGTCCGCCTTTTCCGGCGGCTCCGGCCGCGCCGCCCGGTTTCCTCCCCGGAGCCGGAGGACGCGGCAGGCTATGGCTGTTTCACCGGCGAAAACGAGGAAAGCTACGGCTGCTTTACCGGGGAGACTCTGGAAAAGTATGGCTGCTTTCTCGAATAGGAACGCCGCCGCTCCGCCTTCCACTTTACCGCCCGATCCACCCGCATTTCTGCAGGTCGACGCGGCCGTCCGGCAAGAACGCGACGCCCTCGTCCTCGAGCAGCGCGCGCTGCGCGCCCTCGCCGCCGAATGCGAAGCCGCCGCACAGGCGGCCGTCCTTGAATACCACGCGGTGGCACGGAATCACGCCCGGCTGCGGATTGCGGTGCAGCGCGAAGCCCACGCCGCGCGCGCCGCGCGGATTGCCCGCCAGCGCCGCCACCTGTCCGTAGGACGCGACGCACCCGCGCGGAATCTGCCGCACTACCTCATAAATTCTTGTCGTAAACGCATTGGGCATTGAAAGCACTCCTTTCCCTTTGATATGCTTTTACAGTTTTACTATACGGAGTAATTTTTTCATGCAGATACAACGCAAAGATATTTCTTGCTGGGCGACGCTGCTGGCCGGCGCGGCCATTTTGAGCTTCGGCCTGTTCAACGTCCACAGCCAAAGCGGCATCACCGAAGGCGGCGTGCTGGGCACGACGCTGCTGCTGCGTCGCTGGTTCGGCATTTCGCCGGGCGTCAGTGAATTTGTCATTGACGCCGTTTGCTACGCGCTGGGCTATCGCTATTTGGGCAAGCTGTTTTTGCGGCGTGCCCTCGCGGCCAGCGCGGCGTTTGCGGGCTTTTATTTCATCTGGGAGCGCGTTGGCTTCGTGCTGCCCGACCTCTCGGCCCATCCGTTCGCGGCGGCGATTTTGGGCGGCATGTTTGTCGGCGTGGGCGTGGGGCTGGTCGTCCGCGCGGGCGGCGCGTCGGGCGGCGACGACGTGCTGGCGCTGCTGTTAGAAAAGTTTGTCCGTTTGCCGCTCTCCAAGGCCTATTTCCTTACGGACGCCGTCGTGCTGGCGCTGTCGCTCAGCTACATCCCGCTGCGGCGCATCGCGTTCTCCTTTTTGACGGTGACGCTCTCCTCCTTTTTGATTGAGCGGATCGGCCGGCCGAAGCCTCAGGCGTCCGCTCTCCCCCGCGCATAACGCGCCTCGTCCCACAGAAGCTGTCTTGCCTGCCGCTTCACACCGACGCTCACCTGCCGCGATTCGCAGATTTTGCGGACGGTTTTTTCGTGCGTCCATTCGTCGAGCGGCATCGTCCGCAGCCACGCGAGCGTCCTTTCCGGGAACGCCGCGCAGCACATCGAAGCCGCCCACGCGACGGCCATTTTTACATAATAATCCTCGTACCGCACACCGGCAAGGCAGTCGAGCACGGCGGACAAATGCGCCGCGTCAATATAATAAAACAGCAGCATCACCACCGCGAAGCGCACGCCAAACGGGCGTGGGTCGTCTAAATACGGCGTCAAAAAATCCCACACACGCCGCGGCACTGTGCGTGCGATTTTGAGCCCGCTGCAAAAGCTGTCGCACACCGACCAGTTGTCGATTTTCGGAATGAACGCGGCGGCGCGCGCCAGCACGGTCTCCGCCGGTGCGTCGAGGTACCCGATGACCATGCCCTGAAGCATGCGCTCCTCAAACGTGCCGTCCCCCGCGGCGTCGAGATAGGCCGCCCAGTCCCCCTTCGCCAGCCGCCGGGCCAGCCGCCGCAGGACGGGCAGCCGCACGCCGAGCAGGTCGTCTATGCCGGGCAGCAGCTTCGCGGCAAAGGCCGCGTATTCCGGCTCGGCCATACGTGCCAGCTCGGCGCGCACGTCGGGTGTTTTTTCCGGTTCCGACATGTCCGGCCCTCCTTTTTACAGTTTGCAGGGTAAAAGATACCGTGATGCTCAGAATCCCATAGCCTGCACCAAGCCACCGTAGGGGCGGGGCTTGCCCCGCCCGGAAACATGATCCCGGGCCTTGCGGGAGGGCCAAGGCCCTCCCCTACGAAGCCGGTGTGGAAACGTGTCCGTGGAAGAACGATAATTATATGAAAAAACTTAACCTCTCCACCTTCCCCTTCGAGGGGAAGGTGGCATTTGCGGAGCAAATGACGGATGAGGTGGAACACCGATAGAAGATGCTTTGTTTTGAGTAAAAAGTATGTCTTGAAAGGGATGAAGCCTTTTATGATGAAAATCGGAAGCCATATTTCCGCCGCGAAGGGCTATGCCGCGATGGGGCGGCAGGCGCGCAAATTGGGCGCGAACACCTTCGCCTTTTTCACGCGCAACCCACGCGGCGGCACCGCCAAAGCGCTGGACGAGGCGGACGTGGCCGCGTTTTTGGCCGAGGCCGTCCAAAACGGCGTGACGGGCCCGCTGGTGGCACACGCGCCCTACACCATGAACGCCTGCGCAGCGGACGCGCACCTGCGCGAATTCGCGCGCGATATGATGCGCGACGACCTCGCCCGCTTGGAGCGCGTCCCCGGCAATTATTACAATTTCCATCCCGGCAGTCACGTCGGGCAGGGCGCGGCGGCGGGCGTTGCGCTCATCACGGCGCAGCTCAACGATGTGCTCACCGAGGGCCAGCGCACCACCGTCCTGCTCGAAACAATGGCCGGGAAGGGCAGCGAGGTCGGCCGCAGCTTTGAGGAACTGCACGCCATTTTGGACGGCGTATCGCTGTCCGGCAAGGTAGGCGTCTGCCTCGACACCTGCCATGTGTGGGACGCGGGATATGATATCGTCAACGACCTCGACGGCGTGCTGACGCAGTTTGACAAGGTGATCGGCCTTGACCGCCTGAAAGCCCTGCACCTGAACGACAGCATGAACCCGCTGGGCGCGCACAAGGACCGCCACGCGCAGATCGGCGCGGGGCACATCGGGCTCGAGACCTTCCGCCGCGTCGTCAAGCATCCCGCGCTGCGCGGCCTGCCGTTTATATTGGAAACACCCAACGACGACGCGGGCTGGGCGCGCGAAATCGCGCTGCTGCGCGAAATGGCCGAGCAGGGCGCGTAAGGGCGCCGCCTTTCCACGTTCAAACGCGAGATCAATAAAGGATAACTGCTCCGCATAACCGCCCGGCCCCGGGCATATATATGCACAGAGACACAAAGCGGCGGGGCGTCCCCGCGTCCGCGCCCGGATGCCGCCCGCATGGGGAGTGGTGTGTGCATGAAAGGAAATCCGGAGGAGCGCGCCGTTGCGCTGGGGCAGTATGTGGTGGAAACCGGCGCGACCGTGCGCAGCGCCGCGCAGCAATTTGGCATCAGCAAATCGACCGTACATACGGAAGTGATAAAACAGAACGGTTAATATGGGCGATAGAGTAAGAAGCCCATGTAGGCAAATAAGCGGCATAGATCAGCACCGGGAACGGGCTGGCCTATGCCGCTTATTTTGCATTTTGGAGGAAGTGTGGCTGCACACTCCGACAAAATGGGGTTTCCAAAGGGTACCCCTTTGGCACACGACTTTGCTTGCAAAGTGTAGTGTGTTATACCTGCTGTCACGGCTGCTGGGCAAAATGAGGGTTTCGCCGGATGGAAACACTCATTTTGCCCGGCAGGAAAACGGGAAGGTTTTTGCAGATGGGGATTGGCAAAAATCTGGACGGTTTCGGGAGCGGCAGCAGGCATATGACGCACCTTAGCTCTTGATAAAGTGATACTTGTGTTGCCGCAGAGCAAAGGCTTGCTCTCCTCCTTCAAGGATTTCACAGATATGTTCCTGTATACCTTTGCTGTTTAATATGCCTAGGATGACTTCCCTATTTTCTTCAACAACAGGATTATTGTCCTCAATCGAACCGCCACGATATTCAAAGCGGTATTGTTTATTCGGGGCATTTTTTCCTTTTTGATTTGCAACTATCACCAACTCAGCATCACCGCCAAGTACAATATTGGCATTATGTGTAACGGTAATGATTTGCCTATCAACCTTCTTCTCTTTAATAAATCGTATCAACTCATCGAAAATTGATCTGTTATCAAGGTCGTCCTCGGGCTGGTCTATAAGAATCGGGCACCTGCTTTCAGCAAGGCTAATAAGAAGCCTAAGTAAAACCAAAGCTTTCTTGCCTGGCGACATATCTTGTATATCGTCATTATCCATTCGGACAACATAATCTATATTATACCAATCCGACAAAATTTCACGGAGGGCAGATTCTACAGTACAACCACCTTTTAGTTGCAGAGTATCTTTTGAGTTGGTAAGGATTGCCTCGATAAACGCTTCAATATGTTCCGAAGATAATACATCTTCTGTTATTTCGCGGAGGTTGAATGCATGAAATCTTCCAATTGACCTATTATCTAATAGATCCGAAATTTTCCGCACGAGTTGGTCAATACGCAATACTTTTCTTACAGAGAATTCCAATTCGTCTGTAGAAGAAACAAAGCCACTATTAATGCTGTCTACATACGCAAGATATATTTGGCTGAAAGTAGAAAACGATTGGCTTAACTCATTTAAGTTTTGCTTATACTGTGTTTGCACTGTGCTTAGCTGGGTTTGGTATTCAGAAAGTTTTGCCAACCGTTCTCGCTCCTTTACAATAGAAGCAGAAAGTTTGCTTATCCGTTCATTGCCGTCCATTTTCGGCTTTAATATAGCAATTCTTTCTTCATACTTGCTTATAGCCGACTCAATATCTCCGCATTTCTTACGAGCCGTTTGTAAAATTTCCTCTCGTTTGGCAGCCCAAGCTTCATCAGCGATCTTTTTCACTTCTTCAATGGCGTTATCAAACAACTCGTTAAAAACCGCAAATGCACTATTAGAAGAGAACTTTATATCTACAACGGATTGAATATCTTGTATCTGTTCAATTTCTTTGGTTGCTACGGAGTATGACTCCCTTAGGGTTCTTGCATTTTCTATTGAACTTTGATATTCTGCTATTTCAGTTTCCGTAACATTATATTCTTTACTAAGTTGTTCTAATTGGTCATTCAATTTTTCAAGTTCAGCTTCGATTGCTTCCTTGTCGCCAATTCCTTTACATCGCTCATAAAGTTCTTCCCGATTCTTTACAATCTGCAAGAAGTCTACAATCGACTTCGCAATTTGTTGCTTCTGCTCGGAAATCTTTTTGAGCATTAAGCGGTATGCTTCGTTGCACTTTTGATCTTGCAGAACAATGTCTTGGATAATGGTATCAATCTCCGTTGTTTCTTGTTCTTCATCACTTAAACGGTTTAAATAAGTCTGCGGAATGTAAACAATTTTCCGCTCTTTGCTCTTATCATCACTACAAACCCCGTCACGCCAATAAACCTTTAACTCCGGAATCTGTTTAACATTGGTTGCTGCGGTTTCCTGTTTTTTCTCTACTTGCTTCCTATCTATTGCCGTTGCCATATTATGAAGGAGCAGGGACTTCCCGGTTGATTTTCCTCCTATGATACATGTAAGCTGGTCGCTAAAATATATGGGTTTTGGCGAGAAATCTGCATTTCTCACTATCTCAACTCGGTCAATCACATAGTATTCTGGCTTTTCATCTGGAACACTACTGCTAATACGCACACGCTCTTTTGGTTCATAAAGGACTTGCTTCAATCCCTCAAAAGTTGGATCCGCTTTAATCCAGCAGAAACGATTGTCCGCAGGGGCAAACACTTTTTCGTTAGTATGGGCATCACAGCCATGAATACAGGGCATTAACGAGCCACACTTTTCTTTCACAACATCTATAGAGTCAGGACCTTCCCCAAGGAAGTATGATATATCTTTTGAATTGGAAGAAAACACCATGTCAGAAAGTTGGTAAATTGCCCTCCGGGTAGCTTCTAATTGGGAAATATTACCTAAAAAATAGTCACTATGGGCACGAAGCCCAGATGCACCATCTGTACTACTATTTGATACTACAATAATGGTTTTTTCCTTTAATTGAGGATTGTACTTAAAAACATCAGACAAAGTTTCTAAGGAAATCACATATTGGGATAAACCTATTTTAAGGGCATCTTCATCACTTAAAGATTGATTCTTCTGGAAATCACGGCCTAATCGAACCAACTCACTTTTTGTAGCACTATACTTGTTGTGATTATATTCAAATTTCAAATTAGCAAAAAAACGCCCCTCTAATTCCCCAACAATGCTTGGATCAAATAAGCAATGTATATTTATGGGGGAATCTGATGCAATTGGTGTTATTCTCAACTCCACATTGGGAAAAACATGTTTAACACTATCAGGGAGTCTGTTATCTGCACATACTTTTAGATAGTTATCTATTGAAAGATAATCTGTAATTGCTATAGCGCAAATTGAACGCAAAGGATCGCTTCCATCCCCTATATAATCACAGATAGAAGTATAGAAATTATCCCATTTTTCATCAGTTGTTTTTCCTATATATTGATCTGCTTTTTTAGTGAAGGGCGTATGTAAATGCAGTTCCCATCTTCGCCATTCAGAACCTCTATTCATGCTATCCTCCGAAAATTAATTACCTGAATTAAACTCAACAAGTTTCTCCCAATCAATACTACCATCCTCAAAGCAAAATTCTTGAGTAAACTCCCGGACAAGCCGATTTGAAGCTTTTTGATAGGAAGCATCAAATTCTTCTACATATTTCTCTG
>CANRZX010000018.1 GCA_947644575.1 uncultured Clostridia bacterium | reverse complement strand
CGCTCCGATTTGTTCAGTGCTTACTTAAACGGTTTGAAAAAATAATTACCGCTCGATACGCAGCAAAATACGCGACGGCGCGCCGCCGCCGTACCACACGCTGTTGAGCGCGATTTGCGTCTCGGTGCTGTTGTAGCCCGCTTTGGTGTTGCTGTTCGGGAAAATCAGATTTTTGGCCCCGGAGGTAACGCTGACGCGCAGCCGGTGCCCGGGCAGAAAGCAGTGCGACACCTTCGACGTGCGGATCTCTATCTTTTCTACAGCGCCCGGCATCAGGAATTCCGGCTTCTCAAAGCCGCCGCGGAAGCGCGCGGCCAGCACGCCGTCGGCCAGCTTGACGCTGCGCCCGGCCTCGTCCACATCGCACAGCCGCACGATGAAATCCGTGTCGGGCGCGTCGCTGGAGATGTACAGCGTCACGCGCGCGTCGCCCGTCACCGTCAGCGGCTGCGAGAGCGGGGGCGTGGTGTAGCACAGATAATCCGGGCGCTTTTCCTCCTCGGTGTAATCCTCGGGCACGGCGATCTCGTTTTCGCACATGTCAATGATGTGCGTGCCGGGGTTTTCCGGGTCGTACCGGTAACTGTCGTGCCCTTCCCTGCCGCAGACGGGAAACAGCGCGCCGTTTTCGCCGAAGTAAAACGGCGTGTCGTCGGCGTTTTCCACGGGCCAGCGGAGGGCCGTTTTCCATTCGCCCGTTCCCATTGTGTAGTATTCCACGGGCGCGCCCCGCTCGATGCCGTTTTCCTCACCCCGGAGGAAATGGTCGAACCATTTTTGATAGATCACATCCAAATCGAACCGCAGCGCGTTTGCCGCGAACGACAGCGCGTGCAGATCGTACGTGCTGTTGCCGCCGTGCTGCCACGGGCCGAGAATCACCTTGCGCGCTCCGTCGGGGTAAGCGGCCGTCAGGTCGAGCGCCTCGGTCGTGCCCATGCCGTTGTCGTCGAACCAACCGCTTTGGATCAGCACGGGGACCGTCTTGCCCACCCTGCGCTTGGCCCAGTTGCCGCGCAGCCAAAAATCATCCTCGCACGGGTGCTCCAGCGTCTTGCGGATGAAGGGGACGTCCTCGCCCAGCGCCTTCGGGCAGATATCCTCCAGCGGGCGGATGTTGAGCACCTCGTCCCAGTCGTCGCGCTCCATGCGCTCGGGCGCGTACCGCTGCTTCGTCATCGAAAACATCCACGCAAAGCCGCCGCTGCCAAGGCACCCGCCGTGCATGGGGCTGTCGGTCATCGCGGTGCCCGCCGTCACGACGCTGATCATCGCTTTTAGGTACGGATTGCCCAGCGCCGCAGCGCACCACTGCGTGTAGCCGAGGTATGAGCCGCCGAGCGTGCCAACGTTCCCATCGCACCAGTTTTGCGTGCCCACCCAAGTGAGCGTGTCGTCGCCGTCCTCGATCTCATAATAATGCGGCAGCCATTCGCCGTCGCTCTCGTTGCGGCCGCGCACGTCCTGTACAACGACGGCGTAGCCCCGCCGCACATAGCGGAAATAGGCCTCGGCGCCGTCATCCCGGTCATAGGGGGTGCGGATCAGCAGCGCAGGCACAGGCAGCGGCGCGCCCGCGGGCAGATAGACGTCCGTCGCAAGCTCCACGCCGTCGCGTGTTGTGACTCGGTACGTTTTCGGGCCGTCCACGCCATACAGCGGACGGTTCGCGTAGTCCCTCCACAGCGCCAGCGGCGTTTTATCCTCAAAGCCATCGCGGATCAGCAGATTCGCCTGCTCGCGGCACGGGCAGAGCCATGCGATCAATTTCCCGTCCTCGAACAACGCGTTGCAGGGGAATTTGATATGGCGCTGGATATAATAGAGGCACGCGCTTTCCCCGTCCGTTTCCGCCCGGGCGTAGCGCGCCCCGTCGAGGGAAAAGTCCTCGGGAGCGCCCGCGGCAGCCGCCTCAAAGGCCGCCCGCCGGGACAAAAGAAGGAACGGCTTCAGCTTAAACGCGGCGTAAGCCGCATCGTCCGCGTCTGTCATCGGGGCGGGCTCGGAAAACGCGAGGCCGCGCGGTTCGCGCATTTGGTGGCGGATCACGCCATCCTCTATAAAAAAGCGCGCCTCCGCGATGCCGGAGGAATATAATGTAAAGCATTCCATTGTTACACCAGCTTTTTATTGATCTCTTTGACCGTGGCCTCGTCCAATTTGCAGACCGCGCGGTCATAGGTAAACAGGCCGTTGACCTCGAGCTCCACGTCCGTGAGCTGCGTATAGATTGTGACGCACAGCCCCTTTTTCAGCAAGGGGAAAATCTGTTCCTCGTGCAGCCTGCGGTAGGCGTCCGTCAGCGCCTTTTTGTCGGGATACATGCGGTAGCCGAAGCTCTTTTCCTTGTCCCAGACATGGCCGTCCAGCACCTGACTGTAGCCGCCGAACTCCGTCAGCGCGAAAACTCGGCCCTCAGGGCGCGGCGCGCGCACCTTGAAAATATACCGGTGGATGCTCTTGTAATCGCCCGCCCCCTGGTCGTGCCAGCCGCTGGCGTGGTCGACGGGGCGGGTGGGATCCATTTCCCACAGGAGCGCGGCGGCCGCGGCCGCGTCAAACTGTCCCCAGCCC
This sequence comes from uncultured Clostridia bacterium, assembly GCA_947644575.1. Lineage (GTDB taxonomy): Bacteria > Bacillota > Clostridia > Oscillospirales > Ruminococcaceae > Ruthenibacterium. The sequence goes on along the minus strand of CANRZX010000018.1, from coordinate 20,373 downwards.
TCGTTGAAGGGCACCCAGGTGCTGATGCACACGGTGTCGCGCAACACGCCCACCATCTCGCGCAGCTCGGCGGTAAACTGCGCGCGTGCGTCTTTGTTTTCACGCTTGAAGCGCTTATAGTCTTTGTCCTCTACATGGACACCGAGGTTCGGCAGCAGCACCGCCAGCCGGTCGCCGGGATACGCCGCGCCGCTGGGCATGTCCTGCCAGACGAGCATGCCGAGCCGGTCGCAGTGGTAGTACCAGCGCGCGGGCTCCACCTTGATGTGCTTGCGCAGCATATTGAAGCCGAGCGCCTTCGCCTGCTCGATGTCCGAGCGCAGCGCCTCGTCGGAGGGCGCGGTGTACAGGCCGTCCGGCCAATAGCCCTGATCGAGCAGGCCGCGCTGGAAACAGGGCTTGTCGTTGAGGAAAAAGCGCGTCACGCCGTCCGCGTCCTGCTTTACGGCGAAGGCGCGCAGGCCGAAGTAGCTTGTCACACGGTCGACCTCGCGGCCCGAGCGCACTAAGCTGAGGCGCACGTCATAGAGAAAAGGGTCCTCCGGCGACCAGAGACGCGGGGCATCAAACTCCACCTGCTGACTGCCCGAGGATGGGAAGGTGTATGAGCCGAGAAGCGTTCCGTCCGCGAGAATATCCATGCAGACGAGCGCCGAGCCGCTCGCCTCGACCGAGGCCTCCACGCTGTCGAGCGACGGCGTAAAATGCACGGCGTCGATGTGCAGCGCGTTCACCTGCTCGAGCCAGACGGTCTGCCAGATGCCCGTGACGGCGGTGTACCAGATGCCCTTCGGTTTCAGCACCTGCTTACCGCGCGGCGCGTCGCCCCGGTCGGTTTCGTCGGTGACGATGACGACGATCTCGTTTTCGCCCTCGCGCGCGTAATCGGTAATGTCAAAGGTGAACGGGCAGTAGCCGCCCTCATGGCGAAAGCTGCCGCCGCCGTTGACCGAAACAAAACAGCTGTAATCCACCGCGCCGAAATGCAGCAGCGTGCGCTTGCCGGCATCGTAATGGTCGATCGTAAAGGTGCGGGAGTACCAAAGCTGCTGATCGGGCAAAACGGGCTTTTGCACGCCGGAGAGCACGCTTTCCGGCGCGAAGGGGACAAGAACCTCACCTTGCCACGCGCCGGGGCCTTCGCCGCGCGGCGTGATCTGATAGGACCATTTTCCGTTCAGGTTTTGCCACGCCTCGCGGACAAGCTGCGGACGGGGGTATTCATTCAGGGGGATTTCTCCAACGGAAAATGCTGTAGATAAGGTAGACATCCGTATAGCACCGCCATTTCATCAGATTTTGACAGATAGACGCCGCGGGAATCGAGCTTGTCCCCTGCCGGACAGCGCGCCGGGCCGTTCCCGACCCTTCCGGCCGTCGCCACGCGCGAAATGTATTGGTTTTATCATACCATATCTGTTTTGTGGAAACAAGGCGGCGGGCAGGAAACAGTCTAAAAACAAATCAGGCCGTTTGAAAAAATCTCGTCTCTCGGCCTTTCATCCGATAAAAATAAAACCTCCTGGCTTTTCCCAAAAGGAAAAAACAAGAGGTTTTGATAAAGGCGCCGCGTTCACTCCTCAGGCACATAGCTTTGCAGATACGGCTCGCCGAACATCAGATCGTACTGCAGCAGCCAATGTTCGTCGTAGCATTGGCGCTGGACGTCCGTCATGTCCGCGCTGTCCGTGCCGTCGGGCTGCACGGTGTTGCCGCGCGTCCGCGCGCGCATCACAGAAAGGCTGTCTGTCAGGAAATCGAAAAGCACCGGCCGCTCAAGGCCATACAGCTCCATCATCACGGGCGAAATCTCGTAGGAGGCAACCGTTCCCAAATCAATGGACGCGCCGCTGTAATTGCTCCAGATCAAAAGGTCGGTACGGCGCATATCCGGCGTGACGCCGACGCCTTGTTCGATATAGCCCGTTTTTTCAAACAGCTCATAGCCCTCGCCCACGGGGTTGAAATGGTCTCCCCAAAAAACAAGAATCACCGGCTCGTCCGTCGCGCGCAGATAATCGACCAATTCCCCCAGCGCGGCGTCCGCCTCATAGACGCCCGTGGCAAAATCCCTGAGCTGGGACAGCGTCTTTTCCGAAAGGCCCGGGTGCCGCGTGATCTGCACCAGTTCGCCGGCCGGATAACGGCTCGCGTCATACGTGGTATGGTTCTGCATCGTCACCGCGTGCAGAAAAACCGGCCCCTTTTGGGCGCGCGCCTGATATTCTTCGATGATGCGCCGCGTCATGGCGGCGTCGGAAATAAAGCCCCGGCGCATATCCGGCGCGCTGAAATCCTCGGCGGCGACAAAAGCATTGAAGCCTAAATTGGGATAGGCGGTATCGCGGCTCCAAAAACGGCGATAATAGCCGTGTACGGCCACGGTATCATACCCCTTCGCGCGCAGGTACTGCGGCAGCGAAAACATATCGTGTGTGACGTGCTGCTGGTACGGCTTGCACCCGGCGGGCAGATGCTCGACGGAAAATCCCGTCAGCGCCTCAAATTCCACGTCGCACGTGCCGCCGCCAAACGACGGCGTAAAGCAATAGCCATACGCTGCCTCCCGCTTCAGCGCCGTCAGATTGGGCGTAAGCTCCCGGTCGTATTCAATGCCGTTCAGGCGTGAAACATCCCAGAAGGATTCGTTCATCACAAAAATAATATTGGGCGTCTGCTCCGGACGCGCGGCGGTGGCGGCATAAGAATTCTCCCAGAGCGGCAAGCGCGACGCGGCATTCTGATGCGTGCGCTCGGTCAGCGCCTCCGCCGCCTCCTTGCCGTAGCCGTCCGGCTTTTCGATATCCAGCGCCTGAAGATTCGTCAAAAAACCTGTGATTACGCCGTAATTTTTATAATATCGATCCTGCATCCACATATCCGGGACGATCCCGATCGACAGGCTCACACCGGGGTTCAGGCAGACGCCAAACACCAGCGCACAGCACAGCGCGCCGGATACGCCGGCCGCGACGCCGCGCCAGCGCCAGCGAACCGTACGCGAATAGGGCAGGCGCAAAAAGCAGCTGACCGCCAGCAGTGCGGCGAAAATCGCGGCCGCCCCGTACATGGCGGCGGTCGGCGACAGCGTCACGCGCCCGGCGACGCCCGCGAAATCGCCGATCTGTGTCAAATCCCACGGCAAAAAGGGCTCACCGCGCATTTCCAGCTTGAACCGGGTGACAACCCCGGGAATGAGGCTGACCGCGCCCGTCAGCAGCGTCGCCAGCCAGTGCAGGCCGGACAACTGACTGATAAATACGTACAGCAGCACCAGCAGCAGCCATCCCAGCAAAAAGCCCCGGAAGTGCGGCATAAAACGGCTCTGCCAGAAGTCTCCGCCCAGCGTATCGCGGTGAACCCATTCCATCGCCGCAAAAAGCGCCGTCGGCGTCAGCAGCGACCAGACCATGTTTACCCAGAAAGAGACGCGGAGCCGTGCCCAAATCCCGGCCCGCGCGCCCTGCCTTTCCTGATTCATCTCGTTACATCCCCTACTTTTTTCAGACTGTCTGATCATGCGGAAGCGTTTGCTCTTGTCCTTCGCATCCGCTTTATTTTGAAACAGCCTTTATTCCGCTTTCTTACCGTCTCCAAAAGCAAAACGCGCCGCTCGCACAGCGCGGCGACGCGCCCCGCTTTCAGATACATCGGCTTTTATATAACGCCAAAGAGCCGCTTTTTATTTCATCCAAGGCCACTTTTTCGACTGTCTTTTCACCTGCGCCTCGGTACGCACCAGCAGCACATCCTCACCGATTTTTTCGATCTCCTTCCACGGGATAGCGACGTCCTCCTCCCGGCCCAGCAAACCGAACAGCTTCAGCCGTCCATACAGCACAACGCCCGTGATTTCCGCTGTCTGCGGATCAAAGGAAAGATCGTCCACCCTGCCGAGGTTCCGCCCTGTGGCGATGTTGACGACCTCGCGCTCGCACAGCTCATATACCGTCATGAAAAGCCCTCCTTACGCTGTCGCTCCCAAACATTTCATATTTATTCCGTGCAAAAGGGTTTCTATACCGCGAAAAATGATGTATAATGTAATATAAACGGCGTATTCTGAAAAAAAGTATTTTTCAGGGGATGTCCGATCGGCCGCAGGGAAACAGTCTGCGAAGGACAGGTGAAGATTTTGTATAAAAATATTATTTTCGATTTGGGCGGCGTGGTGGTGGATTTTAACCCGCGCGAATTTCTGGTCGATCACTTTATGAATGAAAAGTTAGAGGACGCGCTGTACGCCATCACCTTCGCGAGCGAGGAGTGGCTCCAAATCGACGCGGGACTGCTCTCCCGTGAGGAGGGCGAACGCATTATGCGCCAGAAGGGCGAGGAAATGCATCGCGCGTTTGAGGTAAACGTCATTTTGGACGATTGGTATGATATGCTGCGCACCAAGGACGACACTCTGCAGCTTATGAAGCGCCTGAAAAAGCGCGGATATGGCATTTTTTATCTTTCCAATATTTCGCATGACGTTTTGGCTATGCTGCGCCAGCGCAAATTCTGGAAGCTGTTTGACGGGGGCGTTGCCTCGTGCGAGGCACGAGCTACAAAGCCCGACCCGCGTATCTATCAAGCGCTGCTCAAGCGCTACGGCCTTTCCGCGACAGAATCCATTTTCGTGGACGACAACAAAAACAACGCGCTTGCCGCCGAGCAGGTGTCCATTACCGGCGTCCATTTTAAGAATGTACGCACACTCCAGCGCGCGCTTATCGCTTATGGGATCGACTGCGAGCGCAAGCCCAACCGGAACCGCATCGCCGCCGTCAGCCCCACGGCGAGGCGATAGGTCCCCCCTCCGGACAATCAGATAAAGGACGGCCTTGGAAAGGGTTCCAAGGCCGTCCTTTCTATATAAAAAGGTCTCTCACATTTGTGGAAAGGGTCAGGACGCTCCGACGGCAAAAAGGAAAGGCACGCCGGCCTACAGCTGCTTTTTGATGCGCTCCAGTGCGTTTTTTTCCAAACGGCTCACCTGCGCCTGACTGATGCCGATTTCCGCCGCCACCTCCACCTGTGTTTTCCCCGCGAGGTACCGCAGTGACATAATCTTTTTTTCGCGTTCGGTCAACTGGCCTACGGTATCGCGAAACTGGATGGATGAGATCCAGCTTTCCTCCCCGCCCGTGTCGCCTACCTGATCCATCACATACAGCGTGTCGCCGCCGTCGCTGTACACCGGCTCATACAGGGAAACCGGCTCCACTACACTTTCCAGCGCCAGCGTGACCGTGGCCTGCGGAAGCTGCACAGCCTCGGCGATCTCGCGCACATTCGGTTCGCGGCCCAACTGCTTCTGCAGCCGCTCGCGCGCCTGCATGGCCTTATAGGCCACGTCCCGCACCGAGCGGCTCACGCGCATGGCGTTGTTGTCGCGCAGAAAGCGGCGGATCTCACCGATAATCATCGGCTGGCCGTAGGTGGAAAAACGCAGGCCAAGCGACGGATTGAAGTTATCGATCGCTTTGATCAGCCCGATGCAGCCCACCTGAAACAGATCGTCCGGATTTTCACCCCGCCCGATAAAGCGCTGCACCACGCTGAGCACCAAGCGCAGATTGCCGCAGATCATTTTCTGGCGCGCCTGCTGATCCCCGGCCTGCGCCTTGGCGATCAGCTCCGCCTTTTCCTTCTCCCGCAGCACGGGAAGCTTCGCGGTGTTGACGCCGCAGATCTCCACCTTGTGATACTGCAAACTTCTCGCCTCCAAGCAACGCGTATTGCTCAGAGTATGGCCGGGGCTGCGGCACGAAAACCACATCTCAGGCTGGGAAATTTACCCGGCCTGCCAAAAGAAGCGTTCGCCGTGGGACGGCGAAATGAGAATGCGGCGCTTGTGAAAGGGAAACCTTTTGACACAGTGGCCGATGGATTGGGCTGAGGAATCGGTACCGTGCTCCTGAAAGGCTTCGAGATAGCAAAAGCGGGAAAATTTACCGATGAAGGTATACTGGAAATATCCGCCGTTCTTGGCGGCCTATCATAGCGAACCGGTACGCTTGCCTTTTGGTTTGAGCAGCTCTACCGCACCACAGGCTGTTCCCTGCTCGCGGCCTTTTTTCGTTTTTTGTCCCGCACCATTGTCACACCTACACAAATTGGGCAGGGGAAAACAAGGCCGGTTTGACTTTTGCGCACAGAACGGCTAAAATGAAGAAAAAGGCGTTTCGGGACGCACCGTGGAACGCTGACCCGGCCGAGGGGCTGCCGCGCACGGCGCGCGTCCCGGCGGCCGCTTCGGCGCTTGCTCAGGCGGTCGGGCGCGGAAATGGGGCTATCAATGAAGATCGGGATCATCGCGGACAGCTGCTGCGACCTTACTCCCGCGCTGCGCCGCCTGCTAAAGGTGGACATCGTCAGCCTGACGATCAATGTGGACGGCAAGCTGCATGTAGACGATGAAAATTTGGATACTAAGCGGCTTTTGGCCGAGATGAAAGCCTACAAAGGCGCGCCGGCCACGGCCTGCCCCTCGCCCGAGGCATATGCCGCCGCGATGGAGGTCTATGACGCGTGCTTCGTGGTGACGCTGTCCGGCAATTTGTCCGGCAGCTGCAACGCCGCGCGGCTCGGCCGCGAGATGCTGCTGGAGCGCCGCCCCGAAAAGAAGGTGCATGTGGTTGATTCCGAGAGTGCGTCCGCCGGGCAGACGCTGCTCGCGATGCTGCTGCGCGACCGCATCGACAGTTGCTGCGCTTTTGAAGCCATTGTCGAGGAGGTCACAGCGTTTGTCGCGCGGATGCAGACGCGCTTTGTGCTTGAGGATCTGTCCAATCTCGTCAAAAACGGCCGCATTTCCCGTGTAGCGGGCCTTTTAGGCGGCGCACTGGCGCTGCGTCCGATTATGGGCGACGACGGCCACGGCAATATTACGCCTATTGAAAAGGTGCGCGGCACGCAGAACGCCATGCGCCGTTTGGTAGAGCTGATCGCCGATTCCCTGCGCGGGGAAAAGCCAGCCAGCCGCCAGTTGGTGCTGAGCTACTGCAACTGTCCCGAGCGCGCGATGGCGCTGAAAAAAGATCTGCTGGAAAAATGCGCCGCGCTGCGCGAGGTGATTCTGACGCCGACCAGCGGCATTTCTACGGTTTACGCCTATGACGGCGGCGTTGTGCTGGCGTATTAAATTATTGGGAAGGAATTATAGATTGTTGGAATTTGGCGGCCTGTTTTGATGCCCCGCCCGAAAATACCACAGCAAACCTTGCGGGGAGGGGCCAAGGTCCCCTACCGAAGCTGCGTTGGAACGTATCTTTGAAAGAGCTGCAAATTATTAGCTTAAAACGGATCGGGTCGCCGGGGCAACCGTAAGGCATCGGCCTGAATGCCTCGTTTTTTGGAAGCGGCGCGGTTTTTGCCATGCCGTCTCCTTCTTTATCCGTTAATATAGGCGATACTTCTTTTTACAATATTTCAAGCAAATCCCGAGGGCACAGCAAAGGGCCAGCACGTAAAGGCTTATTGGCCTCCGAATATGCTGCAGCAGATTCAGGGTATATCTCAGGCCGTCGCCGTTGCGCATAGCATGAGAATATTGAACCGCGCAAATCTGTCGGTGCCTTCACACCGAAGTTTTGCTGCGGCCGCCCGCTGGGGCGACACGTTTGAAATCAAAATCACCGACGCGAAAACAGGCGAAACGGTGTTTCGGTTTGTGCAGGAGTGAGCGCGTTTTTTCGTGCGCGCCGAAGCTGTGCCGGTATCGCAGTCCCACGCTCATGGCAGCGCCGAGAGCTGTCCTTTCGCCAAAGCATATCGTTGAAGCGGCGCTTTCCGATGCCAACGGAAAGCGCCGCGTTGTTAAAGCCGACACGGCCGGGGGGGCGGCGGCGCGGGGACAAAAAGAAAAAAAATACACTGAATAAAGAAAAGTGTGAACTACAACATTGATTCTTGTGGGAAAATGGTGTAGAATAGAAAAAAATAGAATTTTTTTGTAAAAAGCGGCCGCGCCAAGAGCGGAACGCGCGGAGGGTGTATCGCCTGAAAATGCCCGCCGCCCGGCAGCTCGCACGGCTTTTCTTTCGGATGAGGCCGCCCATGCGGGCGGAAACCTTCCGTCCAAAGCCGCCTTTTCCGGCGTTCGTTTTATTTTCGCGTGTTTTCCCGCGTATAAAGATGGTGATGAAGATTGCAGAGCAACATCTCTTCCTTTGCCCAGCGGTTCCGTAAGCAGATTTTGATCACATTTGATATTCTTGTGGTCATGATCTCCTATATGCTGCCGTGGGCCCTGATCGATGGGCGCACCTCGTATGAGCAGCACAACAGCCTTTTGATCTCCAGCTGCTTTTTCTTTGTCTGCTGCTATGAAATTGTTTACGGCCTGATGGGGATGTATGACAGCCTATGGCGCTACGCCGAAATTGTGGAGTTTTTCCGCCTGTGCGTGGCGTCTGGGGTCGCGGTATCAATTTTTGTCGTGGTGACGGCACTGCTATGGTGGCAGGAGCGCCGGGTGCCGATTTCGGTCTATTTCCTCAGCGCGATGTTCGCCTCGTCCCTGACACTGTATTCGCGCCTGACATACCGCATGTACCGCAACACCAAGCTGAAAAAGCGCCGCCAGCCGCGCCGCCGCACATTGCTGATCGGCGCGGGCGACGCCGCGAGCACGCTGCTGCACGAGGCCGCGAAAAACAAATCGCCGGAGATGAACTTCATCTGCTGTGTGGACGACGCGCCCGAAAAGGTCGGCCGTTCCATCATGGGTATTGAGATCATGGGCACAACCGAGGACATCCCCGATTTGGTCGAGCGCTGTGAGATCGAGACGATCCTGCTGGCCATCCCCACAGTAGACGACGAGAATAAACGCCGCATCCTGAGCATCTGCAACAAAACAAAGTGCAACGTGCGCATTCTGCCGGACATTGTGCGCATGATCGCCGACGGCGGCAAGGATATGCTGACGCGCGTGCGCGACGTGCGCGTCGAGGACGTTCTGGGCCGCGAGCCGATCGAGCTGACCGACCTGACCAATACGCTCGTCAGCGGCAAAACCGTGATGGTGACGGGCGGCGGCGGCTCCATCGGCTCCGAGCTGTGCCGTCAGATCGCAGCCTGCCGCCCGAAAAAGCTGGTGATCGTCGATATTTATGAGAACAGCGCCTATTCCATCCAGCAGGAGTTGACGCGCCGGTACGGCGGCGCGCTGGAGCTTGAGGTGTGCATCGCCTCGGTGCGCGATTCCAAAAAAGTGGACAGGCTGTTTGAGTTCCACCGGCCGAATGTGGTATTCCATGCGGCGGCGCATAAGCATGTCCCCCTGATGGAGGACGCGCCCGAGGAGGCCGTCAAAAACAATGTGTTCGGCACTTATAATGTGGCGATGTCCGCCGAAAAATATAAAACGGAACGCTTTGTACTGATCTCCACGGACAAGGCGGTCAATCCCACCAACGTGATGGGCGCGACCAAGCGGCTGTGCGAGATGATCGTACAGGCGCTGGCCCAAAAGAGCGAGACAAAATTTGTCGCCGTCCGCTTCGGCAACGTGCTGGGTTCCAACGGCTCGGTGATCCCGCTGTTCAAGGAGCAGATCGCCGCGGGCGGGCCCGTCACGGTTACGCATCCGGACATCGTGCGCTATTTTATGACGATCTCCGAGGCCGTCCATTTGGTGCTCGATGCCGGCGCGATGGGCAACGGCGGCGATATTTTCGTGCTGGATATGGGCAATCCCGTGCGCATCCTCGACCTTGCCGAGAACCTCATTAAGCTCTCCGGCTTTATCCCGTACCGCGATATTGAGATTAAGTTCACCGGCCTGCGTCCCGGCGAAAAGCTGTATGAAGAACTGCTGATGGACGAAGAGGGGCTGCGCCAGACAGACAACAAAAAAATCTTTGTGGGCGCGCCGCTGCGGCTGAACAAAAACACCTTCTTCGACCATCTCGCGACGCTCAAACAGATCGCCTACAGCAACAACAGCGGCAATTTAGTTCAGGCTCTGATCGATCTGGTGCCAACATTCCGCCACGAGGAAAACGCGAGCCTGTAAACGGACGCCCGGGCGCACCCGGAACGGCGCTTTTTAGACAGTTTGGGGCTGGCGATAAACAAAGCCCCGAAATTTTGGAAGGGGCGGCTTTGCCGGCGGCCCCCGTTTGATAAGGGGAAAAGGGATGTATCAAAGGGTATTCAAACGGGTGATTGATTTCTGTTTGGCACTGGCGGGCATCGTTGCGCTGTCTCCCGTGCTGCTCGCGTTGTCGGTATGGGTTAAGCTGGATTCCAAAGGGCCGATATTTTTCCACCAAAAGCGCGTAGGAAAGGACAAGCGGCTGTTTGACATCCTGAAATTCCGCACCATGTACGCCGACACGCCGCACGACGTGCCCACGCATCTTTTGCAGAACCCCGAGGCGATGATTACGCGCAGCGGGCATTTTCTGCGACGCACCAGCTTGGACGAGCTGCCGCAAATGTTTAATATTCTCGCCGGGCAGATGAGCGTCGTCGGCCCGCGCCCGGCGCTGTGGAACCAGGAGGATCTGATCGCCGAGCGCGATAAATACGGCGTCAACGCGCTGGTACCGGGCTTGACGGGCTACGCGCAGGTACACGGGCGGGACGAACTGCCAATTCCCGTTAAGGCCGAGCGGGACGGGTACTATGCCGCGCACCTCTCGTTCGCGCTCGATGTGAAAATTTTTGTTCAGACGATTTGGAACGTGGTCGCCGGGCGCGGCGTCGTCGAGGGCGGCACGCACGGAAAGTAAAAAGCAAGAAACAAGGAGCAGGAGCCTTTCCCTCAAGGGGAGGCTGAATGCGCCCGTATCTCGAGGAATCCCGGAACCGCCAGTAAAATCAACTGCTTTCAAGGCTCAAACCGTCACTTATTACACTGCTACTGCACCATCCTCTAACCGATACGAAAAGCCTCGAGATACAGTTTCTTGTGGAATGTCATGTCCGCTGCGCGTTACGCGGTTTTGAATACGGCGCAGACTTTCCTCAGCGGTATCAAGGCCAATATAAGATTCACTATGCCCCTTTCATTTTCCGGCTCCCTTTACGGGCACTTTCTCCGCCCTATTGGGAGTCTATCTTTTTTCGTCTCTTCCGTCGCAAAATTGCATTTCCCCTTGGCATTTTCTGGCATTTTATCATTGGTGCTGACACATCATTTAGGCAACGTACGAGGTCAATGTAATCTGTGGGGACTGCGGGGAGCCTTTCGAGCGGGCATAAAAATAAAAGGCGGAGGCCGCAAGGATTTCGCTAAATCGTTTTTATACTTTTTGACGGGAAACTTTTTCGCTTACGCCCATTTGAGAAGGTGTTCAAATTCAAAGCTCATAACGCCAACTGTCAAACAACTAAAGAAAAATCTCGGCTTTATTCCTACGGTAAACCTTCTCAAACAGGAGTAATCCCCGAAAGTGCCTGAAATAGCGGCATCTCTGAGGATAGATATGAAAACATCCCTTCAAATTCAGAGGCTATTTTTGTACCAAAAAGTTTTATTTCTTTGCCCTCCCCCCGAGGGGGAAGGTGGCATTTGCGAAGCAGATGACGGATGAGGGGAAGCTTCTGTACGCACAATTAATAAAAATAGAGTATCTTCTGTTGGTTTTCCACTTCATCCGATCTCGCTGTCGCTCGGTCACCTTCCTCTTGAGGGGAAGGTGACGGCGAAGCCGACGAATGCGGTGGAAAATCAGGATATCAATGCCCGGCGTGCCACCATCGCGCCGGGCTTCTTCAAAAAGGAGGAACGAAAGTCATGAGCGGATCCTGCAAAACGGTCGTCGGCGCGCAGGTGTCGAGCCTGAAGCCCTACCTGCAAACCCCCGGGGAGCTGCGCGTTTCGCTGCAAAAATTGGCGGAAATGGGCTACCGCCTTGTGCAGATGCAGTGGTGGAACCCGGAATTCTCTCCGGAACTGGTCGCAAGCGCCGTGCGGGACGCGGGGCTGCAATGCGTCTCGACGCAGGATTTTTACACGGCGGTCAATGCGGATTTCGAGCGCACCGTGCGGCTAAACGAGTTGTGCGGCTCGCGCTGTGTGTGCGTCAGCGGCATTCCGGCCGACACGCTCAGCCGGGACAGCGTGCTCGCCTTTGCCGAAGAGCTTTCCGGCATGGCGGCGCGCGTGGCCCCCTTGGGCATGACGTTGGCGTTCCATCCCCGCGCACGGGAATGGGCCGAGGCGGACGGCGCGCCGGGTGTCACCTATACCGAGCTGCTGCTGCAAAACAGCTCTGAAAACGTGACGTTAGGGCTGGACCTGTACCATTCGGGCAAGGCCGGGCTGGACCCGGACGCGCTGCTGCGCCGCCTTGCGGGGCGTGTGGAATTCGTCCATTTTAAGGACTATGTTTTGGACGCGGACGGCCGGGAGCATCTGACGCCCGTCGGGCAGGGCCGGACCGATTGGCGCGCCGCCGTGGCCGCGTGTAAGGAAACGGGGGTGCCGTGGGCATTTACCGAGCAGGAAACGTGGGACAAGGACGCGTTCGAGTGCATGCGCGAGAGCCTCGACGCCATGCGCCGCTGGGGCTTTGAGCCGTGACACACCTGTCGACGACACGGACACGGCAAAATAGACCGCCGGAAACGTTGACGCCCGGTCCGGAAACAATCTAAGAAGCTGTACCATTCGCTGAAATATGCAGCTATACAGGCCAACATTGCCCTTGGCAAGGCAAAAAGCCGCACGAATATGCGGTGTATTTCAACATGTTTTAACGCCGCCAAGCGTAATTTGGGCCGGAAAGATACCCGCTGAGACGATTAGGTACAGCTTCTGAAAATCGCACCGACGAATTGGTGCGACGGACCCGTTTTTCAAAGAGAAAAAATCCGGCCGCTTTTTCTGTGATGATTCGGAGGGAGAAAATGAAACGATTTATCGCCTGCGTTCTGATCCTATGCCTTTTCTCGGCGTTGAACGGCTGCACCACCGCCGGGAGCAAGCCTCCCGTTGAGATCGGCCCCCTCCTCGCGGAGTCGGAAGCCCCCTTTGACTACAGCGGTCACGACTGCCCAGACGAGGCGGACTATGTGACGAAGCTGCTCGATTGGGACAGTCTGGGCGACGGCAGGGTCCATCTGGTCGAACAGGTAGACGCGGCCTCGTGGCGCTATGAGTTTTCCGGAATGGTCAGGGACGAAACTTTCGGGTACGACCTGCGCTTCCGAGACGCCCGCGAAGCGGACCTGAGCGTAGTGGAGGACTGGAACAATCTCTCTTTTGGCTCCGACACCGTCTGGCCGGACGCCCTGCCGGAGGGCTTCTCCCCCGAAGATATTTTAGAATATAATAAAAACCCCGGTCTGTCCGTCCGCGACCTGCATCGGCAAGGGTATACCGGAAAGGGCGTTGGCATCGCGATCGTCGATCAGGCGCTGTATGCCGGCCATGAGGAATACGCCGAGAACCTCAAGGCTTATGAGATGATCCATTGCTCCGATACTTTTGCCGTTATGCACGGCCCCGCGGTCGCAAGCATCGCGGTGGGCAAAACGGTGGGAGTGGCGCCGGAAGCCGACCTCTACTATATCGCCTCTACCTTTGGACACTACACGGACGACGGCTATGTTTTCGACGCCTCCATCATGGCCGACTGCATCCTTCGGGTGTTGGAGATAAATGACCATTTGTCCCAAGAGAGCAGAATCCGGGTCATCTCCATCTCCAAGGGCTACCGCAACGTCGATCCCGGCTACGCGGCGCTGCAAAACGCCATCCGGCAGGCGGATGAACAGGGGGTTTTCGTGGTAACTCCCGCCTCCACAGCCGCCTATCCCGCGTTCGCCTTAGCCGGGCTAAGCCGCAACTACTTTGACGACCCGGACGACCCGGCCTCTTACCGACCCGTGCCCTGGGATCTGACGGGAGACTACTCCTCGCCCAACATCGTCTGCGTCCCAATGGGCTCCCGGGCCTACGCCTCCTGCACCGGGCCCCGGAACTATGAAATCAGTTATCAGGGCGGCATGAGCTGGGCCGTACCCTGGATGGCGGGCTTTTATGCCTTGTGCTGTCAGGCGAAGCCTAATCTCACCTCGGCCGAGTTCATCGAAGCGGTCACTGGCACCACACGGACTTATGCTCCGCCCGACACCGGAAAAGTCAACATTATCGATCCCGCCGCCGTCATTGCCCGGCTGACCGCCGGCTGACGGCGGGGGACGCAAACAATCCCGCGCGGCCGGAACGGCTCAGGGAAAAACAAACGGGTAAAAGCCAAAAACAAAACATTATTAAGGGCTGCCGCACAGGAAAAATCCTGTGCGGCAGCCCTCTGATTTTGTGAATTTGTCGCCGCCCGGCGCGCTGTGCGGAAGCGGCGGTAAATCTCCGGGGTTTCCTCAAAGCGGAGAAATCAGGAGCCATTACACCATCAGCTTGCAGACGCTGTTGGCATAAGCGACGGGATCCTCCAGCGACAGCCCCTCGATCAACTGGGCCTGCGCGTACAGGATTTCGCTGTAGGCGGCCAGCTTTTCGGTATCGCCTGCGTCATGCAGGCGCTTGAGCGCCGCGAATACCTCGTGCTCACCGTTGATTTCCAACACCTTTTCACTTGTCACCTTTTCCGGCTGGGCGGGCATGCTGTTCAGCACCTTCTCCATCTCGATGGAGAGCGGGCCGCTGCTGGACAAGCACACCGGGTGCGTTTTCAGCCGCTGCGAGAGCCGTACCTCGACCACCTTGCCGGCCAGCGCGTCCTTCATCGCGTCAAACAGGGGCTTGTTTTCCTCGTTCCTTGCCTTGGTCTCCTCCTTTTCGGCCTCGGTCTCGATACCGAGGTCGTCCGAGGAGATGTTACGGAATTCCTTCTCCTTTTCTTTATCGCCGTAATTACGCAGCATCTGCAGCATGAACTCGTCCACATCGTCCGTCAGATACAGGATGTCATAGCCCTTGTCCAGCACGCGTTCGGCGGCGGGGAGCTTCGCCAAGCGCTCGGTGCTTTCGCCCGCGGCGTAATAGATATATTTCTGCTCCTCGGGCATGGCCTCGTAATATTCGCGCAGCGTAACAAGCTTCTCCTGCTTCGCGCTGTGGAACAGCAGCAGATCCTGCAAGAGCTCCTTGTTTGTCCCATAGGACGCGTAGCAGCCCATCTTGAGCTGCAGGCCGAAGTTCTTGAAGAATTTTTCGTATTCCTCACGCTCGTTTTTCAGCCAACTGGACAGCTCGTTCTTGATCTTGCGCTCGAGCGTCGATTTGATCAGCTTCAGCTGCCCATCGTGCTGGAGCATCTCGCGGCTGATGTTCAGGCTCAGGTCCTCGCTGTCGACGAGGCCCTTCACAAAGCTGAAGTAATCGGGCAGCAGATCGGCGCATTTCTCCATGATGAGCACGCCGCTAGAATAAAGCTGGAGGCCCTTTTCATATTCCTTTGTATAATAGTTGAACGGCGTGCGCGACGGGACGAACAGCAGCGCGCGGAACGTGGCCGTTCCCTCGGTTTTGCTTTGGATCACGCGCGCGGGCTCGGAATAATCGCTGAATTTTTCGCGGTAGAACTGGGCGTATTCCTCGGACGTGACCTCTTTTTTGTCGCGCTTCCAGATGGGCACCATGCTGTTTAGCGTTTCGTCCTCGGTGTAGTTTTCATACTCGGGCGCTTTATAGTGGCCATCCGCGTCCTTGTCAGTGCCCTCGATGGCACGCTGCTTTTCACGCAGCATCTTAATCGGATAGCGGATATAATCGGAATATTTCTTGACGATCTCGGCGAGGCGCCAGTCATCGAGGAATTCGTCGTAGTGCTCCTCACCCTCGTTCTCCTTGATGACAAGCGTCACCTCGGTACCGACGTCCTGCGCATCGCACGGCTCGAGCGTATATCCCTCCGCGCCCGTGGATTCCCATTCCCATGTTTCGTCGGAGCCAAACGCACGGCTGCGCACCGTGACGCGGCTGGCCACCATGAACGCGGAGTAGAAGCCCACACCGAACTGGCCGATCACATCCACCTTGCCGCCGGTCTCGTTTTCGTTTTTGAAATCAAGGCTGCCGCTCTTGGCGATCGTGCCGAGGTTTTTCTCTAACTCCTCTTTGGTCATGCCGATGCCGTTGTCGCGCACGGTCAGCGTGCGGGCGTCCTTATCCACGGTCAGACGGATGAGGAAATCCTCCTTTTTCAACGCGACGGAATCATCTGTCAGGCTGCGGAAATACAGCTTGTCGATGGCGTCGCTGGCGTTGCTGATTAGCTCGCGCAGAAATATTTCCTTGTGGGTGTAAATAGAATTGATCATCATATCAAGCAGGCGTTTGGATTCTGCTTTGAACTGTTTTTTCGACATAGTCGCATTGCCTCCTTAAAATGTTTAGCACTCTTAACTTGTGACTGCTAATTTAGTATACCCCGAACGACAGGAAACTGCAAGGCTTTTTTGTGAAATTCAAAAAAACTTCATAACTTTTCGATAAAATCGGCGCAAAACAGGGCCGCTGCCGAGCCGTGCTGACATCTTCTATACAAGCCCTCAGATTGTCTGCGCGTTTTTGCGGCGGGCTTATCCGGACACTCCCCTTTCCCCCGCTCCCGGGGGTTGCATTTTCCGCGCAATTCGTATATACTAAGAGCTAAGAATAGAACGCTTTTTCCGCCGCGCAAAAAGTGCGGATCGTTGGATCGGAGCCCGGGCGGAGGGCGCATTGGTGAAGGAGGGCGAGCCTTGTGCTGAACGCAGTTTCCAGCGTCGCCTATGGTCAAAACGCATATCTATCCGTTTACGCGGCCAACCGAGCCGCCCAGCGGACGCTGGCGGTGCCGGCCGCGTCGCCCGGCGCCCCCGTACAAGCCGTCGACCCCGTGCGGCCGGTTCCCGAATCCGAGCCTGTCACCGCGCGGCCGGAGCTGCTGTCCCGCTGGGACAACGACCCTGTTTCGATGGCGGTGCAGAGCCGTATCGAGTATTTAGACGACGCGGCACTGGAGCGACTGCGCGGCGAGACGAAAAACACCTTCGCGGACAGCGCGCCCGCGAGGGCATACGCCGCGAGCGCGGCGGCCTTGCCGCATGGGGACGCCGTCCCGCGTACAAGCGTGCTGGAGCAGGCGGAAAACGCGCTGGGCATCCCAGGCGCGAAGAGCCCGCGCGAGGTCATGGAGGAGGGCGAGTGCCAAACCTGTAAGGAGCGCAAATATCAGGACGGCTCCGACGATCCGGGCGTCTCCTTCAAAACCGCCCAGCACATCGCGCCGGAGCTAGCCGCCGCCGAGGTGCGTGGCCATGAAATGGAACACGTCGTGCGCGAGCAGGCGTCGGCCCAGCGGCAGGATCGCAGGGTTGTCAGCCAGTCCGTTACCTACCACACGGCCATCTGCCCGGAGTGCGGCAAGGCGTATGTCTCCGGCGGCACCACCCGCACTACCACAGCCGCCAACCGCGACCCGTTTGCCGTGGGGCGTGGGCAGGGAAAGGAATCCGGCGGGTTTTCCGCGCTGATCTGATGTTTTTCCTTTAGTGCCTATACAAGCGCTCGGGGCGTATCGGATGGGCGGGGAGAAGGCCCGGCACCGCGCGTTCCCCGCGTATCATCGAAAATATAAAACAAACTGTTTAAAAAGGCCGCCGCACGCGGGAAAACGCCGTGCGGCGGCTTTTTTACGCCCCTATGCTCTGGAGAAAAGCATGTCCCAATGCCCCGGCGCTCAGGGCAAAAGCGCCAGCAGCAGCGTCATCAGCAGCGTGCTCAGCACCATGCTGACGGAATTGATCACGGCGGCGATCGTACCGTCGCAGCCGTTTTCCACCGTAATCATCGCCGCGCAGTTCGCGACCGGCGCGAACAGGATCACCACCAGCGCGCGGGCGACCTCCCGCGGGAAGGGCAGCACAAACCATACAAGCAGCGCCGCCGCCGCGCACACCGCACAGCGCCCGCCCAGCACACGCAGCACCGTGGCGCGCCCCTCCTTCGGGAACCGCACCTCAAACAAAATGCCGATGCACAGCATCGCGAGGAACGAGTTCGCGTTGCCCGCCATCACTGCCACCCGCATGAGCGGCCCCGGCACCTCCCAACGCAACAGGCTCAGCGCGGCCATACACATGTACACCACCATCACGGGCGCGCGGAAAATGTGCTTTAAGATCGAGCCAAGGCCCGCCTTTCCGCCGTCCCGCCCCATCGCGTGATGCGCCAGCGCCGTATTCGGCCCGTATGTAAACACGCCCGCGCCCATATCAAACATACACAGCGCCGCGAACGCGTCCGCGCTGACAAGCCCAGACAGCAGTGGGATCGCGAAATTGCCGCAGTTGAAGGTATTCGTGTTCAGGATGGTCGTGCCGCGCTCGATGGGCGGCCGCCCGCGCGACAGCACCGCCCCGGCCGCGAGAAGGGCCGCGCTGACACCACAGGAAAGGGCGAACGTCAACAGCAGCATACCGCTGAACTGAACGTCCGCAAAACCCTTGATGATCGCGGCCGGAAGCGTGATATTCAAAATGATCTTTGACAGCATCTGCGCGTCCTGCGTTTTGAAAAGGCCCAGCCGCTTCAGCAGATAACCGCCCGCCAGCACCGACAGAAAAACGCCGCTGTTGGCGAGGCTCGCCCATAGATTCGCCATACTTTCCCATCCTGTTCTTTATAGGCAATACCGTATAAAGATTGTGCCCGGATTGCGTCAGCAGATTTTCTGTCAGATGAGACAAAAACCACAGGCAATCCTCTGTGGCTTGCCGAAGATTTTTGTGAAATATGACGGGAAAGCTGCAAGCAAGATGGGGACAAAGCCGATAGGCGTTCTTTGTGCGGTATTGCCATAAGTAAAAGAGCCGGGCCGACGGATTTCCGCTATGCCGGTTCCCGGATACAGTATAACACAACCGCCAGTTTTTACAAGGCAGATCGCGCATCTTTTGTTGCAACCGCCGCAAAAAAGCGGTATAGTAGAAGCAGAAGAAAAAAGCGGCTTTGTGTCGAGGCGGGACTGCTGGCAAATAAAGCTCCGGAATTTTTCGAGGACGGCTTTGTCAACGCTCCCGAGGCGCGCCAAGCCGCGCAAGAGAAAGGAAAGCAAGCAGCATGAAGTACGATTTTACCACTATTATGGATCGCCGCGGCAAAGACGCCATCGCGGTGGACGCGCCCGGCCTGTCGCCGATGGCACCCGGAGGCCCCAAGGAGGGCTACGACGTGATCCCCATGTGGGTGGCGGACATGAACTTCCCCACTGCGCCCTCGATCCCCGCCGCGATCACCGAGCGCGTCGCGCATCCCGCCTACGGTTATTTCTTTGCCACGGATGAATATTTTGATTCCATCATCCGCTGGCATGAAACACGCAACGGTGTTACCGGCCTGACAAAAGAGTGCATCGGGTACGAGAACGGCGTGCTGGGCGGCGTCATCAGCGCGCTGAACGTCATGTGCTCGCGTGGGGACAAGGTGCTGCTGCACTCCCCCACCTACATCGGTTTCACGGGCAGCCTGGAAAACAACGGCTACAAAATCATTCACAGCCCGCTGGTTAAGGATGAAAACGGCGTCTGGCGCATGGATTTCGACGATATGGAGAAAAAACTCGCCGAGCATAAGATCCACGCGGCGGTGTTCTGCTCGCCGCACAACCCGACCGGCCGCGTGTGGGAGCAGTGGGAGCTCGAACGCGCGATGGCGTTGTACCAAAAGTACGATGTGCAGGTGGTGTCGGACGAGATTTGGTCCGACCTGATCCTGTCCGGGAATCGGCATATCCCGACGCAGAGCGTCAGCGATGACGCCCGCATGCGCACCGTCGCCGTTTACGCGCCGTCCAAGACGTTCAATCTCGCTGGGCTGATCGGCAGCTATCACATCATCTACAACGCAGCCTTGCGCGACCGCGTGGAAAAGGAGAGCTCTCTGTGCCACTACAACTCCATGAACGTTCTGTCGATGCACGCGCTGATCGGGGCGTATCGCCCCGAGGGACACGAATGGTTAGACGAGCTGCTCACCGTACTGACGGGCAATGTCGACTATGCTTGCGATTTCATCGCGCGGCATTTTGACGGCGTCGAGGTCTCGAAACCGCAGGGCACATACATGCTGTTCCTCGACTGCACCCGCTGGTGCAAAACGCACGGCAAAAGCATCGACGAACTGCTGCGCGCCGGGTGGGATGTAGGCGTCATCTGGCAGGACGGACGTCCATTCCACGGCCCATGCCATATCCGCGTGAATTTGGCCCTCCCCCTCTCCCGCGTGCAGGAGGCGTTCCGCCGCCTGGATGAATTGGTTTTCAACGCGTAAATTCAAAACGGCGTCTGCGCAGGGAACCACCCCCTGCCGCAAACGCCGTTTTTTGTCCGCGGTTTTTTGAAGACTCCTCCGATTGGAAAAGGGGCGCGTTGCAAAAAGAAAGTAAAAAAGACGAACAGGGCAGCCAAAAAAGGTTG
>CANRZX010000017.1 GCA_947644575.1 uncultured Clostridia bacterium | reverse complement strand
CAATTATCACTTTGCCCGCACGAACGCGGAGCATGAGAGCATCACCGCGAAGCTGGAGGAAGAGGGAATCCGCCCGTAAAAAGCCGCATTCGCCCGGCCTTGAGAATTGGTTCAAGGCCGGGCGGCTTTTTGGATGAAATCCTTGAAATTTGCGGAAAAACAGGGGAGGCGTTGGCATGAAGCAGCCGGAGCTGCTGAGCCCGGCGGGCGATTTGGAGCGTCTGAAATTCGCCATTTTATACGGCGCGGACGCCGTATATGTGGGCGCGACGGAGTTCGGAATGCGCAGCGCGCCGAAAAATTTCACGATGGAGCAGCTCGCCGAGGGCGTGCGGTTTGCCCACGCGCGGGGAAAGCGCGTCTATCTGACGGTCAACACCGCGCCGACCAACGACGAAATCGCCCGGATGCCGGATTTTATGCGCCGCGCGCGGGAGACCGGCGTGGACGCGTTTATCGTGGCCGACCTCGGCGTGCTGGCGATGGCGAAGCG
Source organism: uncultured Clostridia bacterium (assembly GCA_947644575.1). Lineage (GTDB taxonomy): Bacteria > Bacillota > Clostridia > Oscillospirales > Ruminococcaceae > Ruthenibacterium. Next base: position 22,568 of record CANRZX010000017.1, on the reverse strand, counting down.
CGTCGCGCCGGAAATGGAGCTGCATATTTCCACACAGGCGGGCATCGTGAACTACGCCGCCGCGGCGGCTGCATACGACCTTGGCGCAAAGCGCGTGGTGCTCGCGCGGGAATTATCGCTGCGGGACATTGCGGTGATCCGGGAGAACACGCCGCCCGAACTGGAGTTGGAGGCGTTTGTCCACGGCGCGATGTGCATGTCGGTTTCGGGGCGGTGCCTGCTGTCCCATTATCTGACCGGGCGCGACGCGAACCGGGGCGAATGCACGCAGCCCTGCCGCTGGGGCTGGCAGCTTTCGGAGGAGCACCGCCCGGGGCGCGCGTTCCCGATTGGTGAATCGGCGGAGGGCAGCTATATCCTGAACGCGGATGATCTTTGTGCCGCGCCCTTCCTCAATCTGATCCTTGAGGCCGGCGTGGACAGCCTGAAGATCGAGGGACGCGCGAAAACGGCGTACTATGTGGCCAGCACGACCGCCGCCTACCGCCGTGCGCTGCGCGCGTACTTGGCGAACCCGGACAGCTATATCTGTCCGGAGGATGTATTGGAGGAGATGACGCGCACCTCGCACCGGCACTATTCCACCGGCTTTTACTTTGGACGCGAGGGCGCGGTGCAGAACACAAAGGCGGGCGGGTATATTCGCGAATGGGAGGTTGTCGGCGTCGTGACGGATTGGCGCGAGGGCACGGCGTTCTGCGCGCAGCGCGGCAAATTCCGTTTGGGCGAAACGCTCGAAGCGCTGACGCCCTCGGGCGCGGTCGTGACGTTCACGCCCGGCTGGCTCCGGGACGGCGGCGGAGCGCCTATCGACGCCACACCGCACGCGGAGATGGCGTTTTCCGTCCCGTGCGAAACGCCGCTGCCGGCGGGCTCGTTTTTGCGCCGCCGGGCCGTCGCGTGTGCGGAAAAGAACGGCGGATGAAATCTTTTTAAGCGTTCATTCCCGCCGTCCATCAAACGCCTGTTCCTCTTTTGGATTTTTGAATGTCCATAAAAAAGAATGCGGGCAGTTCTCCATTGAGGAAAACTGCCCGATCAGCCGTAAAACAAAAACTCTCGCGATCAGCGGCCTCTATGCTTCGCCTTTCGCTTTTGCTGTCTCAGATCAAACCGGCGTTTCTTTTCATCCTCCTGCCGTTCTTTGCGGATTTGTTTTCTTTGAGCTTTTGCCAGCTCATGCTGCATTTGCAGTACCTGCTGCGACTTGGTCCCCATACCCAAAGCTGACAGCTGTTTTTTTGCGTCGCGTTGTCTGCGCTTTGGATTGTCCGCAGTTTTCCTCACTTCAGCTTCAATCGACGGGCTGAATTTCAGCTTATCGTAGTGCTTGAGGATGAAATCCCAGATGTCGTAGTCCTTTGGTTCGGCCCCAAATGTGACCTTGCATACGGACAGCCTGCCTTTTGAAATTCGCTCAAAAACGCCAACCCAGAAAGGCTCCTCAAAAAATACGTTCAGTTCTACGCGCTCCGTGTCCATAAATTTTCCCTCCTGTAAAATGCGTTGCAGACAAAGAACGGACGACCCAAGGAGGGGAGGGTTACTTACCTCATCAGCATGATGAGACGGCCGGGCTACCTACCGGCTCTGGCACTTCTGAACAGAAATGCGTTGCGTTTTTATCTTTGTCATCGATATCAAGCCATTCGGCAGGATATCCTGTTTTTGGCATTCCGATTGTTGTTTTGATTATAGCATTGAGCGTTTTGTAATTCAATCTCAAATCCGCAGAATTGTCAAACGGCGGAATAAGACGGAAAGAAAAATTCTGTTTGACATTTTTCCTCGTTTGTGTTATATCTATTTACAACACTTATATCAAAGGCGTTGACGGAGACAGTAGGCGCTGTGCGAAAGCGAAAGCGAGCCGGGGAGAGTGCGAGCCCGGTGCGAGTAGCGCTTTGCCGAAGATCCCTCCCGAGCCGTCGGCTGAACCGCGCTGTGCGCCGCAGTAAGCCGTGCCGGGCTTTCCCCGTTATCGGAAACACATATCAAAGGGGCATTTTGCAAAATACCCTGCGGTATGCTGCAATGGGTGGTTTGCGAAGCGTTGCCTTCGTCCCGTTTGCGGGGCGGGGGCTTTTTTCATGGGGATGTTTTTTCATGGAAAAGAAAGGGGATTGTTCGGATGCTGTATGAGAAGGTTTCCGCGAACATGAATTTCATCGAGCGGGAAAAACAGGTGGAGAAGTTCTGGCAGGAAAATCATATTTTTGAAAAGAGCATCGAGACACGCGGACAGGGCAAGACCTACACGTTTTACGATGGCCCTCCGACGGCCAACGGCAAGCCGCATATCGGCCATGTAGAAACGCGCGCCTTCAAGGATATGATCCCGCGCTATCACGCCATGAAGGGCTGTATGGTGCCGCGCAAGGCCGGGTGGGACACGCACGGCCTGCCCGTGGAGTTGGAGGTAGAAAAAATGCTCGGTCTCGACGGCAAGGAGCAGATCGAGCAATACGGCCTCGAGCCCTTCATCAAAAAATGCAAGGAGAGCGTTTGGAAGTATAAGGGCATGTGGGAGGATTTCTCGCAGACGGTCGGCTTCTGGGCGGATATGGAGCACCCGTATGTCACCTACGATAACGATTTCATCGAATCGGAATGGTGGGCGCTGAAAAAAATCTGGGAAAAAGGTCTGCTTTACAAGGGCTTTAAGATCGTGCCCTACTGCCCGCGCTGCGGAACGCCGCTCTCGAGCCACGAGGTGGCGCAGGGCTATAAGGACGTCAAGGAGCGCTCTGCCGTCGCGAAGTTCCGCGCGAAGGGCGAGGACGCCTATATCCTCGCGTGGACGACAACGCCGTGGACGCTGCCTTCGAACGTGGCGCTCTGCGTCAACCCCGACGAGCGGTATGTCAAGGTGCGCATGAACGACGAGGACGTCACCTATTATTTGGCCGAGGCGCTGGCCGATTCGGTGCTGGGCGCGGGAAAATATACCGTACTGGAAACCTATGTGGGCCGCGAGCTCGAGCATAAGGAATACGAGCCGCTGTTTGACTTTGTACGCCCCGCGGAAAAGTGCTGGTATGTCGTGTGCGACAGCTATGTCACGCTGACGGACGGCACGGGTATCGTGCACATCGCTCCGGCCTTCGGCGAGGACGACGCCAACGTCGGGCGCAAATACGGCCTGCCCTTCGTGCAGCTGGTGGACGCCAAGGGCGAGATGACCAAGGAAACGCCGTGGGCGGGCATGTTCTGCAAAAAAGCCGACAAAGAAGTACTGAAGGATTTGGAGATCCGCGGCCTTCTGTTCAGCGCCCCGGTGTTCGAGCACAGCTATCCGCACTGCTGGCGCTGCGGCACGCCGCTGATCTATTACGCCCGTGACTCGTGGTTCATCAAAATGACGGACGTCAAGGACGATCTGATCCGCAACAACAACACGGTTCACTGGACGCCCGAGAGCATCGGCAAGGGCCGCTTCGGCGACTGGCTGGAGAATGTGCAGGATTGGGGCATCAGCCGCAACCGCTATTGGGGCACGCCGCTGAATATCTGGGAGTGCGAATGCGGACACCGGCATTCCGTCGGCAGCATCGAAGAACTGAAGTCGATGTCGGACAACTGCCCGGACGATATTGAATTGCACCGCCCGTATATCGACGCGGTGACGATCCGCTGCCCGGAGTGCGGCAGGCAGATGAAGCGCGTGCCCGAGGTGATCGACTGCTGGTTCGATTCCGGCGCGATGCCGTTTGCCCAGCACCACTATCCGTTTGAAAATAAGGAGTTGTTTGAGCAGCAGTTCCCGGCGGATTTCATTTCCGAATCCGTCGATCAGACGCGTGGCTGGTTCTATTCGCTGCTCGCGATCTCGACGCTGATCTTCAACAAGGCGCCCTATCAGAATGTTGTCGTCACGGGCCTTGTGCAGGATGAAAACGGGCAGAAGATGTCCAAATCGAAGGGCAACGCCGTCGACCCGTTCGAGGCGCTTGCCAAGTACGGCGCGGACGCCATCCGCTGGTATTTCTATACGAACGGCGCGCCGTGGCTGCCCAAGCGCTTTTCGGACAAGGGCGTTCAGGAGGGCCAGCGCAAGCTGATGAGCACGCTCTGGAACACCTACGCGTTCTATGTGCTCTACGCCAACATTGACGATTTTGACGCCACCAGGCATACGCTCGAGTATGATAAGCTTTCGGTGATGGACCGGTGGATCCTCTCGAGAATGCATTCGACGGTCAAGTCCGTGGACGAGGACCTCGCCGCGTTCATGATTCCGGAGGCGGCGCGCGCTTTGCAGGAATTTGTCGACGATCTGAGCAACTGGTATGTCCGCCGCAGCCGCGAGCGCTTCTGGGGCAAGGAAATGCCGCAGGATAAAATTAACGCGTATATGACGCTGTACACGGCGCTTGTCACGGTCAGCAAGGCCGCCGCGCCCATGATTCCGTTCATGTCCGAGAGCATTTACCGGAATCTTGTGTGCAGCTTGGACAAGTCGGCGCCCGAGAGCGTCCACCTGTGTGATTTCCCGGCGGCGGACGAAAGCTGGATCGACGCGCGCTTGGAGCGCGATATGGATTTGGTGCTGAAGATCGTCGTATTGGGCCGCGCGGCGCGCAACGGCGCGAACCGCAAGAACCGCCAGCCTCTGGCGCAGATGTTTGTCAAGGCGGAGGAGGAGCTGGGCGAGTTTTACCGCGAGATCATCGAGGACGAATTGAATGTCAAGGCCGTGGCGTTCACGCAGGATGTTTCCGTGTTTACCTCCTACAGCTTCAAGCCGCAGCTGAAAACGCTTGGGCCGAAGTACGGCAAGCGCCTGGGTGAAATCCGCGCGGCGCTTGCGGCGCTGGACGGCTCTGCCGCCAAGAAACAGCTGGACGCGCAGGGCGCTCTGACGCTGGCCCTGCCGGACGGCGACATCGTGCTCGCGCCCGAGGATCTGCTGATCGAAACCGTACAGTCCGAACGCTGGTTCACGGCCGAGGAGGGCGGCGTGACAGTCGCCATCGATACGCTTTTGACGCCGGAGCTGATCGAGGAGGGTTTTGTGCGCGAACTCGTCAGCAAGTTCCAGACGATGCGCAAGGAGGCGGGCTTCGAAGTGGAGGACCACATCCGCGCGTTTGCCTGCGGCAATGAAAAAATCGAGGCGCTGCTGAACGCCAACCGCGCGCAGGTGAGCGGCGACATCCTCGCGGACAGCGTTGCGACGGGGAGCGTTTGCGGCTACACAAAGGAATGGAACATCAACGGGGAAACCGTGACGCTCGGCGTGGAACGGGTAAACGAAATGGGCTCTTAAATGTAAAGGCGATAGGCTTTTCAGTGCTTTGCGGCTTTTTCTGATCTGCTCGGGGACGGCTCCGTCATTTGCGATGGGGCCGTCCGCTTTTTGGGCATACAAGCAAACAAAATATTGTGTGAAGAAGCAAAAAGTAGTATAATAACCTCAGGCCGCCTGCGGCGGCGATGCGGAATAATAACCTTAAGGCCGCCGCTGATGCGCTCATCGCGCATGGCCTGAGAACATTGAACCATGCAACACCACTCGCTTTGCTCGCTTGTGTTGTTGTAGCCGCTAAAGCGGTATCATGGTATAATAACCGCGAGGCGGTTATTATACTCGATATTTTTTGAGGTGAATGATGAGTTTCATCCAGTTTCAGCGAAACGAGGAGGCGGCGCGCGTCATCGCGTCTTATTATGAGACGCCGCCGCTTTTATTTGTGCATTCCTACGGCTGCCAGCAGAATGTCAACGACGGGGAAAAGATCAAGGGCGTTCTGACGGACATCGGTTTTGGCCTCGCGGCGCGCCCCGAGGACGCCGACCTGATTGTTTTCAATACCTGCGCGGTGCGCGAGCACGCTGAGCAGCGCGTGTTCGGCAACGTCGGCGCGCTGAAAGGTCTGAAGGAAGCGAACCCGAAGCTGCTGATTGCCGTCTCGGGCTGCATGGCGCAGCAAAAGGATGTCGTTGAAAAATTCCGGCGGCATTATCCGTTTGTGGATATCGTGTTTGGCGTCAATGGCATTGATACGTTTCCGGCGCTTTTATGTGAAAAGCTCGCGGCAAAAAAGCGCGTCCTGCGCATGCCGTCCAAGCGGGAGGAAATCGTCGAGGATATGCCTCTGCGGCGGGATTCCGCTTTCCGCGCGTGGCTGCCCATTATGTACGGCTGCGATAATTTTTGTTCGTACTGCATTGTGCCCTACGTGCGCGGGCGGGAGCGCAGCCGGAAAAGCGTGAATATTCTGCGGGAATTTCACGAGCTGGTAGACGCGGGCTATCGGGACATCACGCTGCTGGGACAAAACGTCAATTCCTATGGAAAGGGGCTGGCGGAGGACATCGATTTCGCGCGCCTTTTGCGGACGCTCGACGCCGTGCCCGGAGATTACCGCATCCGGTTTATGACGAGTCATCCGAAGGACGCGACGCCTGCGCTGATCGACGCCATCGCGGAGAGCGAGCACATCAGCCGCCATCTGCATCTGCCGGTGCAGTCCGGCTCAAACCGCATCCTCAAAGAGATGAACCGACATTACACGGCGGAGGAATATCTTGCCCTGATCGACTATGCGAAGCGCCGCATGCCGGAGATGACCTATTCCAGCGACATCATTGTGGGCTTTCCCGGAGAGACGGAGGAAGACTTTTGCGCCACAGAGGCGCTGATCCGGCGGGTGGAATACATGCAGCTTTTCACGTTCATCTATTCCAAACGGACGGGGACAAGGGCAGCCGAGATGCCCGACCCGACGCCCCACAAGGAAAAGACACAGCGCATCGCCCGCGTGCTGGCCCTTCAGGAGCAGGTCGTGGCAAAGCTTGGCGGCGCGATGGTTGGCAAAACCGTCCGCGCCTTAGTGGAGGGCGCGGGCCGCGAGGAGGGGACGCGGACCGCAAGGCTTGACAATAATATGACGGTGGATTTCACGGGGGATATTCCGGAGGGCCGCTTTGCAGACGTGCGCGTCACAGGCGTGCGCGGCGCACAGCTCTTGGGACGTCTTGCATAAAATCCAAATGAGGGAAATCGGATACATGAGCGGCATTTTACAAATTGATTCACCGGAGGAAAAAAGGAAAATTGCCCGGGATATATTGGAAGCCTTGCCGGAGTGGTTCGGAATCTTGGAATCGAGGGAATGCTATATTGGGGAAAGCGCGGGACAGCTTTTCCTTCGGGCGGAGCACGAGGGGAAACCAGTTGGTTTTCTCTGCCTGAAAGAGACCGGAAGGGCCACGGTGGAGCTGGCTGTGATGGGCGTCCTCAAGGAATTCCACCGCAGGGGGATCGGCCGCGCACTGGTCTGCGCGGCGAAGGAGCGCGCGGCAAAGATGGGATATTCCTTTTTGCAGGTGAAAACCGTTCAAATGGGGCGATACCCTGAGTACGACGCGACGAACCGCTTTTATCTGCGGCTCGGTTTTCAGGAATTTGAAGTATTTCCGACGCTGTGGGACGAATGCAATCCGTGCCAGATTTATGTGATGTCCTTGGGAAAATGATCCCAGAAAATAGACGCAGGAAAAAGGAGAAATAAAATTATGGTAAAAGACGCAATCGCAATGTTCAAGGAGGCCGCTGCGCAGATGCAGCGGGAGGAAGCCTATCAGGCTTTGATGGGAACGCTGAAGCGCAATGACGAGGACGAGGCGCTGCAGAGCCTGATCGGCGATTTCAATCTTGCGCGCATTGATCTGAACGCCGAGCTTTCCAAAAGCGAGGATAAGGATCAGGAAAAGATCGCCGCGCTGAATACCAAGGTAGGGCAGCTTTACAACGATATTATGGCGAATGAATCTATGATCGCGTATAACGAGGCGAAAGCGGAGGTAGAGCAGATGGTGGAGTATATCAACGCCATTATCAATACCGCCGTAAACGGCGGCGACCCCATGACGGTGGAACAGCCGCAGGCCGGCTGCTCGGGCAGCTGTTCTTCCTGCGCGGGCTGCCACTGAGACGGAGAGCCTTTGACGCTTTGCGTCGGACCGGTTAAAACGCGCGGCGATTGATTCTGACAGGACGGTGCAATATTATGGCGGCGCTTTCTCCCATGATGCAACAGTATTTCGAGATCAAAAAGCAGCATCCGGATAAAATACTGTTTTTTCGCCTTGGGGATTTTTACGAAATGTTTTATGACGACGCGCTGCTCGTGTCGAAGGAGCTGGAGCTGACCCTTACGGGACGGGACTGCGGGCAGGAGGAGCGCGCGCCGATGTGTGGCGTGCCGTTCCATTCCTACGAAAGCTATGTGGCGCGGCTGATCGCCAAGGGCTACAAGGTGGCTATCTGCGAGCAGATGGAGGACCCCGCCTTAGCCAAGGGCCTTGTCAAGCGCGATGTGGTCCGCGTGGTGACGCCCGGCACCGTGATTGAGAGCAGCATGCTTCAGGACGATAAAAACAATTATATCGCCAGCATCTGCATCAGGGACGGACAGGCGGGTGTGTGCTTCGCGGACGTGTCCACCGGCACGGCGCACACCACGGTGCTTTCCGGGCCGTCGCTCGACGCGCAGATCGTTTCGGAGCTCTGCCGCTATTCTCCCAGCGAGGTGCTGTTCAACCCGGAAATACTCTCGCATAAAACGGTGACGGAGTACATCAAGCGCCAGCTTTGCTGCGCGGTGGAATTGATGGAGGACGCGGACTACGAGCCGGATGGGTGCGAGCGGGAGATGCGCGCGCAATTCGGAGAACGCGCGGATGATGTGACGCGGCTTTCGCCGGAAAGCCCGGCCTACGCGGCATTGGCCGTGCTGCTGCGGTACTTGAAGGCAACGCAGAAAAAAGGCGTCGAGCGGCTGAAAACCGTGCAGAATTATGTGGAAACACAGTATATGCAGCTTTCGCCCGTCGCCCGCGCGAATTTGGAACTGACGCAGACCATGCGCGGGCGCGAGAAAAAGGGGACGCTGCTGTGGGTACTGGATAAAACGCGGACGGCGATGGGAAAACGCCTGATCCGCGCGTGGATCGAGCAGCCGCTTGTCCATGTGGCGGCGATCAACGCGCGCCTGGACGCCGTGGAGGAGCTTGTGAACGATTCTGTCGCCCGCGCCGATCTGGCGGACGCGCTCTCTGGCATTTTCGATATGGAGCGCCTAATGACGCGCGTCGTTTATGGCTCCGCTAACCCGCGCGAGATTTACGCGCTTGCGGCGACATGTGAAAAGCTGCCGCACCTGCGCGCGCTGCTCACGGGCTTCCAAAGCGCGGAGCTTGCCGCGTTGCGGGCCGAGACGGATGAGCTGGCCGACGTCAAGGAAAATATTTTCGTGGCCATTGACGAGGACGCGCCCGCGCTTTTCAAGGACGGCGGGGTGATCCGCGCCGGCTACAACGCCGAGGTGGACGAGCTGCGCGATATCGTCCACGGCGGCAAGGGATATCTGACCTCCTTGGAGACAAAGCTGAAGGAGGAAACGGGCATCCGCACGCTGAAAATCGGCTACAACCGTGTTTTCGGCTATTACATCGAGGTCAGCCGCTCCTTTACCGATCAGGTTCCGCAGAGATTTATCCGTAAGCAGACGCTGGCCAATGCCGAGCGCTACATCACCGAGGAGCTGAAAACACTGGAAAGCCGTATCCTCGGGGCAAATGAGCGGCTGGCGGTGCTGGAACGGCAACTATTTGACGAGTTGCTGAGCCGCATCGCGGATGAGCTCACGCGCATTCAGAGAACCGCGTCCGCCGTGGCGCGCCTGGATGTGCTGACGTCCCTGGCCGAGACGGCTGTTCAGAACAATTACACAAAGCCGGTGGTGGACAGCGGCGACGCGCTAGTGATCCGCGAGGGACGCCACCCTGTCATTGAGCAAATGCTGAAGGGAACGCTGTTTGTCCCGAACGACACCACGCTCGACTGCGCGGAAAACCGGATGCTGATCATCACCGGGCCGAACATGGCGGGGAAATCTACATATATGCGTCAGACGGCGCTGATCGCGCTGATGGCGCAGATCGGTAGCTTCGTTCCGGCGCAGATGTGCCGGATGGGCGTGGTGGATGCGATCTTCACGCGCGTGGGTGCCTCGGACGATCTCGCGGCGGGGCAGTCTACCTTTATGGTAGAGATGACGGAGGTGGCCGAGATCCTGCAGTATGCCACGCCCAGAAGCCTTGTGATTTTAGACGAGATCGGGCGCGGGACATCCACCTTTGACGGCATGAGCATCGCCCGCGCCGTCGTAGAGCATATCGCCGAAAAATCGTGTGGGCTGGGCTGTAAAACGCTGTTTGCCACCCATTACCACGAGCTGACGGAGTTAGAGCATACGGTGGGCGGCGTCAAGAATTATAATATCGCCGTCAAAAAACGTGGGGATGACGTGACCTTTTTGCGTCGCATTGTGCGCGGCGCGGCGGACGACAGCTATGGCATCGAGGTGGCGAAGCTGGCCGGGCTGCCGCAGGCGGTGACAGACCGCGCAAAGGAGGTGCTGCGCCAGTTGGAGGCCAGCGCTCCGAGCAGCGGCGCGACACAGCTTGATTTCACCAGCATGGACGCCGGGGAAAGAGCAGAGCAGACGCCTGTCCGCGCCGCGTGGAAGGACAGGCTTCTCGCGCTGGATGTGGAAACGCTGACTCCATTGGAGGCATTGAATTTCCTGTACGAGCTCAAGCGCGAGCTCGAGCCGGAGCAGCGCAAGAAATAGCGCCTTGGAAAAATTGAGGGAAAAGGGGTGAACCCTGTGGCGGCTATTCATATTTTAGATCGGCATACTGCGGAGCTGATCGCGGCAGGCGAGGTGGTGGAGCGGCCCGCGTCTGTGGTCAAGGAGCTGACGGAAAACGCGATCGACGCGGGCGCGCATACCATTACCGTATCGATCGAGCACGGTGGCACGGCTGTGATCCAGATTGCGGACGACGGATGCGGCATCGAAGCGGAGTTCATCTCAACGGCGTTTATCCGCCACGCGACCAGCAAGATCAAGCGGGAGGAGGATTTGGAGTCCATCCAAACGCTTGGCTTTCGCGGCGAGGCGCTGGCCTCTGTGGCGAGTGTTTCGCGCGTGGAGTTGCTGACCAAAACACCGGCGGATGAATACGCGTACCTGTACCGCATCGAGGGAGGGTTTGAGCAGGGAATCGAGCCGGCGGCGCGCCCGGCCGGTACCACCATCACCGTGCGGGATCTTTTTTACAACACGCCCGCGCGGATGAAGTTTCTCAAAAAGGACGCGACAGAGGGGAATTATGTGGCGGACGTCGTCACACAGCTCGCGCTTTCCCATCCTGAGATTTCATTCAAATTTCTGCGGGACGGCAAGGCGCAGTTTCAGACGCCCGGCGACGGGAACCTGTTAGGCGCGGCTTATGCGGTTTTGTCGCGGGAGTTTGCGAAAGAATTGGTCCGCGTACAGGGGGAGACGGGCTGTTATACTGTGTATGGCCTTGTTACGCCGCCAAGGCAAGCCCGTGCCAGCCGCGCGATGCAGTTTTTCTTCATCAACGGAAGGTACGTCAAAAACCGAACGATGATGGCAGCGCTCGAAGCCGCTTACAAGGGCGCGATGATGCAGGGGAAGTTCCCTGGCTGCGTGCTGTTTTTGACAATGCCGCCGCAGTTAGTAGACGTAAATGTACACCCAGCCAAAACCGAGGTGCGCTTTGCGCGGGAAAAAGAGGTATTCGACGCGGTTTATCAAAGCGTTAAGACGGCGATTGCTGCGCCGGAGAGCACCGAGCGCGCATTTTCATTTAATTCGCTTTCGGATAGGAATAGGCACGCGTCCGGCGGCCCGGATGCCGCGCGGGAGGCGGCAGAGGAAAATCTGTCTCCGACAAAAACGCCGTCTGCGGTTGAGCCAGTTGTCGAGGCATACGCCGTGCCGATGTCGGCAAAAATGCCAGCGCCCATGCGCCAGCCGTGGCACGGCGCGGCGGGGACGCTGTCCAGCGAATCTCCGGTGCCATACCGTGTCAAGGAAAGCATAGATCTTTGGCCGGATGCGGCGGCCCATGACGGGGAGCTTCCCAAGGTGCAGGCGGAACCCGAGCTGCAGGACAAAATGCCCTTGCAGGAAGAGGAGCCCCAACAGACGGTATTTGCTCCGTTCAAGCGGGAGGTGGCCGAGCGCCCAATGCGGCTTATCGGCGAGGTGTTCGACACCTACATTGTCGCGCAGCGCGGGGAGGATCTCTGCCTGCTCGATAAGCACGCCGCACACGAGCGGCTGATTTACGAAAGCCTTGCGGCGTCCTATGGGAATGTAAGCGGTCAAATGCTTCTGACGCCCATCACGGTCCAGCTTTCCGCAGAAGAAAAGGAAACGCTGCTGCAAAGCCAATCAGCTTTACAGATGAGCGGACTGGAGATTGAGGACTTTGGCGGCAGCGCGGTTATCGTGCGCGCTGTGCCGGCGGATGTGGAGCCGAGGGACGTAGAAGATCTCGTTGTTGAGCTTGCGGGACGTCTTGCCGCGAATCCGCGCGATACGGTCAGTGAAAAGACCGAGTGGGTGCTGCACTCCATCGCCTGTCGGGCCGCCATTAAGGCGGGAGACAAAACGCACGAATCGCAGCTTCTGCGCCTTGCTCAGGAGGTTTTGGACGGAAAAATTCCGCCATTTTGCCCGCATGGACGTCCTATCGTACTGAAGATTCCCCGAAAGGAGCTGGAAAAGCAGTTTGGCAGACTGGGCTGACCTATTGGTGATCTGTGGGCCGACCGCCACGGGAAAGACCGCCGCGGCTGTCGCGGCGGCAAAGCTTTTGGGCGGGGAGGTTGTTTCCGCCGATTCAATGCAGATTTATCAAGGGCTTTGCATCGGAACCGCGCAGGCGACACCCCAGGAGATGGACGGTGTTCCGCATCACATGGTCGGTTTTTTGCCGCCGGAGCAGCGTTTTTCCGTCGCGGACTATGTCGCGCGGGCGACGGAATGTATTCGCGCGATCCGCGGCCGTGGCCGCGTGCCGATTGTGGCCGGGGGAACGGGTTTGTACATTTCCAGCCTTGTAAATGGAATTGACTTTACAGTGATGGAGATTGATCTGGACATTCGCCAACGGTTAGAAAATCAGCTTCAATCGCAGGGAGAAAACGTCTTATATCGGCGCTTGGAGGCTGTTGACCCCGAGGCCGCCGCAAGGCTACATCCCGCCGATCACGTGCGCGTTTTGCGCGCGCTGGAATGGTACGAGCAGACCGGACGGACTACTCGTGAGCGGATCGCCCGTTCCCGCCCGGAACAAAAGCCGTTCCGCCCCATGATAATCGGCTTGACAGAGCCGGATCGCGCGCACCTCTATGCACGGATTGACGCTCGCGTTGACAGAATGTTAGAGCGGGGGCTTTTAGAAGAGGCGCGGCTCGTCTATGACCACCGGGACTCTTATCACACCGCGGCGCAGGCCATTGGCTACAAGGAGTATTTTTCGTATTTTGAGGGAAGGGAAAGCCTTTCCGACTGCACCGCGGCGCTTAAACAAGCCTCGCACCGATACGCAAAGCGTCAGTTGACATGGTTCCGCCATATGGAGGGGCTTGTCTGGCTGAACGTGGGAGAGGAAAACGGCGCGCAGATCGCGCGGCTTTGGAGACAGTGCAAGGAAAACGCGGAGCCGCAGGCCGGCTCAAATTTATAATAAGGAAAAGGAAGCCGGACAGCTTATGGAATCTCGTCCGATCCCCAAAAAGAAAAAACGTCGTCTGCGAGGCCTTGTGTGGCTGCTTCTTTTGATCCCCGCGGCTTATATTACGGTGCAGATGGTGCTGGTGATGCGCACCAACCTTCAAACGCAGACCGCCATCGCATATACGATGGCGGATACCGTGCTTTGCGACGGGATTCTCTCCATGCAGGAAATGTCCGTTTCCTATGAAGGGACGGGCGTGCTGGGCTATCAGGCCAGCAATGGCGAGCGCGTCTCCGCCGGAGCGGAGGTCGCGCGGCTGTTCGCGGACGAAGCTGGCGCGCAAAGCCGCGTCCGCGCGGAAAGCCTGACAAAGGAAATCGCGCTGCTGGAAAAAGCCCAGACGGGCGTCAGCGGAACGGATGTGGAGGCGCTGATGAATCAGACGCAGCAGGGTGTCTACACGATTCTTGACCTGTTGGAAAGCAATAATTTCGCGGCGCTTCCCGAAGCGAGAGCGGAAGTTCAGTTATCGCAGAATAAGCTTCTCCTTGTTACGGAAGCGGAAACAGATTTTAACGCGCGCATCGCGGAGCTGACCGCGCAGCGCGATGCGGCGAACGTTGCCGGAAGTTATACGCCGATTTACGCGCCGGTGACGGGATATTTTGTTTCCGCGCAGGACACAGAGCGGCGGCTGTATGATGGGGATACGCTGGCCGCCATGACGCCGGTGGAGCTGCAGGATGCGTTGTTGCGGCCTACCGAGAAAAACGACCCCTCGCTCGCGGGCAAGCTGATTCTCGATTACCGATGGCGCTATTATGGGCTTGTAACGGCGAAGCAGGCCGAGAAGTTCGTGGAAGGCGCGCGCGTTGAGCTGTCGTTTCCCAACCTCTCGTCCGAGGCGCTGCCCGCAACGGTGGTCGGTGCTTCGGTCGATGAGGAAAGCGGCCTTGCCAAGGTGGAGTTGCTATGCGATTATATCAACGAAGCGGTGGTGACGTTAGAGCGTGAAACAGCGGAGATTACTTTTGCCGCCTACAACGGCATCCGTATTGACCGGAAAGCGCTGCATCTCGTCGATGGGCGCGCCTGCGTCTATGTCCAGTTCGGCAATGTCGTCTATCGTCGGTATATCACCATTTTGTTTGAGAACGAAGACTATATCCTGATTTCCCCGAATTATGTGAAGGATGAGAACGAGGTAAAGCTGTTTGACCAAATTATTGTTCAGGGCTCGGACCTGTACGATGAAAAGATCCTCTGATGTTTTTTCATGGCGGTAAAGCATTAAAATCTGGTAAAATTTTCAATTTATGGGTGTAAATTTCAAAGAGTTTATTGACAACGGCGGGAAAAACAACGATAATAACAATAATAATGCTTGCATCCTGCAGCGGGGGGAATAAGGCCATCAGGATAGCGGGGCTTTCAGAACAAGGCTTTTCTTGTCCCAAAAAAACATTCCCCTTTGCTTTTCATGTGATGCTTTGTTTCCCGCCTCGCGGAGCGACGCGGATGGAAAAAGGAGAATGACGAATGAGCATGTTTGATAAAATCAAGGGTATGATGGGTGTTCCGGACGATGACGATTACGAAGACGAGGATTTTGACTATACGAACGACGAGCAGGAATATCTTCCTGAGGACGATTATGATCTGCCCGAGGAGCCGCCTGTCAATGTAAAGCGCGGCAGCGGCAACAAGGTTGTCAACATCAATTCCACGATGCAGCTTCAGGTGGTGCTTGTCAAGCCTGAGCAGTTTGAGGACGCGCTCTCCATTGCGGATCACCTGAATGCCAAGCGCACCGTTGTGCTGAATTTGGAATCCACCAGTAAAGATATTTCCCGGCGCCTGATTGATTTCCTTTCCGGAGTCGCATATGCAAACCGGGGGCAGGTGAAGCGTGTGGCCAACAGCACCTTTATTATTACGCCTTATAATGTGGACATCATGGGCGATCTGCTCGACGAGCTGGAAAATAACGGCGTGTTCTTCTGATGGCAAGAGGTTATATCCCGCCTGTGGACGATGAGGAACGGCTTTTTGTCCGCCGTGTCAAAGAGCTGGCGCAGGCGGTCCGGAGCACGGGCGCGCCGCGCACGACGGCTTTTTTGAGCGACCGTCAGCAGGTATTGGCGCGCGCGGCACTTTCCTCTGTTGACTTCGCGGAGTATCATTTTGACGGGGGACACCCCGAGGCGGAGCGCGGAGTTCTCTGCCTCCACGGGGAGAACGAGTCCGATGGCGCGCCGCAGTTCTTTTGTCTGCGTTTAGAGATGACAGGCGAACGCGCCGCGCTGACGCATCGGGATTATTTGGGCGCGTTGCTGTCCCTTGGCATCAAGCGCGAATGCGTGGGCGATATTTTAGTATCTGATTCCGGGGCGTATGTGTTTCTGCTTCAAGCGGTCGCGCCGCTCGTGCGCGAGGAGCTGAGCCGTGTGGGCCGTTGCACCGTGCGTGTGAGCGACGCGCGGTCGGATGAGCTGCCAAAGCAGACGGAGCGGCCGCTGCGCACCGCGTCTGTGGCGTCGCTGCGTTTAGACGCGATTCTCGCCGCGATGCTGCATATCGGCCGGTCCGACGCGGCCGGACTCATTAAGAGCGGAGCGGTGGAAATCAATCATGTCCCCGCGGTGTCTGCCCATGCCGAGGTGTATGGAGGCGATACCTTTAGTGTTCGCGGGTACGGAAAATACCACTTGAGTGAAATTGGCTCGCAAAGCCGGAAGGGCCGCACTTTTGTGTCCTATTTTGAATATTGACAGGGGGACGATTCCAAAATGAATGTTGAGGATATTCATAACGTAACATTTGATAGGGTCATGCGCGGCTACCGTCCGGAAGAAGTTGATGCGTATTTGGATCAGGTCGCGGCGGAGTTGGAGCGCCTGCAGACAGAAAAGGCTGACCTTGAAAAAAAGATGTACATTCTCGCCGAAAAGGTAGATCAGTATCGCAACGATGAAGAGACGCTGAAAACCGCTTTGCTCAACGCACAGCGCATGGGGGAGAGCGTCATCCACGAAGCGAGACAAAAGGCGGAAACGATCCTTTATGATGCGACCAACAAGGCGAATCAGGCAAGGGATGAGGCGCTGGAAAAGGTTGCAGAGGAGGAATTGCTCCTTTCGCGTCTGAAAGCGGAGGTCGCGCATTTTAAGAGCGATATTTTGAATCTGTATAAGCAGCATATCGAGTCTCTGAGCCTTTTGCCTGGAGAGGAGAAAAAGAAGCCCAACTCACAAAAGAACGAGGAGGAGCCGGCCGTGGAAGAAAAAGCGGAGACGGCACAGCAGCAGGAGGAGAAATCGGCGGAAGACAGTCTGTTTGATTCCATCGAACTTGAGGGCGGGACGGCTCCTATGGAAGACTATCAGGGCATTTCTTTTGAGGACTAACAAAACGGGCCGCGTTCCCGTTTTGGCGGCGCAGTTATTTTCTACTAAACTTAACCTCTTTACCCTCCCTTTGGGGGAAGGTGGCATTTGCGAAGCAAATGATGGATGAGGTGGAAAATCAACAGAAGATGCTTTATTTTTAAAAATAAAAGGAGGATTTGACTTTTGTTGGTCTCCTTTTTCATCGCCGCGATCTTGATCGCGCTGGATCAAGCCACAAAATATTTTGCCACAGTGTATCTTGCGCCGGTCGGCTCGCATCCGTTTATCCCCGGGGTCATGGAGCTGCGCTATGTACGCAATGAGGGCGCGGCGTTCAGTTTGCTGGCAAATGCCGTGTGGGGCCGCGCTTTTTTGATTGTGGCGACAGGTTTTGCGTTGGCGGCGCTGGCAGTGTGGTTCCTTCGGAAAAAGCCGGTCTCATGGTGGGAACGCTGGACGTTTATCCTGATTTTTTCCGGCGGTTTCGGCAATTTAATCGACCGCGTCCTGCATGGATCCGTGGTTGATTTTTTTGCCACGACTTTCATTGATTTCGCCGTATTTAATATTGCGGATTGCTTTGTCTGCGTTGGCGCGGCGCTGTTTGCCCTGCTTGTGCTTCGGCAGGAGCTGCGTCCGCAAAGCCCTCCGGCGGACACCCCGAAAAAGCCGATATGAAAACGTTTGTTTATACGGCTGAGGCGGCGGATGCGGGGCGGCGGATCGACGCAGTGCTGGCAGACGCGTTTCCCGAGCTGACGCGCAGTTATGCACAGCAGCTTCTCGCGAAAGGACTGGTGCAGCGCGATGGCTGTGCGCTCGCTAAAAGTGCGCGCCTGAAGGAAGGGGACGCGGTTTGTGTGCAGCTTCCGGACGCCCGGCCGATCGAGCTTTTGCCGCAGGATATTCCGCTGGACATTGTATATGAGGACGACGCACTGCTCGTCGTCAACAAGCCTAAGGGTATGGTGGTGCATCCTGCGGCGGGGAATCCGGACGGCACGCTCGTCAACGCGCTGCTGTTTCACTGCGCGGGCAGGCTTTCGGGCATCAACGGCGAGCAGCGTCCCGGGATTGTACACCGCATTGACAAGGACACCAGCGGTCTTTTGGTCGTCGCGAAGGATAACGCGGCGCATCTTGACTTGTCCGAGCAGTTTGCCGTTCACAGCATCACACGCGTTTATCATACGGTCGTGTACGGAGGCTTTTCCGCGGAGGAGGGCGTGATTGAGGGACAGCTGGGCCGCCATCCCGTGGATCGAAAACGCATGGCGGTCGTGCAAAACGGCGGGAAATACGCTTATACGCACTATCATGTGGAGGAGCGCTTTCCCGGGTTTTCCCACCTTTCCGTGCGGCTCCGGACAGGGCGCACACACCAGATCCGCGTGCATTTGGCCAGCATCGGCCATCCTGTGGCGGGGGATGCCGTTTACGGCCCCAAAAAGGTGCTGACACAGCTTGGCGGCCAGTGCCTGCACGCGAAAACATTGGGCTTTGTGCATCCGTCGACCGGACGCTATATGGAATTCGACACCCCTCTGCCTGATTATTTTACGGCTTTTCTCAGCCGGCTTCAAAAGGAACGATAGCATTATGATCCGTTCGCTTCAGGATATTCTCGTGATTTCGGATATGGACAATACGCTGCTCACACCCGAGGATGGCGTCCCCCCTGTGAACCGGGAAACGATCCGCCTGTTCTGTATGTTGGGCGGGCGCTTTACCATCGCTACGGGCAGAACGGCGGAATCTGCCGGGCGGCACCTGACGTCTCTGACGCTGTCCGCTCCGGCCATCCTGTATGGCGGCGGCGCGATTTATGATTTTGAAAAGCAGTCCTATATCCAAAAAACAGTTTTGCCCGGCGTCGCGGCAAAACGGGCGGCGATGGATGTCATGGCGAGCTTTCCGGGCGTCGGCGTCGAGGTGATGACGGACGACGGCGGCATCAGCATCGTGCGCGCCAATGAATATACCTATCGTCACACGGTTCACGAGCGGCTTTCCTACCGCATGGCGCCGCTGGAGGCACTGAACAGCGGCTGGAACAAGGTACTGTTCGCCTGTCCCCATGAAACGCTGCTGAGAATCGAGGCGTTTCTGGGCAAAAGAAGCTATCCCGGGGTGTACTTTGTCGCGACGAACCGCAATTATTTTGAGATAATGCCCGAGGGTGTGACGAAAGGAACGGCGCTTCAGTCGCTCTGTGAATATTTGGGGATTCCGCTTGAGAACACAATCGCGATCGGCGACTATTACAACGATTTGGATCTGATGCGCGCGGCAGGGCATTCCGTCGCGATGGAGAACGCGCCGCAGGAGGTACGGCTTGCGGCCAGTGCCGTGACGGGGCGGTGCATGGATGGTGGCGTGGCTCAGGTGTTGTACGCGCTGATTCGGAAATTCACATGACGTCGCGCGCCGTGTCCCGCATTTCGGCGGGCGCCGCGAAAAAGACGGCGAACCGGCGCTTTGCGGCGGTATTTTGGGGATGCCTTACGGTTGCGTTGCTTTGCCTTGCGCTCACCGCACCGCCGCTGTGGCGGGGCGGTTATCCGAAAGAGGACGGCGCGCCCTTCTTTTCCGTGGGAAAGGATTTGATCGACGTCAATTCCGCGCCCGCGGCGGAGCTGGCGTGTCTGCCCGGGATCGGCGAAAAGAAGGCGCGGGCGATCATCGAATACCGCGAACAGAACGGTCCGTTCTCCGCGGCGGAGGACTTGGCGCAGGTCGATGGGATCTCCCTGCGCATGGCAGAGGCGTTTTTGCCGATGATCTGTTTTTCCGCCGATGGCGATCCATAAAGATTTGGTCGGCGCGTCCGACGCGCGAACAAAGGCAAAAGAGGGATTCATATGGAAGAGCCGAAAAGAAAAGATATTTTCATCAACCGAGAGCTAAGCTGGCTGGAGTTTGACCGCCGCGTGCTGGATTTGGCCAAGGACAAAACGGTTCCGGTGGGTGAACAACTAAAATTTGCCTCGATCTACGCGAGCAATTTAGATGAATTTTTTATGGTGCGCGTCGGCTCGTTGTATGACAGGACCTTAGTCGGCGGCAGCGAAAAAGAAAATAAAACCGGCATGACGCCCGCCCAGCAGTTAGCCGCCATCATGCCGAAGGTGGCGGATCTGCAGCAGCACTGCGACAAAATCGTGGCGAAGCTGTACGACAATATCGGCGCGCTGGGCTACCGCAAGGTGGATTTTTCCCGCCTGAGCAAGGACGGGGAGCACTTCTGGCGCAAATATTTCACGCAGGAGATTTTCCCGATTCTCTCTCCGCAGATCATCGATCGCCGCCACCCGTTTCCGTTTCTGCGTAACAACGAGATTTATGTCGGCGCGATCCTGAAGGGAAAGGGCGACGCGCAGGCGCTGTTTGGGCTGATCCCAATCAGCAGCCAGTTCCAGCGTATTTTGTTTATTCCCTCCGGCGAACATGTCGCTTTCGCGCTTATGGAAGAGCTGGTGGAGCACTTCACCGGCCTGATCTTTGGAAAAAACACGGTACAAAGCCACTGCATTTTTCGCGTGACGCGCAACGCGGACATTACAGTGGACGAGGGCATGTTCGACCATGACGTCGATTACCGCGAGATCATGAGCGACCTTTTGAAAAAACGCCGCAAGCTGGCAGCCGTACGCTTACAGGTGACGCCGCGCGCTCCGGCGCAGATTATTTCGCTGCTGCTGGATAAGCTTGTTCTGCCCGAGAGTCAGGTATTTGAGCAGTCGGCGCCTTTAGATATGTCCATCGGTTTCAAAATCGCCGCCCGCATCGCGCAGGACGGGCATCCGGAGCTGTTTTATCCCGTCAAGCGCCCCATGCTGCCGCCCGCGGACTTCAATCTGACCCGCGTGGTGGAGACGCAGGACGTGCTGCTGTCGTACCCCTACCAGAGCATGCGCCCGTTTCTGCGGATGTTGAATGACGCCGCGCAGGACCCGGACGTTCTTTCCATCAAAATGACGCTTTACCGCATGGCGCATGAATCCAAAATCATTGAGGCGTTGGTTTCCGCCGCGGAGAACGGCAAGGAGGTCGTCGCAATTGTTGAGCTGCGCGCGCGCTTTGACGAGCAGCACAACATTGATTTTTCCAAGCGGCTGGAGGAGGCGGGCTGTACCGTCATCTACGGCTTCGACGCATACAAAATTCATTCCAAGCTGACGCTGATTACCAAGAAAAAGGGCAACCAACTGCATTATATCGCCCAAATCGGCACCGGCAATTATAATGAAAAGACCTCGGAGCAGTACACCGACCTTTCCTTTATCACAACCGATCTGACCATCGGCTCGGAGCTGGCAACTGTTTTCAACAATCTCGCGATCGAGCGGCTCACCGAGCACGCGGGAAGCCTGTTGGTCGCTCCGCTGTGCTTCAAGAGTGTGCTGATGCGCGAGATGGACGCCGAAATTGAAGCCAAGCGCATGGGCAGGGATGCGCGGATTGTCCTGAAATGCAATTCCATCAGCGACAAGGACATCATTGAAAAAATTTCCGAGGCGTCCTGCGCGGGCGTTCCGGTGCAGATGATCGTGCGCGGAATCTGTTGCATCAAGGCGGGCGTTCCCGGCCTGACGGAAAATGTCACGGTCCGCAGCATCGTGGGGCGCTATTTAGAGCATGAGCGCGTCTACGCCTTTGGCAGCGAGCAGGACCCGCGTGTTTACATCGCGTCGGGCGATTTTCTGACGCGCAACACCGAGCGCCGCGTCGAGGTGGGCGTGCGCATCCACGATAAGCGCATTGCCGAAGAATTGCTGCAAATGCTCAACTTTCAACTGCGCGATACCGTAAACGCGCGGGAGATGCAGCCGGACGGCTCCTACCAGAAGGTGAAGCCCGCGCCGGACGCGTCCCGCGTGGATAGTCAGCTTGGCATGTATGAGCGGCTGGCGGACGCGTGGCCTAAGCCGCCCGCGGAAAAGCGGACGGAGCGGACGCTCAAGGATCCCGTGGCGGCAAGGCGCCGGGTCCCGGCCGCATCCCGGCAAAGAGCGCGGCGGGAGGCTTTGGTTCTGCAGAACCTTCGCAGCCTTTTTCATAAAAAACAGCCGTAACCTTTTTTCGGCCGTCTGCCCCGGTTGGCTCCATAGAAAGCGAGGGTCGGGGACAGTAAGATGGTCTGCCGGGTTTGCCTATATCCGGTATAGGCAAACATTGTTAATCATTAAAGCCACTCCTATTGCACTGGACTGGAAAACACTGTGGGGTGATTCAGATGAACAACAGGCAATCAGGAAAGAACAGGAAAAAATGGAAATTAGTCTTGATTGCAGTGATGGTAATAACGATATGTAGTGGAGCGTTTTTCATTGCACTGTCGGCATACAGTAAGTACCAAATGAGTAAGATTTCAGGGCTATCATTTCAAGAAGCGTTGGAGTACACAACAAAGGACAATGCAGATGCAGTCATTACAATTGGAATTATCAAAAATGGCGAAGCCTTCTATACCGTCTATGGAGAAAACGGAAAGGAATTGCCCAAAGAACTGCACACATATGAGATTGGCTCCCTAACGAAAACCTTTACTGCCGCTATGGTGGGTCAAGCGCTTCAAGAAGGAAAAGTTGATATCAACGCGACGAT
>CANRZX010000016.1 GCA_947644575.1 uncultured Clostridia bacterium | reverse complement strand
CATCTGCCCGCCGCGCACGCGCAGCTGCACCGCGTCGATGCTTGGCTGCGGCGCCGCGGCAGCTTCCTCGGCCGGAGGCGTGCCGGCCGATTGGATCGCCCAATTTACCGCGTAGCTTCCGCCCCAGCCGGTAGCCACGCCCCCGGCGGCCAGCAGAATATATGTCAAAATTTTAATTGCCGCGTTTTTCATGCTCATCCTCCCCACACCATATCTTCTCCGTCGCCGCTCGGCGTCGGATCCGGCGTTGTCGGCGCAGGCGGATCAGGTGTCGCCGCGGGCGGCGGGGTTGTTGTCTGCGTCGTTGTCGGCCGTCTGGTCTGCGTCGGCTGGCGCACAACCGGCTTTTCCCCGGTTGAAAGCGCGTTCTCCTCGCGGCTGAGCAGCGTCAGCGCGCTTTGGCGCTGCTGCTCCTTCGCGGCGGCGCGCTGCTGCGCCAGCAGCTGCCACGCCTCCGACCGCGCGGCGGTGGGGTCGCTCTGCTCCAACGCCTCCAGCGAGCCCGCCGCGTTCCAGCGCGTACCGTCGAACCACTCGGCGACGCCGCCGCGCACACGCACCTGTACCGTATCGGCCACAGGCTGCGCCGCGTCCGATGTATCCGCCGGCGCGCTGACCGGCCGCGCGATGATCTGATTCAGCGCAAGGCTGCCGCCGACGCCGACCGCGACGCTCACCACGAACGTCGCGACATAACGCAGCATCCGCACTTGTTTTTTCTTCATTCGGTTCCCTCCGTTCCGTCGTGGAGCTTCTATTTTTCTACTGCCTGAATGATTCCCTGAATATACTGATAACCGCCGCTGCCGGGCTTAAATTCTCCAGCCGCAGCAACCTGCTTCGCAACGGTATAGATGCTGCGCGCCACGGGCGGGCCGTAAACCGTAACCTCTGCGCCAGACACATCCCGCAGAATCACATAAGCGCGATATGCCATATCGGTGGCATAGACCTGCTCCGGTACGCCGATTAAAACCGAGGTAAAACGGTACCGTCCCTCCATCATCTCAAAAATCCGGTCGTTCACGATGCCGTCCTGCGTCCAATAGGAGCGTCCGCCGCGCACGCCCGCCGCGCCTTTGATCAGCGTATACGGGCCTTGGCTCGGCACGTCGATTGAGATCGTCCCATATTCCGTCAGCGTGTAGCCGTCCACCCCGCCCGCGAGCAGCTGCGCGCGCAGGCCGGTATCGATGCCCGATTTGAAGCGGATACCCGCGGGGCTCTGCACCCGGATGGAAAAGCCGTGATAGCTGATCAGATCCTGCAGCCCGGGCAGCGGCGTTGCGGTATAGGCCGCTCCGTCATGGCCGAGCCGCCAGACATACATCCCCTTGGGAACGCCGCGCTCGTTGTAATAATACATCGTCGCGATCCTTCCGTTCGCGTCGGGCAGGGTCACCGCAAGGCCGTTTTCCTGCCGCGCGTCATACGCGACGCCGTCCACATAAATTTTTGTGTCGGTATAGCCCGCCGGGGGCGTCAGGCGAAGCGTCAGCGCGGCGTTCGGGTCGGTCGGATTCGTCGGCTGATCCGGATTGGTCGGCGGTGTGTCCGGATCGGTCGGCGGCGGCGTCACAGGGTCGGTCGGCTGACCGGGCTGGGTCGGGTCGTCCGGCGCAAGCGTTACCTGCTGGGCAAATACGTTGACGGTTCCCGTATGAGGCGCTTTGACTGCCGCGTAAACCTGCGTGCCGATATTGACCGCCTGAAAATATTCCGCCGCCCCGTTCAGACCGTCGTAGCAGTTTTCCCACTCGCCGCCGGAAAGCCGAAGCATCCGCGCTTTGTTTTCCCCCTGATCGGAGAAGGATACATAAGGCGTTTGCCCCGCCACGGTGATATTGATCTCATAAAAGTTCTCCGCGCCGGGCACCTCTTTTTCCGTCCAGCCGTTTCCGTCCCAGAGAGCCAGCGTCGGCGTCGTCCCCGCGCTGTCCATCGCGACGCTGCCCGTCAGGGCGTACAGCCTCCCGCCCTTTGCCGTCAATAAATTAGCCGAGCCTCTCGCGGAACGGTAGGTATAGACGGGCTGCCAGCTCTGCGTCGCGGTGTCATAAGCGTCGATCTGCGCCGGACTGCCCTCCGCAAATTTTGAATAAGCGATATAAAATTTCGAGCCATCCTTCACCACAGTCGGATTGCAAAAGCTCTGCGCCGCCATCGGGCTGACGGCGACAACTCCGCCGTTCAGGTCGCGGATAACAATCCGATGCGCGTTGGAATCGCTCGTATCCTCATAGGCTGCGTACAGGCCGCTGTCGTCCGTCACCAACTGAAGCGCCATCGGATATTGGACATCGCCGATGCGGCTCGGCGCGCTCCACGCGCCGCCGCTCCAGCGGGAAACAACCGGATACCCGCTCGTGTCCCAGAACGCCGTGTACAGTATCCCGCCGCACGCAGCCAACGACAGGCCGCTTGCGGAATGGGCCGCGCCCACTGTGCCGCCCAGCGACTGCCACACGCCGGATGCAGCATCCCACTGGTTGACACGTATCTGCTGGCTTTGATCCAGAAAGGCGAGGTAGAGCGCGCCCGAGGCCTCGTCGGCATAAAGGCGGGGCGTGATCACGCTTGTGGCCGCCGTGCCGCCCAGCGGCTTCCATGTATCGCCATACTGGGCAAACTCTACATGGAACGCAACTGTATTGCCGGAAAACTGAAGGTTGCTGATCTGAATGCCGCTGTTGCGCCCCGTGGAATAGTAGAGCGTATTTTGTGTAAAATCCGCGGAAAGATCCGTGCTGCCGTAGGAGCCGCTTCCGAGCGCGGCGCCATAGACCCGGTTGCGGGTGACAGACTGACTGCTGCCCGTCGTGATAGTTTCCGTATCCGCCGCGTCCTCCTGCGTCGTCGCGCCCGGACGGTACACATAGATATAGTTTTTTCCGCTGATGTTGGTGTGATCCTCCACCTTATCGTCGACGCGGTACATCAAAAGGCCGGTGCCAGGGAGGCGCCACTCGATGGCGTGATATTCCGCGTTCTGCTTGCGGTACTCTATGCAGATTGTTTCGGTGGACGACTCGGACATCGGCGTTTTGATCGTAATCAGCTTTACGCCGCCCGGCTGGTCCACCGCCGTCAGGGTATAGTCCCCGCTCTGCGTGATCTCCTGCTGTTCCTCCGCTGCCAGCCAGCCGAGCGCCCCGCGCTGATAGCCCAGCGGATACTGCAGCGTATAGGCGGCCGAGCTCATAATATCCCACGGGCCGACGGGCTCGCCATTCCCGCCCAAGCGGTATAGATCCGGCAGGCCCAGCGTGTGCAGGAATTCGTG
The DNA here is from genome assembly GCA_947644575.1 of uncultured Clostridia bacterium. GTDB lineage: Bacteria > Bacillota > Clostridia > Oscillospirales > Ruminococcaceae > Ruthenibacterium. Next base: position 20,362 of record CANRZX010000016.1, on the reverse strand, counting down.
CGCAATCACGCCCTGCCCGCCGAAACCGGCATACTGCATCCCGCCGTCGGGATCCGTCACATTGATTAAGTTTCCGGACGGCATCGCGTTGTAGCAGGAAACCCGCAGGCCCCGGAGCTGCGCCTCCCCGGAATAGTTTCCCTTGAAGGAATGGTCTCCCCCGTTAAAGGTCGCGCCCTGCAGAACGATCGTCAGGTTATCCAGCACGCCGGGCTCTCTGTTGTCTAACTTGAGAGCCGGATCGAGGTAAAGCGATTTGCTCGCATCGTCCTGCGCTTCGGCCAGCGCCTTGACGACATCGTCGATCAACGCGGCGTCCGCGCCGCCGCCCAAGCCGCCGCCGTACGCGTCGTAGCTACTTTGCGGCAGCTCATAGGAGAGGATATAGGCTTTTCCCTCCCCATTTGTTCTGACCTGCGGGAAAATATTTTTCACACGCAGCCGGCCCCCGGAAATGATTTCGATATAGTTCGAAAAAGAATATTTGTCATCGTCAAACTGTCCCTTGATCCTTGTCCAGTTCGCGGGATCTGCAAAATCATCCATGGCGCCCCGTAGCCGGACAAAGACGACGACGTTCGCCATCTCCGACGGAATCCCCTGTGCGAAGGCCGTAAAGGCGCTGTCAAGGGGCAGAAGCCCTATGGCAAGGATAACCGCAAGCAGCAGACAAATCCATCTACGCCGTAGCGCCGCATTTCGTCTCATGCCTTCTCCTCCTGATGATTACCAGATCTCCGCCGCGGGCAGGCCAATGGCCGCGCTGTCCAAGCGGAAATCCTCCATCGTTGTATTTTCTAAATATAGATACCTGTTGCCGCCCGTCTGATACGCGTATACCACGCCGTTCGCGTTCGACTGCTGCTGTTCCGTCGATTTGCCGCTCTCGTCCAGCGTGCCGGTATAAGCCGCGCCGTCATAGGTCACGGTCAGCCCGCCGACGCAGACGTTGCCCTGCATTGTCACGGCGTACTCCTTATACAATTCGTTCTGCGCGTCAAACCAGCACACGGACGCCTCGCCGTTGTACGCGCCTTCGGTGTACTGCGCGCGGGCGATCAGCGTGCCCGCCTCGTTCACGCGGGCGTAGAGATACGTGCCCGTATCGTCGAGCAGCGTTGCCGTCGTCTCAAAATCATCGGAGACGATCTGCGCCGTCAGCCCGCCGTCACGGCAGCGCGTGCGCGTGGCGAACATTTCCGGCGCCTCTTGGAACGCATCCCGCCAATCGCTGGATGCGACCAGCACCCGCAGCGCGGAGGCGTCCTTCTGCTCCAGCGTCTCACGGAGCGCGGTGACCAGCGCCGCCGCCCGCTCGTCGGACGCGTCGCGCTCCACGATCAGCCCCTCCAGCCGCTCAGCATAGGCGTCGCTCGGATACAGATGCAGCACCTGCCACAGCATCCGGCGCTGCGCGTTGGCATCACCCGCGTCGGCGTAAAGCTGCGCCAGCTCGACATAATCCTGCTCGGTGAACTGGTCGCGCGCGAGCAGCTCCTCATAATAGCTTTGCTGTGTGGCAGCATCCAGCCCACCTCCGGCCAGCCGGGCGCGCAGCGTGTCCGAGGCCATCTGCGCGGGCGTCTGCGGCATGGACGTATCGCTGCCCGGCTCCGTACCGCTGCAGGCGGCCAGCAGCATGACCGCGAGCGCCGTCAAAAGAAGTGCAGAAAAAAATCTTTTCACAGGTTTTCCCTCTCCTTGATTCATGTTTACGCCAGTCCGCACGGTTCACACCGATTGGATGAAAAAGGCATATACACCCATTTTTATAGCTACATCATACACTATGTACCGCTTTGGATGCAACCTTTTTTTCCAAAAATTCTAAAAAATGCGTCCGCTTTCCGTGAAAAGTACCATTGAAATTTTCCGCTGTTTGTGCTATCTTAATAAACTGTACGCGATTTCTTCCTATTTATATATGTCTGTGGGAGGGATATCCTGTGTTCCTTGGGTTTATGGCCTTATGGCTGATCTTCAACGGGAGAGTCACGCTGGAGCTGGTCATCATCGGCGCGCTGATTTCCGCGCTGCTGGAATGGGCGGCATGCAAAGTTTTCGGCATCGCGCCGCGCGACGACGTCCGGCGCACGCTGCGGCTGTGGCGGTATGCCAAATATTTCCTGCTTTTGCTGCGGGATATGTTCCTGTGCAGCTTTCGCGTGCTGGGGCTGGTGCTGCATCCGGCGCGGGAGATTGCCCCGCGGCTGATCTACTTCCACGCCGATATCCGGACCGAGACGCACCGGGTGCTGCTGGCGAATTCCATCACGCTGACGCCGGGCACCATCACCGTCGGGCTGACGGGCGACCGTTTCCACGTCCACGCGCTGGACCGCTCCTTCGCGGATGGAATCGGGGACTCCGAGTTCGTGCGCGAAATTCAAAGACTGGAGGCGCGTCATGGAAAATAGCGGCTGGCTGAACACCTTTTTTATGGCGTCGTGCATCGCGCTGGGCGTCGCCGTCGTGCTGTGCATGCTGCGCGCGGCGAAGGGCCCGCGCTTTACCGACCGCATCGTCGCGGTCAACATGATCGGCACCATCACCATCGTCATCATGTCGATTCTGTCGGTCTATTTCCGGCAGGATTTTCTCGTGGACATCGCGATCGTCTACGCGCTGCTCAGCTTCATCGCGGTCGTCGTGCTGACGCGGCTCGTCATTGTGCGGCGGCGCGCGCATGAAAAGCGCGAGCGCGAGGAAGCGGCCCTGCGTGAAAAGGAGGCGGAGCGGCATGATTTCTGATCTTCTTGGCGCGGCGCTTGTTTTCGCCGGGCTGTTTGTAATCCTGACCGGCGTGCTGGGCGCCTACCGGTTCCATTATGTACTGAACCGGATGCACGCGGCGGCGCTGATCGACACGCTGGGCCTGCTGCTCGTGACGGCGGGGCTGATCGTCATTTTGGGCATCGGCGCGCACGCGCTGAAGCTGCTCGTCATTTTGATTTTCATGTGGCTGGCAAGCCCCGTGATGAGCCATATGATCGCCCGCACGGAAATGATGACCTATCCGCACTTGGAAGAGGAATGTGAGGTGATCCCGGATGCTGACCGTGATCTTTGAATTCTTTTTGCTGATCTCGCTCGTGATCTGCTCCATCGCCGCGCTGACCTCCAAGCGGCTGCTGGCCACCATCGTCATTTACATGGCCTACAGCCTGATCACGACGATCATCTGGGCCCTTTTGCAGAGCCCGGATTTAGCGATCACCGAGGCCGCGGTCGGCGCGGGCGTGACGGGCATCCTGTTCGCGCTGACACTAAAGAAAATCCACGCCCTGAACGGCACAAAGGATGATTGAAGCATGAAAAGAGAATGGCTTTCCCGTTTTGTCTCCTGGGTGGAAACCGGAAGTGCCGCGCAGCCCTCGGCAAACGCGCGCCCGGAAAAACGGAGCGGCGCGCCCGCGGGCGGGGGCGCTGTGAAAGACGCGCGGAAAAAGGACCGCTACCGGCTGTTTTTCAACACCTATTACACCGTGGCCGTGATCGTCTGCCTGACGCTGGTATCCGTGCTGATCTACACGGTGTTTCACCTGCCCTTCTTTGGCGCGGAAAACAGCCCCGCCGCAAACGAGGTCGTCAAGCGGTATGTCGAAAAAGGGCTGGATGAGACGGGCGCGGTGAATATCGTCGCGGGCATGATTCTTGACTATCGCGCGTTCGATACCTTCGGCGAGTCCTCGGTGCTGTTTCTCGCCGTCACCAGTGTGATGATCCTTTTACTGCGCGACGAAAACAACATCGACCCGCAGGAGGACCTCGCCTCGGCGCACGAAATGGTGATCGAGATGGACAACCAGGATCTGATCCTGCAAAAGGTCATCAAGCTCGTTGTGCCCTGTATCCTGCTGTTCGGCATTTATGTGGTGCTGAACGGCCACCTCTCGCCCGGCGGCGGCTTTTCCGGCGGCGCGATCATGGGCGCGGGGCTGATCGTCTATTCGGCCAGCTACGGCAGCGTCAGCATCAACCGGTTTTTCAACATGAAAACCTTCCGCGCGCTGACCACATCCGCGCTGCTGTGCTACGCGCTGTCCAAGGCCTATTCCTTTTTCACCGGCGCGAACGGCCTACCCACCGGCATCCCGCTCGGCACGCCGGGCGCGATTCTCAGCTCCGGGCTGATTTTGGTGCTGGACATCTGCGTCGGCCTCGTCGTCGCCTGTACCATGTACGGCTTTTACGCGCTGTTCGCAAGGGGGGAACTGTAATGCCCGCGCTTCTTTCCGAAATTATCAACTACCGGTTTGAAATTTTCGCGTTCCTTTTGTTCGGCATCGGATTCATGAACCTGCTGCTGCAAAAGAACCTGATTAAAAAAATCATCGCGTTCAACGTCATGGATTCCTCCGTGTTTCTGTTTCTCGCCTCGCAGGGCTTCATCGACGGCCGCGCCGCGCCCATCGTCGTAGACGGCGTCACCGACGTGCACCGCTACATCAACCCGATCCCGAGCGGCCTCGTGCTGACGGGCATCGTCGTTTCCGTCAGTGTATCGGCGTTCTTTCTCGCGCTGGTGCAGCGCCTGTACAAGCGGTACAAAACCGTGGAATTTGACGAGATCATGGTTCTCGCGAAGAAGGAGGCGGAAAAATAATGCTGCCGTGGCATTATAACATTCCCTTTTTCTGCATTTTTCTGTGCATGACCGCGGGAATCCTGATGCCGCTGCTCCGAAAGGGGCGCGCCTCCTTTTACCTTACGCTGTGCGTCTGCTTTACCGTGACATCGCTGTCTGCAGCGCTCTGCGCCATTCTTTACACAAGTGGCGATAGCTTCACCTACCAGATGGGCCACTTCCCCGCCCCGTGGGGCAACGAGCTGTTCGCCGGGCCGCTGGAAGCACTGCTCGCGACCGTCTTTTCCCTTGTGATGGGGCTGTCCCTGCTGGGCGCGCGGCGCGCGGCGGCGGAGGATATTTTGGAGCCCAAGCAGAGCTTTTATCATGTGATGCTGTGCCTGCTGCTCGCGGCCATGTTAGCGCTGTCGTACACCAACGACATTTTCACCGGCTATGTATTTATTGAGATCAGCACCATCGCGGCCTGCGCCATCGTCATGGCGCGGGACACCGCGCACACCACCGTCGCGACGATCCGCTATCTCGTCATCAGCCTGCTGGGCTCGGGCCTGTTTCTGATCGGTATTGTGCTGATGTACGGCATCACCGGCCATCTGCTGATGCCGCAGATTCAGGAGGAGATGCTGCAGATCTTCGCAAACGGCGAATATACCGAGCCGATGACGCTCGTCGTCGGTCTGCTGACGGTCGGCGTCGCGATCAAAAGCGCGCTGTTCCCGTTCCACGCGTGGCTGCCGCAGGCGCACGGCAGCGCGACGACCACCTCGAGCGCGGTGCTCTCCGGGCTGGTGCTCAAGGCCTATATCATCCTTTTGGTAAAGGTGTTTTACCGCTGCTTTACCATTGAGATCATCCGGTCCCTGCGCGTCACCAACGTGATGTTTGTCTTTGGCGTCGCGGGCATGCTCGCCGGCTCGCTCTACGCCATCCGGGAGGAGCACATCAAGCGGATGTTAGCGTATTCCTCTGTTGCGCAGATCGGCTACATTTTCATGGGTATCGGGCTTGGCACGGACATCGGCATTGTCGCAGCCATCTTCCAGATTCTTGCGCACGCGCTGACAAAGCCGCTTTTATTTTTAAGCGCGGGCAGGCTCTCCGAGATTTGTGGGCACGAAAAAGAAATGTACCATCTGCGCGGTGCGGCGTGGCGGGATAAGCTTGCCGGCGTATGCTTCACGCTCGGCGGGCTCTCCATGATCGGCATTCCCCTGCTCGCGGGCTTCAACGTTAAATACCTGCTGGCGCAGGCGTCGCTGCAAAACACCGTCAAAATGTGGATCGCACTGCTCGCGCTGGCCGCGAGCTCGGTGCTGAACGCGCTGTATTACGTGCCCGCTATCCTTGCGCTGTGGACGCCGGTTTCGCAGGCGGAACAAACACCCCCGCCCAAAAACACCGGGTACCGCGTCGCCGCGCCGGTACTGTCGGCGCTGGTTTTGTTTCTCGGCTTCAACAGCAAGCCTATCGTGCGCATCATTGAGCTTGGCCTTTCGCTATTGAAAATATGACGAGGGGGATGGGTTTTGATTTTATATTGTCTTGACATTTTATTTCCCGCCGCCGTCGGCGCCGCTCTGGTTTTTTTCAGGAGCAAACGCCCCGGCCAAACCGCCGCGCTCTGCGCCGGGGGTGCGCTGTTGCTCACGCTCATCTGCGCAACGTGGGGCGGTGACGCATTGGCGGCTGATTTCGGCGATTTTTCCCTCGCCTTCGCCGCCGACGGCGTCAGCCGCGTCTTCGCCGTCCTCGTCGGCGCGCTCTTTTTGCTGTGCATTGTTTTTGCCGGGGAATACGCCGAGGACGACGCGCGCCGCGCGAAGCTGTTCGGCTTCATGCTGCTGACGCTCGGCGCAATGCTCGGCTTGTGCTTCGCCCGTAATCTGTTCACCTTCTATTTATTCTTTGAGGCGATGGGCCTCGCGTCGTTCCCGCTTGTGCTGCACGACCGCGCCCCGTCCGGACGTCGGGCCGCGTTCTGGTACCTTGGGTTTTCCGTATGCGGCGCGGCGCTGGTGCTTGGCGGTCTGATCCTCGGCGGCGCGCCCCTGCTCGGCGATTTCCGCCCGGGCGGCGTCGGCCTCGCGGCGGACGGGCGCAGCCTTGCCGCGTATTTCCTGATCGCGGTTGGCTTTTCCTGCAAGGCCGGGATGTATCCCCTGTCCGCATGGCTGCCCACGGCCCATCCCGAGGCCCCGGCCCCCGCGAGCGCGCTGATGTCCGGCGTCATCACCAAGGCGGGAATTCTCGGCCTTCTGCGCACGACCTATTTCGTGTTCGGTGCGGATGCGCTGCGCGGCTCTCCGGCGCAGCGGGCGCTGCTGTGCCTCGCCCTGACGACCGTTTTCCTCGGCTCGATGCTCGCCTACAAGGAGCGCCTGATGAAAAAGCGGCTGGCGTATTCCAGCGTCAGCCAGCTCTCCTATGTGATCTTCGGGCTGCTTTTGCTCTCGCCGGGCGGATGGGACGGCGCGCTGCTTCAGGTGGTGTTTCACGCCTCGGCTAAGGTCGGGCTGTTCCTGTGCGCGGGCGCGATCATTCATAAGACCGGCCTTTTGTATGTGGATGAGCTGCGCGGCCTCGGCCGCCGGATGCCTGTCGTGATGTGCTGCTTTACGCTGTTCTCGCTTTCGCTGATCGGCATCCCGCCGCTGGGCGGCTTCGCGGCGAAATGGGCGCTCTGTATCGGCGCGCTGGACGGCGGCGCGATCGGCATCGCGGGGATCGTCCTGCTGATTGTCAGCGCGCTGCTGACGGCGGGCTACCTGCTGCCGGTCGTCTCCGTCGCCTTTTTCCCCGGCGAGGTTTATCGCGCCCAGCCGTGCGAGCCCTGGCCGCGCATGTCGCTGCCGCTCGGGCTGCTCGCCGGGGTCCTGCTGCTGGGCGGCCTGTTCCCGCGCCTGTTCACCGCGCCCTGCGCCGCGCTGGCGGCAAAGCTGTTTTCCGGAGGTGCGCTATGAACGGCCTGATGTTGTTCCCTATCCTCTTTCCCATTTTGGGCGCGCTGCTGACGGCGTTTCCCTGCACGGAGCGCAGCGCAGCGCGCAATGCCCTTGTGCTGGCCGTCGCGGCTGTCAACAGCGCCGCGCTGGCCGGGCTGCTGCTGTGCGGCGGGGACGGCACGTTCGTGCTCGCGCGGATCAACCGGCAGCTCTGCATCGCGTTCCACGTGGACGGGATGTCCCGCGTATTCGGGATGATCGTGGCGGCGCTCTGGCCTGTCACCGCGGTTTATTCGTTTGACTATATGCGCCACGAAGCACACCAGCGGCGCTTTTTCGCGTTTTTCCTCGTCTCCTACGGCATTGTCTGCGGCGTATGCCTCGCCGCGAACCTCGCGACCCTATATCTGTTCTTTGAGCTGCTGACGCTTGCGACGCTGCCCCTTGTGATGCACCGCATGGACGGCGCGGCGCGTTGGGCGGGCAAGCGCTATCTGATCTTTTCGATGACAGGCGCGGCGCTGGGCTTTTTGGCGATTCCGTTCGTTTTCGCCTACGGCTCGGCCGAGACCTTCACGCTGGGCGGAATGCTGGACGCCGCGCTGACAGCGGGGCATGAAACCACCCTGCGCCTTGTCTTTGTGCTCGCCTTTTTCGGCTTTGGCGTCAAGGCCGCGCTGTTCCCGATGTACCAATGGCTCCCGGCGGCCTCGGTCGCGCCCACGCCCGTCACGGCGCTGCTGCACGCGGTAGCCGTTGTCAAGGCGGGCGCGTTCGCCTGCATCCGCCTGACCTATTACAGCTTTGGCCCCGAGCTGCTCGCGGGCACATTCGCGCAATATCTTCCCCTGCTGGCCGCGTGTGTCACCATCGCGCTCGGCTCGTGGCTCGCGCTGCGCGCGCGGCATCTCAAGCGGCGGCTTGCCTACTCCACGGTCAGCAACCTCTCCTACATCCTGCTCGGCGTCGCGGCCATGTCCGGCGCGGGGCTCGTCGGCGCAGCGGAGCATATGATCTTCCACGCGTTTATGAAGATCACGCTGTTTTTCTGCGTCGGCATGGTGATGGAGAACGCGCATTGCGAATATCAGGATCAGATCGAGGGCTTGGGCAGGCGGATGCCCGTGACCTTCCTCTGCTTCACGGTCGCCTCGCTCGCCCTGATGGGCGTACCGCCGCTGCCCGGCTTTTTCAGTAAGTGGGACGTCGCGTCGGCCAGCGCCGCGCTGAATCATCCGCTCGGCCTGCTCGGCGTCGCGGCGCTGCTTATTTCGGCCGTCCTGACGGCGCTCTACCAGATGGGCACCGTCACGGCCGCCTGCCTGCCGCTGAACGGCGCGCAGCCTGAGGCCGCATCCGGAAGGCTGGAAACCCTTGGCATGACCTTTGCCATTGTCTGCACCACACTGTGTACTGCCGCGCTGGGCCTGCTCTACGGGCCGATCCACGCGTGGCTCACCGCAATTTTGTAAAGGAGGCGCGTCGCTGTGAACCTTCTTCCATTATTCTGCGTCCTGTTCCCGATGGCGGCGGCCCCCGCCGTTTACGCTGCGAGCAGACGCGCGGACAAAGCGCGTGACCGAGCGCTTTGGGCCGCCGTTCTTTTGGAATGGCTCGGCTGCGCCGCGCTGCTGTCTCTCGGCGAGGGGACGCTGACGCTGAACGGCGCAGGCGCGTTCGGCATGAGCTTCGCGTTCGGCGGCGTCCGCACGGTTTTCGCGTTCCTCTGCGCCACGGTGTTCGTGTTCAGCGCGCTGTCCTCCCCGTTTTATTTCGGCGGAGAGGAGCGCGTCCACCGCTATTACGCCTTTTTTCTGCTGACGCTCGGCGGGATTGAGGGCGTGTTTCTGTCCGCCGATCTGTTCACCACCTTTTTCTTTTTTGAGATCATGTCAATGGCGTCGTGGGTCTGGGTGGCGCAAAATGAGACCGCACCCTGCGAGCGCGCGGCCAACACCTACCTTGCCGTCGCGGTCATCGGCGGGCTGCTTCTGCTGGGCGGCGTGCTCGCAGTCTATGCCGGAACAGACGGCCTCCTGCAATATGAAGCGCTGCGCGCGCGGCAAACCGCCGGACAGACGTCTCCGGCGCTGTTTCTCGGCGCGGTCCTGCTGACGCTGGGCTTCGGCGCGAAGGCGGGCATGTTCCCGCTGCATATCTGGCTGCCAAAGGCGTACCCCGTCGCGCCCGCGCCCGCCAGCGCGCTGCTGTCCGGCATCCTGACAAAATCCGGCGTTTTCGGCATCCTGATGTGCGGCGTCTGCCTGATTCGGGGCGACGCGCGCTACGCGATGCTGCTGCTCGGCGCGGGCGTCGTCACAATGCTGCTCGGCGCGCTGCTCGCGCTGACGGCCGTCGATCTGAAGCGCGTGCTGGCCTGCTCGTCCCTGTCCCAGATCGGCTTCATCCTTGTCGCGGCCGCCATGCTCGCCCTCGGGAAGGAGACGTCGCTGGCGGCCGGCGGGGCGCTGCTGCACGCGGTCAATCACGCGCTGATCAAGTCCGTGCTGTTCCTCAGCGCAGGCGTGATCTACAAAAATTATCACACGCTCGACTTAAACGAGCTGCGCGGCGCCGGACGCGGCAGCCGGCTGCTTGCCGTCTGCTTCCTGACCGGCGCGCTCTCCATCGCGGGCGTGCCGCTGTTTGGCGGATATGTGAGCAAAACGCTGATTCATGAGGCCAGTGTGGAGCACGCCCGCCTGCTGGGCGGAACGATGGGCACGCTTTTCAAAGCCGTCGAGGGCCTGTTCCTGTTTGCGGGCGGCCTGACGCTCGCCTATATGACCAAGCTGTTCGTCATTTTATTCGTGCAAAAGCGCCCCGCGCAGGCAAAGCCGCGCGCGCTTTCTCTCGACCGCGCGACAGGCGCCGCGCTGGCCGTTCCCGCGCTGGGCCTGTTCGCGATGGGCGCTTTTCCAAACGCCGCCTATGAACGGATCGCGGCCTACGCGGCCCCTTCGCTGGGCTCCGAGCCCTTTTCCCTCTCCTATTTTTCGCTCGAAAATCTGCGCGGCGCGATGATTTCACTGCTTCTTGGCGCGGCGGTTTATGGCCTTGTGGTCCGTCTCCTGCTGACAAAAAAGGGGATGCTGACCGAGCCGCGTCATTTCCTTTCGCTCGAGGAAAATGTCTACAAGCCCCTGCTGCGCGCCCTCGCGTTTGTCGGCGCGCTCGGCGCGCGGAGCCTGTATTGTCTGACGGAAGGGATCGTCATGGCGCTGGCGCGGCTGAACGGACACGGCGCGAGGCCGCGCGTCGTCCCTCCGGAGGACGATCACTTCGCCCGCTATTCCCCGCAGCACATCCGTTCCGGCGCGATCAGCCAGACGCTCGCGTTCGAGCTGATGCTGTTCGGTCTCGGCGCGGTACTGACGCTTTTATATCTGCTTTTTTCATGAATTTCTGCTCATATTTTAACATAAAAATACCGATTATTCGAATCTCATAGCCTGCATCAAGGCACTGTAGGGACGGGGCTTACCCCGTTCGAAACACCTCAGCGACCCTCACGGGAAAGCCAAGGTCCTCCTCTACGAAAGCCGCGTAGGAACGTATTCTTGAAAGAGCGGCAATTTTTAGGATAAATTTTTAATGTGTGGAAAAGAGGAGGTGATCGAATGAAACGAGCGCTTGCCGCGCGGGAGCGGGGAGTTTCGCCAGCGCGCCGACGGAACGGCGCGAAAAGCGGACTATACTGTTTATGCGCGGTGGTACTGGTGATGCTGTCGGCGGCGTGTGCGGATGGGCGGGCCGGAGAGGGACCGTCCTCTTCGGCGGTTCATTCCGGCTCCGCCGCGCCGTCATCCTCGTCTGATTTTATCTCCTTCGCCGCACCGCCGTCCTCGTCAAACCGCGCCTTTTCCTCCGCGCCCTCCGGCGGGAACGCGCCCGACAACCTGCCGCCGCTGCATGTGGCGGGAACCGGGCTGGCCGACCCGGACGGGAACCCTGTTCAGCTCAAGGGCGTCAGCACACACGGGCTGGCGTGGTTTCCATGCTATGTCAACGAGGCGTTTTTCCGGGAACTGCGCGCGGAGTGGAACGCCAGCGTCGTGCGTCTTGCCTTGTATACCGCCGAATCGGGCGGCTACTGCACGGGGGGCGACCAAGAGGCGCTCAAGCAGCTGGTGCGCAACGGCGTTCAATACGCTAAGGCGCAGGGTCTGTATGTTATTGTCGATTGGCACACCCTATCCGACGGGGACCCGAACCGTTATTTAGCCGAGGCGAAAGAGTTTTTTGCAGAGCTGTCGGCGGAATTCGCAAACGACGGCCATGTGTTGTACGAGATCTGCAACGAACCGAACGGCGGCGTAAGCTGGAGCTCGGTGAAAGGCTACGCGCTGGAGGTAATCCCGGTGATCCGAGCCAACGATCCGGACGCGGTGATTTTGGTTGGGACGCCGACATGGTCGCAGGACGTCGACCAAGCCGTCGCTGATCCCATTGCGGAATACGATAATATTTTATATACGCTGCATTTCTACGCGGCTACGCATACGGACGCCTTGCGCGCCCGGCTGTCCGCCGCGCTGGATGCGGGGCTTCCGGTGTTTGTGTCGGAATACGGCATCTGTGACGCGAGCGGCAGCGGCGCGGTCGATTTGAAGCAGGCGGACGCTTGGATGACGCTGTTAGACGCGCGCAGTGTGGGCTGCGTCGCATGGAATCTGTCCAATAAACAGGAGACGTCGGCGATATTTCGCGCCTCCTGCGAAAAAAACTCCGGCTTTTTATGGGAAGATTTGAGCGCCTCCGGCCAATGGGTGCGTGAAACGCTTACTGGGAACCGCGCGCCGGACGCTTCCTGAATTCCTGCGCCCTTCGAAAGAGGGCTATCCTCCGCCACGGCATTCCTTCCTGATGTGCGCCATAGAATATGATAGTACAATCATATGGGGAGGGAATGCAATGTTTGGGATATTTCTAAGCTATATCGCCGGCCATCTTCTATATTTCGCGCTGCATTTGGAGAGCAGCAGCTTTCCAAGGCCGCTGTCCGCACGAGAGGAAAGCGAAGCTTTCGCCACGTTAAAGAATGGTGATCCGGAAGCGCGGGACAAAATTATTCGCCATAATCTGCGCCTTGTGGCGCACATTGCGAAAAAATACTACGCCACCTCGGCAGACCAAGAAGATCTCATCAGCATCGGCACGATTGGCTTGATTAAGGCTGTCAACAGCTTCGATAATACAAAGGGCGCCCGCTTTGCCACCTACGCGGCGCGGTGCATCGAAAATGAAATTCTGATGCAGTTCCGCGCGGGCAAAAAGAGCCAGAACGATGTGTCGATTCAAGAGCCGATCGACGGGGATCAAGACGGCGGGCTGACGCTGAACGACGTCATGGCCGACAGCTTTAATATGCACGAGGCTTATGAACGGAAAGAGGAAGCGCAGGCACTGTACCGTGTGGTCGGCCGCCTTTCAGGTCGCGAGCGTCAGATTGTCATTTTGCGCTACGGCTTGTCTGGAACACAGCCTCTGACCCAGCAGCAGATCGCCGACCTGCTGCACATCAGCCGCAGCTATGTATCACGCATTGAGAAAAAAGCGCTGGGGATGCTGCGGGAGATGTTGTGTGCGAACGGCGCGCGCTGACGCGCTCTTTCTGCGCGGAAGGAAAAATTGCGTGTGCCTTTGCTTTTGTGTGCAGTTGGCTGACCGCATCTCTATTATAGCAAAAGAAGCTTTCTTCTGTCTTCATTATCACCAGCAAGTTTCTTTTGAATCATTCGCCTATCGAGTGGGTTTCATACAATAAAACAGGAGCGGCGGATTTCTCAACCCGTCGCCCCTGTTTTGTTTATCCACTTTTCGCCTCTTGGCAGCTATTTCGTCATGCTGGCGACCTCGGCCGCGAAATCGTCCACGCGTTTCTCAAGGCCCTCGCCCTTCTCGAAACGGGCGAACTTCACCACCTTAATTTCACCGCCCAGCTCCTTCGCCGTATTTTCCACATACTTGCCAACAGAGATGTCCGGATCCTTTACAAAAGCCTGCTCCACAAGGCAGTTTTCCTTATAGAATTTGCCGATGCGGCCCTCGACCATTTTCGCCTTGACCTGATCGGGTTTATTCGCCAGCTTTTCGTCGTTGCTGATTTGAGCCAGCAAAATTTCCTTCTCCTTCTCGATCACAGAAGCAGGCACGGCAGCCTCATCCAAATAGGTCGGGTTCGCGGCCGCCACCTGCATGGCGACATCCTTGCCAAACGCGGCAAACTCGGGCTTTGCGGCCGTCGCGTCGTCGGTGTCAAACGCAACCAGCACGCCGTGCGTGCCGCCGCCGTGTACATACGCGGCGCATACGCCCTCAAAACGGGCAAACCGACGAATCTTGATGTTCTCCCCGATCACGAGGATTTTCTCCTGAAGGGCGGCCTCGACCGTCTTACCGTCCATCACGCAGGCAAGCAGCGCCTCGACGTCGGCGGGATTCTGTGCTTTTACCACCTCGGCCACGTCCTTGACAAACGTCTGGAACGTTTCGTTCTTCGCGACAAAATCCGTCTCCGCGTTCACCTCAAGCACCACGCCGACCTTCGCGGCGGCGTCCGCCACAGCGTACACCATGCCCTCGGCAGCAATGCGGCTGGCCTTCTTCGCGGCTGCAGCAAGCCCCTTCTCACGCAGAAACTCAATCGCCTTGTCAAAATCACCGTCGGATTCCGTCAAAGCTTTCTTACAGTCCATCATACCGCAGCCCGTCATCTCGCGCAGCTTCATCACGTCTTGTGCAGTAAATGCCATTTTTATTTCCCCCTACTCCCTTTACTCGGCCGCTTCTTCCGGCACAGCCTCTTCCATCTGCTCGCCCTGACGGCCTTCCATTACGGCGTCGGCCATCGCACCTGCGATCAGCTTTACCGCGCGGATAGCATCATCGTTGCCCGGAATCACGTAGTCAATCTCATCCGGGTCGCAGTTAGTATCCACAATGGCGACAATGGGGATGTTCAGCTTGCGCGCCTCGGCAACGGCAATGCGCTCCTTGCGCGGGTCGACAATAAACATCGCAGCAGGCAGGCGATCCATCATTTTGACGCCGCCAAGAAATTTTTCCAGTTTTTCCAGTTCAAGCTCTAACTTCGCGACTTCCTTTTTGGGCAGCATGTCAAACGTGCCGTCCTCACGCATTTTGTTGATCTGCTCCATACGGTCGATGCGGCGGCGGATCGTGCGGAAGTTTGTCAGCATACCACCCAGCCAACGCGCGTTGACATAGTGCATCCCGCAGCGGGTCGCTTCCTCCCGGACAGAATCCTGCGCCTGCTTTTTGGTACCGACAAACAAGATGCTGCCGCCCGCAGTGGCCGTGTCGCGCACAAAGTTGTACGCCTCATCTAACTTTTTCACGGTCTTTTGCAAGTCGATGATATAAATGCCGTTGCGCTCGGTGAAGATATACTTCGCCATCTTGGGATTCCACCGGCGGGTCTGATGACCGAAATGCACGCCGGCTTCAAGAAGCTGTTTCATTGATACGACTGCCATAATTGTTTCCTCCTGATCTTGTTTTTCCTCCGCATGCCCTGCATGACAAGCCATCCGCGCCCGGGTTTCCCCGTAAACGGACACCGGCCGTCAAAGACACACGTGCGTATTGCCGAATTAGTATATCACATCCGCCCTGAAAAGGCAAGCCTTTTCGCCAAAAAAACAAAGCTTGAACGGTTCAATTTATAATGTTATAATGAGCCCGGATGAACCATGAATATTAGATTCCATCAGCGGCTTTCGCAGAGGGGATCTGGCCCTCCCGCAAGGGTCGTAATAACGTTCTTGGGTGAGGCAAGGCCGCCCCTACGGCACTGGAAAACAGACTGCCAAATTTCAATCACCTATAATTTGAAAAAAACATAATGGAAGAGGTAAAGACAGTGATGAAGGTTTTGATGATCAACGGCAGCCCCCGCAAGGAGGGAAATACAGCGCTTGCGCTGCGGGAGATGGAACGCGTTTTTGCAGAACAGGGAATCGAGACGGAGACAGTCCAGCCCTGTAATCAGGACATACGGGGCTGTATTGCCTGTGGCTTCTGTTACAAAAACAGGAAATGCGTGTTTACGGACATTGTCAACGAGCTCGCGCCAAAGTTCGAGGCCAGCGACGGCCTTGTGATTGCGTCTCCGGTTTATTATGGCTCCGCGAACGGGTCGCTGATTTCCCTTTTGAACCGGCTTTTCTACAGCACACAGTTTGATAAGACGATGAAGGTCGGCGCGAGCGTTGTCGCCGCGCGGCGCGGCGGACTGTCGTCCACCTTCGATGAGTTGAATAAGTTTTTCACCCTCAGCGGCATGCCGGTCGCGTCCAGCCAGTATTGGAACAGCATCCACGGCAGAGCCCCCGGGGAGGCTGCGCAGGATTCAGAGGGCTTACAGACCATGCGTACCCTTGCGAAAAACATGGCTTTTCTCATGAAGAGCATTGCCCTTGGCAAGGAGCGGTATGGCCTTCCGGAAAAGGAGCCAATAATTCGGACGAATTTTATCCGGTGATTCTGATAAGCACCCTCTGGAAGGCCTGTTCAGGCGCTGAGCCGATGCCAAAATCAAAAAGAAAACCGCCACGGAAATCCGCGGCGGTTGGAGCTGGTGATCCGATTCGAACGGACGACCTGCTCATTACGAGTGAGCTGCTCTACCGACTGAGCCACACCAGCATACGATGCACGAAGCACCTTTATTTATTATAAGGATTTTTTTGGATTCGTCAAGTGTTTTGCGAAAAAATATTGCCGCAGGACAGTTTCTCGAAAAAAATGTGGACGAACCGCTTGTTTTGCGATATACTATTTCTGGTAGTTTCGCCATAGGCCTTTTGAAATCAGAGCAGGGAGGGAAAGCGATGGTTACGGAGTGCGTTGCGATCCTTGCGATTTCGCTGTGCATGATCGCGATGTTTGTGCGCACAGGGCATGGGGATTACGCTCTTGCGACAACGCCAATTTTATTTGTCCCGATGATCCACCTGATCGCGCTGCCCATTAGCTGGTGGACGGATCCGGTGATCGCCAGCTTTCCGCCGCAATCCATTGTCGCGTTCGCGGACATTGGGGCTGTCGCGGTGACAGGGCTGCTGATTATGTTTTTCTCGGGCAAGATTAAAAGCCCAAAAATCAAAAAGCTGTATGTGGTGGTGCTCGGCGGCTACAGCATTATTTTGGCCTGCGCATTTGTGCATCAAACGATGGCGGTGCTTTGGCGGTAAATCTATTACCAACAGAAAGGGAGAAAATACGATGGACAAATATAAGGGAACACAGACGGAAAAGAATTTGCAGGCGGCGTTTGCCGGGGAATCCCAAGCGCGAAACAAATATACTTATTTTGCTTCCAAGGCGAAGAAGGAAGGCTTTGAGCAGATTGCCGCGCTGTTCCTAAAAACCGCGGACAATGAGAAGGAGCACGCGAAGCTGTGGTTCAAAGAGCTGGAGGGGATCTGCTCTACTGCGGAGAACCTCGCCGCCGCCGCAGATGGAGAAAATTACGAATGGACCGATATGTACGAGGGCTTTGCCAGGACCGCCGAGGCCGAGGGCTTTCCCGAGCTTGCCGCAAAATTTCGCGCGGTCGGAGAAATTGAAAAGCGCCATGAGGAGCGATATCGCGCGCTGCTGAAAAATGTGGAGACGGCCGCCGTGTTCGAAAAGAGTGAAGTCAAAGTGTGGGAATGCAGGAACTGCGGACACATTGTGGTAGGCACAAAGGCTCCGGAGGTTTGCCCGGTTTGCAGCCATCCGCAAAGCTACTTCGAGGTACACGCGGAAAATTATTGAGTAAATCGCGGGAATATATCCCTATAAAAGGCGGAGCGGATCCTTCGGATCCGCTCCGCCTTTGCGTTCTTTTTACGAGCTCATGAACAATACGTCCTCTTCTCCGGCTCTCTGGCTTGGAGGTGGGTCGGATTTGTGCCTCACATCGCTGCGAAAATGGGTACGCTCAAACCGCTCAAAGAAAAGCAATAATTCGAATCTGCCTCCTATTGGAAAAGTTCGGATTATTCTGATTTTGTTATAGATACTGTCTCTTATTTATAAATAGTTTAAATCTGGAGCTAATTTATGTTGTTTTATAGGGATTTTTTCTTTGCGGGAACATTTTAAGCCCAATCAAAATTATTTTTTCCGGCGCCAACTTCAAAATGATATTTGCCGATGCCCAAATCAATGCCTGCAAAGTGACCGCTGTCACAGGCAAGGTACACCTTATTTCTGTCACCTTTGACCGTGAAAGCCTGCTTATTCAGGGCGGTAGGAGCCAAAAGCAAGGCATCTACACCATCATTGAACCATTGCGGGGCAGTGCCTTTGTAGCTGCTGATTTCCGCTGCAGTTTTGGACTTATGAGGAACACCTTGTGTCTGACCGTAGCCGATCGCCAGCACACCATTAATGCGCACAGAACCACTGTCCATATTTTTCTGTGCGCCCTTGGCACTATACATTCCGCCGACCCACCATGTATTGAGACCAAGAGTCTGTGCATACAGGATCATGTCTGCGCCGCAGTACCCCAGTTTTTCGTCAAGGTCTGCAGAATCCGGACCAGCCAAAATAATATAGTTTTTGACACCCTTGCCGAGCATTTTTGCTAAAGCACCCAAGCCATCAGTATTTCCGGCTACGAAGGAAAGAGAAAGGTTATATGTCCGATTGTTTTCTGCGATTCGAGCGTTCAGTTTTTCCTCCACATCGCCGGAAATGGGCCTATCAATGTATTTGCGAACCATGTGCCTTTCTTTCATTGCTTCTTTGATGGTCATTTTTTCTCCTGCTTTTCTGTAGGCGTTTTCAGCGTATGATTTGAAAACAGCACAATTTTACTTTACAGTGTTTCTCCGCAAAACACAATAATAAACATGCAATGTTCCGTTTAAAATTGACAGAAATCAAATATTTCTTACTATTCTTATTTCTAACTTATCCCTGATTGGCCGCCAGCTTGAAGCCGGCCTTTCGCAGCTCCCGCTTGATCTGCTCCACCTGCGCGTGATCGCGCGTCTCCATGCCGATATGCAAAAAGCAGCTCGTAATGGCCATGTTGGTATCGCCCTGCCGGTAACTGACGCTCACCACATTGCCTCCGCAGCGGCTGATGATCTCGCTCACGCCGGTCAGCTGGCCGGGCTTGTCCTCCAACTCAATGGTCAGCGTGCTGTTGCGGCCCGCCATTACAAGACCGCGTGTGATCACACGGCTGAGGATATTGACGTCGATGTTGCCGCCGGACAAAAGGCAAACCGTTTTCTTGCCCTTAATGTCCACCTTGTTATACATCGCCGCCGCCACGGACACCGCGCCCGCGCCCTCGGTCACAAGCTTCTGACGCTCCATCAGCGCCAGCACGGCGGCCGCGATCTCGTCATCCGTCACCGTGACGATCCCGTCCACATATTCGCTCACGAGCCGATAGGTCAGGTCGCCCGGGTGCTTGACGGCGATGCCGTCCGCGAAGGTGGCCACACTGTCCAGCGTAACGGCCTTCTGTTCCTCCATAGAAGCCCGCATGCTGGGCGCACCGGCGGCCTGCACGCCGTATACCTTGCACTCCGGATGCAGCTGCTTGATCGCGTAAGCGACGCCGCTGATGAGCCCGCCGCCGCCCACCGGCACCAGCACAACCTCAACGTCGGGCATCTGGTCCAAAATCTCCAGACCGATCGTCCCCTGCCCCGCGATGACCTGCGCGTCGTTGAACGGATGGATGAACGTATAGCCCTTTTCCTTCTGCAGCTTACAGGCGTAGTCATACGCGTCGTCATATGCGCCCTTCACAAGGCGGATCTCGGCGCCATAGGCCTTTGTCGCCTCCACCTTGCTGATCGGCGCGCCGTCCGGCATGCAGATGACGCTGGGAATATGATTCTGCTGCGCGGCCAGCGCGACGCCCTGCGCGTGGTTTCCCGCGCTGCTCGCGATCACGCCCTTGGCCTTTTCCTCATCTGTCAGCTGGCTGATTTTATAGTACGCGCCGCGCACCTTGAAGCTGCCCGTCACCTGAAGATTTTCCGTTTTCAGATAGATGTCGCTCTCCGGGTTCAGATTCGGCGCGGCGATCAGGTCCGTTTTTCGCGCAACGGATTTCAGCACGTACGCGGCGTGGTAAATTTTGTCCAATGTAAGCATGATTTCCCTTCCCCCTATGATAGTCAGCACACTTGAAAACAAAGATCTTATTTTCAAGCTGCGCGGAGCCCCGAAAAATATCAAAAATAGTATACCACTTTGACGCCGCCTTTTCCACTGCTTTGACAAAAAATCGCGCGGAGATTGCGCAAATCGCGCCAAAGCGGTATACTGGTGGAAAAGGAGTGGGAAACTATGGATGAGAGGAAGGAACTGCGAACCTGTCTGCACTGCCTGACGGTGTTCCGCACGCTGCTGGAGGATCCGGTCGTCGCGCGGCTGGACGCGCTGCTCGCGGCCGATCCCGCCGACACGGTCGGCTCCGTCGACGCCTATTGCGCATTTGCCGCCGCGCTGTATAAAACGGGCGGCGATTGGAGCGCCTATCTTTTAGACGCCGTGCTGTGCAGCGAAAATCTGCACGTGCGCAAGGTGGCCGCCGGGTCTCCGCCGCCGGAGGAGCTGACCGAGGCTTTGCATTGGGAGCTGCGGTTTTTGCAGCGTCTGTCCGGCTTTGACGGCGCGGCGGCGCGCGCGGCCTTGGGCGATTGGAACGCACTGCCGCGCTGGCGCACACAGCCGGTCGATTTCCGCGCGCGGTACGAGGAGCATCTGCGCACGCTGCACCGCCACGGCTACGGCGTCTATGCGCAGTATCCGGTCTTTACCGTGCGGGACGGGGCGCTCGTCC
>CANRZX010000015.1 GCA_947644575.1 uncultured Clostridia bacterium | reverse complement strand
GGGGGTTTTTTCCGCCCGTGGGGGCGGCGGGGGGGGGGGCCACAAATCCATAAAAACACGGGGGGGGGGGGTGTGGTGTTGCCCACCCCCCGGCCGCCGGTTTTTCTGCCGCTTTGCCGTGTGGAAAATGCAAAACTGAAGAAGGAAAATCAGTTGCCGCCGTTCCAGTCCACGTCATATTCGCATTCGACGGTGATCTTGCTCAGCGAACCGTTGGAATAGTATACGCCGTAATCGTAATTGCGCATCGACGCCGGGCTGAACCACATGTTGTCGTCGCCCGTGAAATCGGGGAACACATCCCCGGCCTTCTCGCGCGTCAGCTCCTCGTAGGGGATGCCGTTGAATTTGACGCCCGCTGCGCGGTTGTCCTCGTCATCATACGAAAAATTGACCTCCAACCGGGCGATGACCGCCTCGCCGAGGGGCACGGCCTCCTCCTCCGTCACAAAGGCGATGTGCGCGAACACGTGCTCGGTGATCCACACCGAGCCGCCGGAGTAATACGACATCGGCTCAAGCATTTCGGACGGGTCGACCGTGTGCTGCGTGATTTGGTTGTTCGCGTCCATTTCGGACCAGGTGACCTCAAAGCCCGCGTCCAGCAGCGTCCCGAGCTTGGTTTCGCCCACTAAGATCTCCGTGTCGCCGATCGACAGCGGATACAGCGGCTCCTCGACCTCCGGCTCCGAGGAGGAGGCGGACGAGGAATCCGAGCAGCCCGCCGCGGCCAGCGCCAGCAGCAGCGCGAGCGCCAGCGCGGCCAAACGTAAAACAGCATGTTTCTTCATAGCACAGATTCTCCTTTTCCGTTGTTTCGCAGGGGAGAGCCGGGCCGCTGTCCAGTAAATCGGCGCGGGCCCGATTCCCCGCTGCGTTGGGCCCTCGATTGGCTTCAAGGGCATATCCCTTTATTTATTCGGCCGGAAACGGAAAAAGTTACCCCGCAAACGCTTGGCAAGGCGGTTTTCAGGCGGCGCGCGGAAAAAATTTGGACGGCCTTACGGCTCCGGCGAAAAGAATTTCGGCGCGGCCTTGTACAGCAGCACGGCGGCGGCGGTCGTCAAAATCAGCTCCGGCAGCATATACGCGCCGTTGTAGGTAATGCCGAACAGCCACACGGGCATGCCCTCGGGCGCGGTGGAGAACCAGACGAACACCGTGCTCAGATAGCTGCAGAAAAAGCGGATCACGCACACCGCCGCCGTGCCCGCGGCGACGCCGAGCGTTCGGTTTTTGAAGGGCTTCGCGATCAGGCCGGCCAGCCCGAGCAGCGTGAAGGCCAGCACGTAGTCCAGCAGGATCATGCCGAAAAACGCCCATACCGTTTTGGCGGGCGGCGCGTAAAAGCCCAGCAGCATCTGCAAAAGGCTGTTGACGAAGCCCGTGGCAAGCCCCCACTTCGCCCCGTGCCGGAACGATACGAGGATGAACGGCAGCATGGATACCAGCGTGACGCTGCCGCCGTTGGGCATCTCGAAAATTTTGATCTGCGCCAGCACGGTGCCGACGGCGATCATCAGTGCGCACTCCACTAATGTGCGCGTGCGGGATCTGGTTTTGGTTGTCATGACAAGACATCCCTTTCCTATAAACGTAACATAAAAACAGGCGCGTCTGCGGCAATACCACAGACGCGCCAAAGTTTTATAAATGCACAAAACCGTGCCAAAACTTCCTACGCCGGCATTACCCGGATCAGGTAAAGGGTTTATGCGCACGCGTACATACGCAAATCTCAGCCTTTCGGCTCCCCTGTTTTTATGTCCGATTTGTATTATAGTCCCCTAAAAGCGGAATGTCAACGGTTTTCTTCGGCAGCGCATTGACGTTTTCCGACAATCGAGGTATACTATTACTAATACTATTATAAGCACGGGACGGCGTAAGCACGCGTTCCCCGAAAGGGTGGTCAGGAATGGATCAGGAGTTGGAGCGCCTGCGGGAGGAAAATACGCGCCTGCGCGACGCGGCGCGGCACGACAGCCTGACGGGCCTGCCGAACCGCGTCGGCTTCGAGGCGATGATGAGCGAGGCGATACGCAAGCCCTCCGGCGGGCTGCTCGTCCTGATGGACATCGACCGTTTCAAGCACCTGAACGACCGCAACGGCCACATCGCGGGCGACGCGCTGCTGTGTGAAACGGCGTACCTCCTGCGGGAGCTTTTTTCCCCGCGCGATTTGATCGCGCGCGTGGGCGGCGACGTATTCGCGGTGTATGTCACCAGCGGCTTTGGTAAGGAGACGGTCTACGCCCGCGCTGCCCAGCTGACGAGCCGCCTGCGCGCCGGGAGCCGCGCGGGCATGCGGTGGAGCGTTTCGTTCACGCTCGGCGTCGCGGAAAAGCAGCCGGGAGACGATTACGCTTCGCTGTTCGACCGAGCCGAGCGGCTGCTCTGCGCGAGCAAGGCGGATCGGCGCGGCCGCCGCGCGCCGAGGCCGGAATCCGGCGACGACCGGGGCATCTGCACCGATATGGTGCGCATCCGCCGCGAGCTGCGCGAGCGGAACCCCCAGCGCGGCGCGTTTTGCCAGGACTATGAAACGTTTAAGCAGATCTACCGTTTCGTCGAGCGCGGCCTGACGCGCAGCGGCTACAGCGCGTATACGATCCTGATGACGCTGACGGACGCCGAGGGCTTTTTCTTGCCGCTGTCCCAGCGCGGCGCGTACATGGAGCAGCTTGGCGAGGACCTGCGCGTCAGCCTGCGCAGCGGGGATCTGTTCACCCAGTACAGCAGCGGGCAGTACCTGCTGATGGTGCTGGGCGCTTCGGGCGAAAATGCCGCCGTGATTGCGGCGCGCATCTCAAATCGTTTTACCTCGCACCTTGCGCCCGACGCGGGCATTGTCCTGCGGTACGATATGCATCCCATCGGCGACCCGACGCCGGATTGAACGCCGCGCCTTTTGAATGCTTTGGACGACGGATAAACACCGCGACGGATCAAAGCAGCCCCGCCCGAAAACGGGCGGGGCTGCTTTTCCTTTTATGGATACGGCGCGGGGGAACTTACTGAATCGGCTCGAAATCGGCGGCGCCGTGCTTGCACAGCGGGCAGATAAAATCGTCCGGCAGGGTGTCGCCCTCATAGATATAACCGCACACCTTGCAGACAAAGCCCTTTTTGCCCTCGGTTTCGGGCTTCGGCTTCACGTTCTGCTGGTAATAAGCGTAGGTCATCGTCGGCACGTCCGAGATGACGCGCGCCTCCTCGACGCTGCACACAAACATCCCGTGCGTGTCGAAATCGAGATACTGCTCCACCTTCAGCGACAGCATCGCGTTGACGTATTTGGACAGGTACGCCACGCCGTTGGCCGAGCGCAGCGGCGTCTCGCCCGCGAACTTGTCCGCGTTGCGCCCGCTCTGGAAGCCGAAGCGCTCAAACACCGAGAACGGCGCGTCCTGCGACAGGCAGTTGACGTTCATCACGCCTGTCTGGCGGATGACATGGTGCGAATAGTTGGCCTTGTTGATGGTGACGGCCACGCGGTTCGGTGTGTTTGTCACCTGCGTCACGGTGTTGACGATCAGGCCGTTGTCCTTTTTGCCGTCATTGCAGGTTACGACATACAGGCCGTAGCCGATGCTGAACAGCGCGTTCATGTTGTCCTTGCGCGCGGTGTCCTCGCGCAGGGCCTGATAGTCGGCGCACAGCGCGTCCGCCAGCGCGTTCAGCGCCTTTTCGCTTTCGGCGTCCAGCGCGGAGCGTAGCGTCACAACCGGCTCGGCCGACGTCAGGCTTTTGCAGCCCGCCAGCATCTGCTTCATGGTCTTGGCGGCCATCGGCGCCCAAGAGCCATTTTCGATAAAGGCGACAGTGCGCTTTTGGAAATTGCGCTCGGTCAAATGCTCAATGAAATCCCGCATAAAGGGGAAAATGCCCGCGTTGTACGTTGTAGTGGCCAGCACGAGCTTGCGGTAGCGGAACGCGTCCTCAACGGCCTCGGCCATATCGCAGCGGGCGAGATCCGTCGTTATGACCTTGGGGCAGCCGTTCGCGCGCAGGCGGGCGGCCAGCTTTTCAACCGCGCGGCGCGTGTTGCCGTAGATGGAGGTATAGGCGATCACCACGCCCTCGCTCTCGGGTTCGTAGGACGACCACGTATTGTACAGATCGAGATAATAGCCGAGGTTTTCCTTCAGCACCGGGCCATGCAGCGGGCAAATGACCGCGATGTCCAACGACGCGGCTTTTTTCAAAAGGCTTTGCACCTGCGCGCCGTATTTGCCCACGATGCCGATATAGTAGCGGCGCGCCTCGCACGCCCAGTCCTCGTCCACGTCGAGCGCGCCGAATTTGCCGAAGCCGTCCGCCGAGAACAGTACTTTATCGGCGCTGTCATAGGTGACCATGACCTCGGGCCAGTGTACCATCGGCGCGGCGACGAAATGCAGCTCGTGCCGGCCCAGCACGAGCGTATCGCCCTCGGCGACGGTGCGGCTGCGCCCCTCGAAATCCGTCCCGAAGAACTGGCGCATCATCGCGAACGCCTTCGCGCTCGAAACGACGACGGCTTTCGGGTAGCGCTGTGTAAAACTGACGACGCTGCCGGAATGATCCGGCTCCATGTGCTGGATGATCAGATAGTCCGGCTCGCGCTCGCCCAGCGCGGCCTCCAAATTATCGAGCCATTCGTGCGTGAAATGCGCGTCTACAGTGTCCATCACGGCGATTTTTTCGTCTGCGATGCAGTAGGAATTATACGCCATCCCGTTGGGGACGACATACTGCCCCTCGAACAAATCGACGCTGTGATCGTTGACGCCGACATAACGGATGTCCCTTGTGATCTCCATATCATACGCTCCTTTTGCGGATCATTTTCTTTTCCATTGTATCACATTCCCGGTAAAAAACAACACTGAATTTTACGGGACGAACGGGGTTCCGCGCATGAAACGCGGCGCGCGCCAAAAGGAAATGAAAACCGGCGGGAGGAAGGGCGCGGCGGCCGCGCGGTCAGTCCCGGCGCATCTGGCGCAAAAACAGCAGCACCGCGCCGCAGGCGGCCAGCGCCGCCCATCCGGCGACCCACGCCATGTGCGCGCCCATTCCGGCGGCGGAGCCGTTCAGCGCGGCGCGCCCGAGCTGCACGGCGTGGGCGAACGGCAGCAGGTCCGCCGCGCGTTCAAACGCCCCGCCCACGAGGGAGAGGTCGAACCACGCGCCCGACAGCAGCGCCGCGGCGTTCGTCAGCAGCGCGCCGCACACGCCGCCCACCTGCTTCTGGCTCATCACGCTGCCGCACAAAAGCCCCAGCGCGATGAAAAACAGCGCCGTGGGGATCAGGATCAGCACGGCGGATACGATCCGCCCCGTGACGGGCAGACCCAAACAGACCGCCGTGAGGTAGCACACCGCGAGCTGCGCCAGCGCGATGGGCAGGATCGGCAGCGCGTAGCCGAGGATGAATTCCGCCGCCGTCAGCGGCGTGGTGTACAGCCGCTGCAAAAGCGCGCTCTCGCGGTCCTTCGCGATCAGTGTGGCGGAAAACAGCGTCATAAAGGAAAGGCTGAACACCGCGATGCCGGGCGTAATGCGCCCAATCTCGAACAAATTCACCGGTGCGTTCGCCTGAATGGCCGTGAACAGCAAAAGCAGCGCCACGGGAAAGCCCAGTCCGAACACGAGGTTCAGCGGGTCGCGCAGGATCTCCCGCGCCGTGCGCCGGGAAAACGCAAGCAGCCTCATGCTTCTCCCTCCTTTACAATCGTGAGGAACGCTCGCTCCAGCGTGGCGGTGCCCGCGCGGGCCCGCAGCGCCTCCGGCGTGCCGAGCGCGAGCAGGCGGCCGTCCCGCAGGATGCCGACGCGGTCGGAAAGGGCCTCGGCCTCCTCCATGTAGTGTGTCGTCAGGACGATCGTGATGGTTCCCTTCAGCGCCCGGATCGCGTCCCACAGCTCCTCGCGGGCCAGCACGTCGAGGCCGAGCGTCGGCTCGTCCATGAACAGGATTTCCGGCTCGCCGATCAGCGCCATCGCGAGGCTCAGCCGCCGCTGCCAGCCGCCCGACAGCCTGCCCGCCCGTTTGCCGAGGATGGTCTCAAGGCCAAACTGCCCGGCAAGGCGCTCGGTCTGCGCGCGCCGCTTTTCCCTCGAAAAGCCGTGAACGCCGCACATCAGCTCCAAATTTTCCCGCACGCTCAGGTTCGGCGCGACGGCCGTCTCCTGCGGGGAAAGGCCGATGCGCCGCTTTACGGCGGGCGCGTCGGAGACGATGCTCGCGCCGTTCAGAAACGCGTCGCCTTCGCTGGGCTGCGTCAGGCAGCATAGCATTTTTATGGTGGTCGTTTTGCCCGCGCCGTTCACGCCCAGCAGCGCGAACAGCTCGCCCTGCGGGACGGTCAGGCTCAGGCGGTCTACGGCGGTCTGGTCTTTGTACCGCTTTGTCAGCGATACGGTCCGGATGGCGTCCATCCTCATGCCTCCTTCGATTCATTTTTCATCGCTTCATAGCGGAGCCTCAGCCCCAAAAAGCCGTCCGTCAGCATGCGGCTGACGAGCGCCATGTCCCAATCGAGATACGACGTCGCGAGCATCGCGGCGATGCCGTGGACATAGAGCCACATCTCCAAGTGGAATAAATAGGCGGCATCCTCGTCCAAGCCGAGATTTTTTTCGATCAGTTCCAACTGTGGGCGGACGCTCTCGCGGTCCTCGCCGATCGTTTCGCTGGAGCGGTCGCGCATAAAGAGCAGCCGGAACAGCTGCTTTTCCTCGCGCGCAAAGCGGACGTAGGCCATGCCGCTGCCCTTGTAGGGGGGATATTCCCCGCTCGACATGCCCTCGCTGATCCGCCGCCGGTACAGGCTGTCGGCGGCGCGCAGCACCTCGGCCTGCAGCTCCTCCATATTGCGGAACAGGCTGAAGATCACCTTCGGGGACGCGCCGAGGCCCGCGGCGACCGAGCGCGCCGTGACGGCCTCGGCCCCCTGCGCCCGCGTGACGGCCAGCGCGGCCTCGACGACCTGCTCCCTCGTAAATTTGCATTTTGGCGGCATGGCGTTCCCTTTCCTTTCTTTTGAACCGTTTGCCTTGTTTTGAATATTTTGCTGCGCAGAGCAGCCGGAGAACGTTAAGAAACATTTGTTTCGCAACATATGTTTCTTATTATAAGCTTTTTCCGGCTTTTGTCAAGAGGGCGGCGCGAATTTTTGAAGGGCACAGCCGCGCGAATTTTTGGGTGGCAAAGCTTCTTGCGCAAACACGCGGCGCGCATTATAATAATAACCATAGTAAAAAACGGGTTCCCTTCGGGGCGGCGGAAATTCCGATTCAGCGTTTACTCAAAAGATAGAACAGGGGGGACAGGCGATGGAACAGCCCAGAATCAGCGTGATCATTCCCACCTATCGGTGCGCCG
Source organism: uncultured Clostridia bacterium (assembly GCA_947644575.1). Classification (GTDB taxonomy): domain Bacteria; phylum Bacillota; class Clostridia; order Oscillospirales; family Ruminococcaceae; genus Ruthenibacterium. Next base: position 17,068 of record CANRZX010000015.1, on the reverse strand, counting down.
AGCGCCTGCCGGCGCTGCTGGACTGCCTGAAGGCGCAGACCCTTGGGTTCGGCCGTTTGGAGATTCTCTTTGCGGACGACGGTTCGCCGGACGGCACGGGCGACGCAATCGACGCGCTCGCGGCAAAGTACGGCAACATCCGCGCGCTGTGCCTGCCCGAAAATTCCGGCTTTGGCGGCGCGCCGCGCAACGCCGCCCTGCGCGCCGCGTCCGCGCCCTATTTGATGTTCCTCGACGCGGACGACCGCCTGCCGGAAAACGCCTGCGCGTTGCTCTATGAGGAAATGGCGCGGGGAGACGCCGACCTTGCCACGGGCTACTGCCGCCGCGTCGCGCCGGACGGCGCGGTCATCGCCGAGATCGCCCCCGCCTACGCCGCCGTTCCCGCGCACACGTCCGAACTGCCGCGCGAGCTGCCGCGCGAACTCCTCATGCGGGATTCCTTTTTCGCCCGCCTGTACCGGCGCGAGCTTGTCGCGGCGCATGGGCTGTTTTTCCCCGAGGGCACGCCGGGCGAGGATATTTTTTTCCTGTACAGCTATCTGCTGCATTGCAAAAAAGCGGTCTATCTCGCAAAGCCCGTGTACGATTACGTCGTCAACGAGGCGTCTGTCACCCACAACAAAGACGCGCGCTACTACGCGCGGCTGGGGGAATGCTACCAAAAAATGCGCGGCCTGTTCGCGGACGCGGGGCAGTCGGCGTGCTTTCCCATGATCCTTGAGAACATTTTGGAGGAGCACCTGCGCGGCATGGCGGCGTCCGAGCGCATTTCGCAGGAAACGCTGGCCGAGACGCTGCCCGCATGGGAATGGCTGTTCCGGTTAGAGGCCGACGCCGGGCGGCTGGAGCCGCAGCCGCTCGCGGCCTGCGTTTATCCGCTGGTGCGGGACGGACAGTGGGTGGACGCCGCGCGCCTTCTGCGCCTGAGCCGTCCGCTGTGCGCCGCGCTCGACGCGGCCCGCGCCGAGGCGGAGGAGTGGAAGGGGCACGCGCTCGCGTTCCAGCGGGCCGTGGAGGAGATGCGCGGCTCCCGCGCGTGGCGGCTGACGCATCCGTTCGCGCGGAAATAATGCGGCGCGTTTTGTTCGATTTTCTGCGAAAATTATCAATGATTGGAATCCTATAGCCCGCATCAGGACACCGTAGGGGCGGGGCTTGCCCCGCCCGGAAACGTGATCTCGGGCCTTGCGGGAGGGCCAAGGCCCTCCCCTACGGTATGGGAAAATCGAATATTCCCAAAAAGAGCGATAGAGATTTTCCACCTCATCCGACCTCGCTGTCGCTCGGCCACCTTCCCCTCGAGGGGAAGGTCAAGAGGTTGAGTTTTATTATAAAATCATAAGGAAAGGAGCCCCTATGGAGCTTTGGTATTTTTCCCCCGTCCCGGCGCTGGACAGCGCGGCGGTGTCGGCGCTGACGGCGCGCCTGTCGGCATGGTATGGGGCGGATTTCCGCATCACGATCTTTGTCTCCGGCGGGGCGAAAGCGCCCTTTCTGCCCACTGCCACGGCGTCCTGCGACGGGATGCGCTGCGAGCTCCGCCCGTTCCGGACGGGAGCGGACGCCCATCTGCAAAACGCGCTGGGCCCGGCGTTCGCGCGCTCGTATGAAATGCGCCTCGCCGCGCGCGCGGCCGCGGAGGAACGCGGCAAGCCGGACGCGCTGTTGTTCCCGCTGACGGATGCCGCGCCCTATTACACGCTGCTCGACCGGTATCTCGACAGCGCGTTCTGGGCGGACTGCCCGATATTTTTAGAAGAGCCCGAGGATGCGGGCGCGCAAAGCCCGCGCCCGGACTATCTGCTGCCCGATTGGTGGATCGCGCAGCAGCACATCTTTTGCCACCGGGCTGCGAGCGGGCTCGTCCGGGCAGACGCGCCGCAGGGCGCGCCGGATGGAACGATCGTGCCTGCAGATTTGGCACACGCCGTGCGCGCCGCGCGGAAAACGCCCTTTGCCCCCGCCGAATTTCCGTTTTTGACGGTGCGCCCGCGCGCCCCTGTGCCCGCCGCGGCAAGCGAGCCCGGCCTGCTGACGGTCATCATCCCTTATTATAATTTAGGCGCGACGCTGCCCGAAGCGCTTGCGAGCGCTTTCGCGGCCGATACTCCCTCTTATGAGGTGCTTTTGATCGACGACGGCAGCCCCGACGCGGACAGCGTGCGCGTCTTGCGCGAGATGGAGGAAAAATACCCGCGCCTACGCGTGGTGCGGCAGGAAAACGCGGGCCTTTCCGCCGTGCGCAACCGCGGCGCGGTGCTCGCGCGCGGGGAATTCATCACCTTTTTGGATGCGGACGACCGGGTCGCGCCCGATTTCTACCGCCGCGCCGTCGCGCTGCTGCGCCAATACGAAAACGCCGCGTATGTCGGCAGCTGGCTGCGGCTGTTCGGCGACGCGGAGGGCTACAAGGCGTATTTCCCCAGCAGCCTGCCCGCGCTGCTTTTGGACAACACGCAGGCGTCCGGCTGCGTGATCCGGCGCGACGTGTTCCTCGCTCACGGGCAAAACTGTACCGATATGCGCGCGGGCTTTGAGGATCACGAGAGCTGGATCCGCATGGCGGAAAACGGCTATTTCGGCGTCAATCTTCCCGAGCCTCTTTATTTCTACCGGCTGAAGGCCGGGTCGGCGTCCGCCGCGTTCAGCCGCGACGAAAGCCACGAGCGGCACATTCGGCTCTATCAGACGCTGGAGGAAAAGCATCCCGCGCTGTACCGCGAATACAGCACGGAGCTGTTCAACCTGCTGACGGCGAACGGCCCGGGCTATCTGTGGGCGGGGCCGTCGCTGCCGCACGCGCCGGTCGGCTATCTGACGCATCCGGACGCGTTTTGGCTGCACGAGCTGGCGCTGGCGCGCGCGGACGCGGAGAATTATAAAAACTCCCGCGCCTACCGCATGGGGCAGGCTCTGCTGCACCCCGTGCGCGCGCTGCGGGGCAGCCGGCGCTGAGAGCTGGTTCGCCATCTCTTGGCGCATCTCTCCGGCACATCCCGGGAATTTGAACCGGCTTCAAGGCGGGTCTGGAAGCGGACGGCGGACAGGGCGAAAAACCGGCGCGGCGATTTTTATAAAAATTTTTCAAAAACCCTTGCATTTCGCGGGGGTTTTTGGTATTATGATTAGGCGACTGCGAATGCCCTGCATTTTCGCAGGGCAGCGATATGCGATGACGCGGGAGGTTGCGGCGCGTTTGCGCCGGTTTTTCCGCCGAGTATGTCCGATCATGAACCGGGCGAAAGAATACTGAACGCAAAGGGATATGTTTGCGCGCGCTACGCGGGCAAACCAATGTCCGCGTCACTTTGCTGCAAGTGTTTCCGGGGGAACTGCATAGCGGTTCACCGGATTTTCTGATGCAAGGGCGTGAAACACCCGGAGCAGTGTTCAGTATTGATCGAATGGTTCGTCCCAATGAAAATAATAGGAGGCGAAACAAATGGCAGTCAAGGAGAAAATCAGGATTCGGCTTAAGAGCTACGACGCGTCCCTCATCGACAGCGCGGCGGAGAAGATCGTCGAGACGGCGCGCCGCACGGGCGCGCGCGTATCCGGCCCCGTCCCCCTGCCCACCGACAAGGAGATCGTCACGATCCTGCGCGCCGTGCACAAGTACAAGGACAGCCGCGAGCAGTTCGAGAACCGCACGCACAAGCGTCTGATCGACATCCTGAAGCCGTCCAACAAGACGGTCGAGGCTCTCACGAGCCTGCAGCTCCCCGCCGGCGTCGACATCGAGATCAAGCTGTAATTCCTTTCCGCCGCTCCGTGTGGCGGCTCTCATCAGAAAGGACAATGCAGCGGGTTCTGCAAAATGATGCAGACGCTCGGGCAGGAGAGGTCATGTTGGCGCGAAAGCGTCAACCAATAACCTGTTTTAGGAGGCAGAACGAAATGCAAAAAGGTATCATCGGCAAGAAAATGGGCATGACCCAGATCTTTGACGAAAACGGCCGCGTCATCCCCGTGACGGTCGTCGAGGCCGGGCCCTGCGCCGTCGTGCAGAAGAAGACGGTCGAGAGCGACGGCTATGTCGCCGTGCAGCTCGGCTTCGGCGAGGTTTCCGCCAAAAAGGTGACGAAGCCCGCGAAGGGTCACTTCGACAAGGCCGACGTCGCGCCCAAGCGCACGCTGCGCGAGTTCCGGCTCGAGGACATCAGCGCCATGAACGTGGGCGATATCCTGAAGGCCGACGTCTTCGCCGTGGGCGATCATGTCGACGTCGTGGGCACCAGCAAGGGCAAGGGCTACGCCGGCGCGATCAAGCGCTGGAACCAGCACCGCCTGCGCGAGAGCCACGGCACCGGCCCTGTGGCGCGCCACGCCGGCTCGATGGGCTCGTGCTCGACGCCGTCCCGCGTGTTCAAGGGCAAGCGCCTGCCGGGCCATTTGGGCGCGGAGCGCGTCACCGTCCAGAACCTGAAGGTCGTCAAGGTTGACGCCGAAAACAATCTGATCGCTATCAAAGGTGCGATTCCCGGCCCCAAGGGCAGCGTGGTCTGCATCTCCGACAGCGTGAAGGCGTAAGGGAGGAAAGCATCATGGCTAAATTTGACGTTTTGGATATGAACGGCAAGAAGGTATCCACGGTTGAGCTTTCCGACGCCGTCTTTGGAATTACCCCGAATGAGAAGGTCATGCACGCGGCTGTTGTGAATTTCCTCGCGAACCAGCGTCAGGGCACGCAGAGCACCAAGACGCGCAGCGAGGTTTCCGGCGGCGGCAAAAAGCCGTGGCGTCAGAAGGGCACGGGCCACGCCCGCCAGGGCTCGACCCGCAGCCCGCAGTGGACGCACGGCGGCGTCGCGCTCGGCCCCAAGCCCCGCGATTACAGCTACCGGCTGAACAAGAAGGTCCGCCGCCTCGCGCTGCTGAGCGCGCTGTCCAGCAAGGCCGCCGAGGGCGAGATGGTCGTCATCGACGAGCTGAAGGCGAGCGAGTACAAGACCAAGGCGATCGTCGCGATGCTCGCGGCCATCGGCGCGGACAAGAAGGCGCTGCTCGTCACCCCCGCCGCCGACGCGAAGCTTGTCAAGAGCGCCGCGAACATCCCGGGCGTGCGCACCGCCACGGTGGGCAGCATCAACACCTATACCGTGCTGAACGGCGGCAAGTTCGTCATCAGCGTGGAGGCCGCGAAGAAGCTTGAGGAGGTATATGCGCAATGAAAACGCCCGCTCAGGACATCATCCTTGCCCCGGTCATCACCGAGGCTTCTATGGCCGGCATCGCGATGAAGAAGTACGCCTTTAAGGTCGCGCCCACCGCCACGAAGATCGACGTCGCGCGTGCGGCCGAGGAGCTGTTCGGCGTGAAGGTCGCCAAGGTGAACACCATTTCCGTGCGCGGCCGTTTCCGCCGCCAGGGCATGCACGCCGGCTATACGGCCGCCTCGAAAAAGGCGATCGTCACCCTGAAGCCCGATTCCAAGGGCATCGACTTCTTCGAGTCGATGGTGTAAGAGCCATAAACGCGCTTTCTCTTATCATACCTTTCCTTTGAAGGAAAGGCGCCTTTGCCGAAGGCAAATGGTAGGGGAGGCGGAAAACCGATCGCAAAGTCCCCGGAAAGCCGAAACGCGAACAGTCAGAACGAACGGGCGCTGCGCCGCGATGCGGCGTCGTCCAAATCTTTGATTTGGGTAACGGCGCCCAGCCAAGGGACGCCCGTGAACAGGAGCGCAATGCGCGAACTGTGAACGGCTGCGGCCTACTGGCAAGATAAGCAAAGCCCCGGGTTTCGAGCAGAGCGAGGCCGTTCGCGGGGTCCCCGCAAAATGAAGCGAAGCGAAATTTTGTGGGGAAGAGGAGCGGCGACGGAGCGGTGTAAGAAATGTGGTGCGAAGCAACACATTTTGAACATAGCGCAGTCCGCCGCGACGAGGGGGCATCTATGGAGATATGACTCCGATAATCATGTCATAAGAGAGGAAAGAGAGAAAACATGGCGATCAAAAAGTACAAACCGACTACGCCGGGCCGCCGCGGCATGACCGTGACCGACTATTCGGTTCTCTCGAAGGTCGAGCCGGAGAGAAGCCTGCTCGAGCCGATGAAGAAATCCGCCGGCCGCAACAACACCGGCCGCATCACCGTCCGCCATCACGGCGGCGGCAACCGCACGAAGTACCGCGTCATCGATTTCAAGCGCGACAAGGTCGATATGCCGGCCACCGTCAAGACGCTGGAGTATGACCCGAACCGCTCGGCGCACATCGCGCTGGTGCAGTATGAGGACGGCGAGAAGCGCTATATCATCGCGCCCGAGGGCCTCGCGGTGGGCGACACCGTGATGAGCGGCCCGAACGCCGACATCAAGCCGGGCAACTGCCTGCCCTTCGCGAACATCCCCGTCGGCACTGTCGTCCACAACATCGAGCTGTATCCCGGCAAGGGCGCGCAGCTGGTGCGCAGCGCGGGCAACATGGCGCAGCTGATGGCGAAAGAGGGCAAGTACGCGCTGGTGCGCCTGCCCTCCGGCGAGATGCGCAACGTCCCCGTGAACTGCATCGCGACGATCGGCCAGGTCGGCAACATCGACCACGAGAACGTCAACCTCGGCAAGGCCGGCCGCAAGCGCCACATGGGCTGGCGTCCGACCGTCCGCGGCTCCGTCATGAACCCCTGCGACCACCCGCACGGCGGCGGCGAGGGCAAGAGCCCGGTGGGCCGTCCCGGCCCGGTCACCCCGTGGGGCAAGCCCGCGATGGGCTACAAGACCCGCAAGAACCACGCGCGTTCCGATAAGATGATCGTGAAACGCGCCTCGAAGTAAGGAGGAGTGCTGTCATGGGTAGAAGTGTTAAAAAAGGACCTTTTGTACAGCCCAAGCTGCTCAAGCGCGTGAAAGCGATGAACGAAGCGGGCGAGAAGCGCGTGCTCAAGACCTGGAGCCGTTCCTCTACGATCTTCCCCGATTTTGTCGGCCACACGTTCGCTGTGCATGACGGCCGCAAGCATGTCCCCGTGTATATCACCGAGGATATGGTGGGCCACAAGCTGGGCGAATTCGCCCCCACCCGCACCTTCAAGGGCCACGCGGGCGGCAAGACCACCGGTCGATAAAAAGGATAGGAGAGGATTACAATGGAAGCAAGGGCACATCTGAGATACGCCCGCATCGCGCCCCGCAAGGTTTCCGTCGTGCTGGATCTGATCCGCGGCGAGGAGCTGGACAAGGCGCTGGCGATTTTGCAGTACACCCCGAAGGCCGCCTCTGAGCTCCTTTACAAGCTGGTGAAGTCTGCCGCCGCCAATGCGGAAAACAACCACAATATGGACAAGAACAGCCTGTACGTCGCCGAGTGCTTCGTCACGCCGGGGCCCACGCTCAAGCGCATCCGTCCCCGCGCGCAGGGCCGCGCGTACCGCGTGCTGAAGAGAACGAGCCACATCACGGTCGTTCTGAAAGAGAAAGAGTAAGGAGGTAAGGCAGTATGGGTCAGAAAGTCAATCCCCACGGACTGCGCGTGGGCGTCATCAAAGATTGGGACAGCCGCTGGTTTACGTCCAAGCGCGAGTTCGGCGACACCCTTGTCGAGGACAACAGGATCCGCAAGACGCTCAAAAAGCAGCTGTATAACGCCGGCGTGCCGAAGATCGAGATCGAGCGCACCATCGAGGGCGCTACCGGCAAGCCGCGCGTGCGCGTCACCATCCACTGCGCGAAGCCCGGCATGGTGATCGGCCGCCAGGGCGCCGAGAAGGAGAAGCTGCAGGCGCAGCTTTCCAAAATGGTCAAAAAGGACGTGCTGGTGAACATCGTCGAGGTTCCGAACATGTCCACGAACGCCCAGCTTGTGGCCGAGGACATCGCGTCCCAGCTTGAGCGCCGCATCGCGTTCCGCCGCGCCACCAAGATGGCCATGCGCAACGCCATGAGCCCGCGCCGCGGCTCGAACGCCGTGGCCGCGAAGGGCATCAAGGTGCAGATCGGCGGGCGCCTGAACGGCGCCGACATCGCCCGCAGCGAGAGCTATCACGAGGGCACCATCCCCCTGCAGACGCTGCGCGCCGACATCGACTACGGCTTCGCCGAGGCGGACACCACCTACGGCAAGATCGGCATCAAGGTTTGGATCTACAAGGGCGAGGTGCTCAAGGGCGCCAAGCCCAAGGCCCGCAGAGAAGGAGGCAACAAATAATGTTACTGCCCAAACGTGTGAAATACCGCCGCGTGCACCGCGGCCGCATGACCGGCAAGGCCATGCGCGGCAATACCGTTTCTCAGGGCGATTTCGGCATTGTTGCCCTGGAGCCGGCGTGGATCACCTCGAACCAGATCGAGGCCGCCCGTATCGCCATGACGCGCTATATCAAGCGCGGCGGCAAGGTATGGATCAAGATCTTCCCGGATAAGCCCGTCACCGAAAAGCCCGCCGAGACCCGCATGGGCTCCGGCAAGGGCAGCCCGGAGTACTGGGTGGCCGTCGTCAAGCCCGGCCGCGTGCTGTTCGAGCTCGCCGACGTCAACGAGGAGACCGCGCGCGAGGCGCTGCGCCTCGCGGCACACAAGCTGCCTGTAAAGTGCAAGTTTGTAAAACGTGAAGGATTGGAGGAAGCGTAAATGAAAGCAAACGAACTGCGTGAGATGAGCGCGGCGGAGCTGGCCAATAAGCTGGCCGAGCTGAAGGCGGAGCTTTTCAACCTGCGCTTCCAGCACGCGATCAACCAGCTCGACAATCCCGGCCGCATTGAAACCGTCAAAAAAGACATTGCGCGCGTCAAGACCGTTCAGCGCGCCAATGAGCTGAAAGACGCACAATAAGAGAGGGAGGAAGAGCAATGGATCGCAATCTGAGAAAGACCCGCGTGGGTGTCGTTGTATCCGACAAGATGGATAAGACCATCGTTGTCGCCGTAAAGGACAGCGTGCAGCACCCTCTCTATAAGAAGATCATGAAACGCACCGTGAAGTTCAAGGCGCACGACGAGAAAAACGAGTGCGGCGTGGGCGACCGCGTGGAGATCATGGAGACCCGCCCCCTCAGCGCCGACAAGCGCTGGCGCCTGGTCCGGGTCATCGAAAAGGCGAAATAATCGCTTAGCTTTGAAAGGAGATTCTGTCTTATGGTACAGATGCAAAGCTATCTCAAGGTGGCCGACAACACCGGTGCGAAGGAAATCATGTGCATTCGCGTGTTGGGCGGCTCGCGCAAGAGGTATGCCGGCATCGGCGACGTGATCGTGGCTTCCGTCAAGAAAGCGGCGCCGGGCGGCCAAGTGAAGAAGGGCGATGTGGTCAAGGCTGTTGTCGTTCGCAGCAAGCAGGGCCTGCGCCGCGAGGACGGTTCCTATATCCGTTTCGACGAAAACGCCGCGGTCATCATCCGCGACGACAAAAACCCGAGAGGCACGCGTATTTTTGGACCGGTCGCCCGCGAGTTGCGCGACAGCGGCTATCTGAAGATCGTCAGCCTTGCTCCGGAATCGCTGTAAGGAGGGTTGACAGAATGGCAAAGGTTCATGTGAAAACCGGCGACACTGTTATGGTCATCAGCGGCAAGGATCGCGGCAATTCCGGCAAGGTGCTCGCAGTAAGCCCTGAGGAAGGCAAAGTGATCGTAGAGGGCCGCAACATGGTGACCAAGCACGTCAAGCCCCGCCGTCAGGGCGAGCAGGGCGGCATTGTCAAGGCCGAGGGCGCCATGTACGCCAGCAAGGTGATGCCGGTCTGCCCGAAGTGCGGCAAGGCCACGCGCGTCGGCCACACCGAGAAGGACGGCAAAAAGGTCCGCGTCTGCAAAAAGTGCGGCGCCGAGTTTTAAGGGAAGGGAGTAGAGAAGAATGGCAAGATTACAGGAAACCTACGCCAAGGAAGTTGCTCCCGCTCTGATGAAGAAGTTCGGCTACAAAAGCGTGATGCAAATCCCGAAGCTGGATAAGGTCGTTGTCAACGTCGGCTGCGGCGACGCCCGCGACAACCCGAAGATCATGGACGCGATTTTGTCCGATCTCGCGAAGATCACCGGCCAGAAGGCCATCGTCTGCAAGGCGAAGAAGAGCGTGGCGAACTTCAAGCTGCGCGAGGGCATGCCCATCGGCGCGAAGGTAACCTTACGCGGCGAGCGCATGTACGAATTCGTGGATCGCTTCTTCAGCGTGGCGCTGCCCCGCGTGCGCGACTTCCGCGGTATCAACGGCAACTCCTTCGACGGGCGCGGCAATTACAGCTGCGGTGTGAAGGAACAGCTCATTTTCCCTGAGATCGATTACGATAAGATCGACGCGGTGCGCGGCATGGACATCTGCTTCGTCACCACCGCCAAGACCGACGAAGAGGCCAAGGAGCTTTTGAAGGCTCTCGGCGCTCCGTTCGCGAATTAAGGGAGGGCATGAGATTTGGCTAAGACAAGCAAGAAGATCAAACAGCAGATGGCGCCGAAGTTCAGCACCCGCGCTTATAACCGCTGCAAAATCTGCGGCCGCCCGCACGCGTATCTGCGCAAGTACGGCATCTGCCGCATCTGCTTCCGCGAGCTCGCCTACAAGGGCGAGATCCCGGGCGTGAAAAAGGCCAGCTGGTAAGCGGCTTTCCCGCACAATACGATTCAACTGAAATTAGGAGGTTAGTGGCGTGAATATTACTGATCCGATCGCGGACCTGCTGACGCGCATCCGCAATGCCAGTACAGCCAAACACCCTTCTGTGGACATTCCCGCTTCCAAGCTGAAAAAGGCGATCGCCAACATTTTGCTGGAGGAAGGCTATGTGAAGGGCGTTCAGGTCATCGCCGATGACAAGCAGGGCGTCATCCGCATCGCACTGAAGTATACCGAGACCGGCTCGCCCGTCATCACGGGCATCCGCCGCGTGTCCAAGCCCGGCCTGCGTATCTACACGAACTGTGAGGATATGCCCAAGGTGATGAAGGGGCTTGGCACCGCGATCATTTCCACCTCAAAGGGCGTTATGACCGATAAGGCGGCCCGCGCGAACAACGTGGGCGGCGAAGTGCTCGCCTTTGTGTGGTAAGAAAGGGGCATAGACAATGTCGAGAATTGGAAGAAAACCCATCGTCATTCCCGCGGGCGTTGAGGTCAAGGTCGATGGCAGCCTCGTCACCGTGAAGGGCCCCAAGGGTACGCTCGATTCCAAGATCCATCCCATGATGACCGTCAAAGTGGAGAATGGTGAAGTAGTCGTTACCCGCCCCAATGACGAGAAGGAGGCCCGCAGCCTGCACGGCCTGACGCGTTCGCTCATCAACAACATGGTGGAGGGCGTGACGCACGGCTTCAAGAAGGAGCTGGAGATTCAGGGCGTCGGCTACCGCGCCGCGAAGCAGGGCAAGGATCTTGTGATGAACCTCGGTTATTCGCACCAGGTGATTGTGCCGGAGACCGACGGCATCACGATCGAGGTGCCCGATCCCCTGAAGATTGTAATCAACGGCATCGACAAGCAGCGTGTCGGCCAGTTTGCCGCGGAGGTGCGCGAGAAGCGCCCGCCGGAGCCCTATAAGGGCAAGGGCATCCGCTATGTGGGCGAGTATGTCGCGCACAAAGAGGGCAAGGCCGGCAAGGGCGCGAAATAAGAGAAGGAGTGAACGAGAATGGTCAATAAAAAGGACAAAAACGTGTCCCGTCTGCGCCGTCACCGCCGTGTGCGCGGCAAGATTTCCGGCACGGCGGCATGCCCGCGTCTCGATGTGTTCCGCTCCTCCAAGCATATTTACGCGCAGCTCATCGACGACGAGGCCGGCGTGACGCTGGCCAGCGCGTCCAGCATGGACAAGGATTTCGACGGCTACGGCGGCAATATCGAGGCCGCGCGCAAGGTGGGCCTCGCGATCGCGAAGCACGCCGCCGACAAGGGCATCACGAAGGCGGTCTACGACCGCGGCGGCTTTGTGTACCACGGCCGCGTCAAGGCTTTGGCTGAGGGGGCCCGCGAGGGCGGCCTCAAGCTGTAAGGAGGATACAAATGGAAATGATCGACGCATCCACTTTGGATTTACAAGAGAAGGTTGTTGCCATCAACCGTGTATCCAAAACCGTTAAGGGCGGCCGCGTGATGAAGTTTTCCGCTCTGGTCGTCGTCGGCGACGGCAACGGCATTGTTGGCTTCGGCCTTGGCAAGGCGGCCGAGGTTCCCGAGGCGATCCGCAAGGGCTGCGACGCCGCGAAGAAGAACCTGCACCGCATCAACCTGAAGGGCACCACCATCCCGCACGAGACCGTCGGCGTGTTCGGCGCGGGCCGCGTGCTGCTGCGCCCGGCTCCCGCCGGTACCGGCGTGATTGCCGGCGGTGCGGTGCGCGCCGTGCTCGAGGTCGCGGGCATCAAGGATATCCGCACGAAGTGCCAGCGCACCAACAACCCCTGCAACGTGGTGACCGCCACGGTGAACGGCCTGTGTAGCCTGCAGAGCGCCGAGCAGGTGGCCGCGAAGCGCGGCAAGACCGTGAAAGAAATTCTGGGTTAAGGAGGCAGTGACCAATGGCTGAAGAAAAAATCGTGGCGGCCGAGGCGGCCGGGGCGGAGGAAAAAGCCCCCGCGAAAAAGCCCGCCGAAAAGGCGGCCCCCAAGAAGGAAGCTGCCGAGAAGAAGGCCCCCGCGAAGAGAGCGCCCGCCAAGAAGAAGGGGGAGACCGTGACGATCAAGCTGACAAAGAGCCTGATCGGCCGCGGCGAAAAGCAGATCGCCACCGCGAAGGCGCTGGGCCTGAAAAAAGCGGGCGACGTGACCACGCAGCCCGACAACGCCGCCACGCGCGGCAAGATCAACCGGATCTCCCATATGGTTGAGGTCGTGAAAGCGTAACAGCAAGGAGGTGCACTCGAAATGATGCTTCATGAATTAAAGCCCGCCGCCGGCGCGACGAAGGCCGCGAAGCGCAAGGGCCGCGGGCACGGCTCCGGCAACGGCAAAACGGCAGGCTACGGCCACAAGGGCCAGAAGGCGCGCTCCGGCGCGAAGAAGGCCGGGTTTGAGGGCGGCCAGATGCCGCTGCAGCGCCGCTTGCCCAAGCGCGGTTTCAACAATATTTTCGCCACCCGATATGCTACGATTACGCTGAGCGACTTAGAGAAGTTCGACGCGGGCAGCACGGTGGATGCGCAGGCGCTTTTAGAAAAGGGCGTCATCAAAAAGACGCTGGACGGCGTCAAGGTTTTAGGCAACGGTACGCTGACCAAGGCGCTCACCGTGAAACTGACCGCCTACTCCGCCTCCGCAAAGGAGAATATTGAGAAAGCGGGCGGGAAGGCTGAGGTGATCTGAGGTGTTTGAGACCTTTCGCAACGCATGGAAGATCGAGGATCTGCGCAAGAAGCTGCTTTTCACACTTCTGATTATCGTGCTGTTCCGTTTGGGCAGCGCCGTCCCGGTCCCGTTCATCGCGAGCGCGGCGCTGCAAAACTGGGTCGGCAGCCAATCTGGCAGCCTGTTCGGCTACTTTGATATGCTGACCGGCGGTTCATTCTCCCGCGCGACGCTGTTCGCGCTGAGCGTGACGCCATATATCAACGCGTCCATCATCATCCAGCTTCTGACCGTCGCCATCCCCGCGCTCGAGCGCCTTTCCAAGGAGGGTGAGGATGGCCGCAGAAAGCTGACGCGCATCACGCGCTATACAGGCGCGGGCATCGCGGTGGGCCTTGGCATCGGCTACTATTTCCTGCTGCGCAGCCAGGGCGCGCTGCTCTACGGTGCGGGCGCGAAGCTGTTCGACCAGATTTTTTCCGCGGTCGTCATTGTGCTCTCGTTCGTCGCGGGGTCAATGCTTATCCAGTGGCTGGGCGAGCAGATTGATGTCAAGGGCATCGGCAACGGCATTTCGCTGCTGATCTTCGCGGGCATTGTGTCCCGGATGTCCAGCGTCTTTTCGACGTTCGGCTCCTGGTTCAAGCTCGCGCAGGACGGGCAGGTGCGCTATATCTTTGCCATGATCCTGACGCCGGTGATCGCCGTGGCCGTGGTTGTGTTCATCGTCATTCTGAACGCGGCCGAGCGCCGCATCCCGGTGCAGTACGCCAAGCGCGTCGTGGGCCGCAAAATGTATGGCGGCCAGAATACGCACATCCCCATCAAGGTCAACATGAGCGGCGTCATGCCGGTCATCTTCGCCAGCGCGCTGGCGTCGATCCCGGGCACGATCGGCGGGTTCTTCCCGAACCTGTACAACAGCGTCGATCACCCGTTCGCCTCGTCGTTCCTGCGGGCCTTCAACACCACCGGCTGGTTCTACGCGGTGATCTATCTGCTGCTGATTATCGCGTTCAACTACTTCTATGTGGCGACACAGTATAACCCGGTGGAGATCGCGAACAATCTGCGCTCCAACAGCGGCACCATCCCCGGCTACCGCCCGGGCAAGCCGACCAGCGACTTCATCACCAAGGTGCTGGGCAAGATCACGTTCATCGGCGCGCTGTTCCTCGGCGTTGTCGCCATTCTGCCGATCGTGCTGAGCGCGGTGTTCCAGATCAGCGGCCTGTCGCTGGGCGGCACCAGCCTGCTGATCGTCGTCGGCGTGGCGCTGGATACCTCCCGCAGTCTGGAATCGTATATGCTGATGCGCCATCACAAGGGCTTCCTTGAGTAAGCGCCGCAGCCTTTGAAGGAGGAACATAGCATGAATCTGATCCTCTTGGGCGCGCCCGGCGCGGGCAAGGGCACGCAGGCCGAGATCATCTGCGACAAGCTGCATATCCCGGCCGTCAGCACGGGCAATATCCTGCGCGAGGCCATGAAAAACGGCACCGAAATGGGCGCACGCGCGAAGTCGTTTATCGACTCCGGCGCGCTCGTCCCGGACGACGTCATCATCGGCATCATCAAGGAGCGCCTGGCGCAGGCCGACTGCGAAAACGGATTTATTTTAGACGGCGTGCCCCGCACGGTGGCACAGGCCGAGGCGCTCGAGGAGATGGGCGTGCGGATCGATAAGGTCGTCGACATCGAGGTGTCGGACGACTGCATCATCCAGCGCCTGTCCGGCCGCCGCGTGTGCTCGGCCTGCGGGGCCAGCTATCACACGACGGCGAAGCCCTCGGCGAAGCCCGACGCCTGCGACCGCTGCGGCGGCGCGCTCATCGTTCGCAAGGACGACGAGCCCTCGACCATCCGCGAGCGTCTGAAGGTCTACCACGAGCAGACCGAGCCGCTGGTGGACTTCTACCGCGCGCGCGGCAAGCTGGTGGTCGTCGAGGGGCAGGAGACCGTGTCCGATACCACGAGGCGGCTGCTTGAAAAGCTGGGGGTCGAACCGTGATCCGCCTGAAAACCGCAAAAGAGCTTGAGGCGATGCGGCCCGCGTGCCGCATCTCGGCCGAGGCGCTGCGGCTGGGCGGCGAGGCTGTCCGGCCGGGCGTCACCACGGCGCAGATCGACAAAATTATTTATGATTATATCGTCAGCCAAGGCGCTCGCCCCAATTTCAAGGGGCTGGGCGGCTTTCCGGGCAGCGCGTGCATTTCGGTGAACGATGTCGTAATCCACGGCATCCCGTCGCACGGGCAGGTGCTGCACGAGGGCGATATTGTCAGCATCGACACAGGCGCCGTCATCGACGGCTGGAACGGGGACAACGCCGCCACCTTCGCGTGCGGCGCCGTCAGCGAGACAGCGCGGCGGCTGATGGACGTCACGCGGGAATCTCTGATGCGCGGCATTGCCGCCGCGCAGGTGGGCGGCCGCGTCGGCGACATCAGCGCGGCGGTGCAGCAGTATGTGGAGGACGCGGGCTTTTCCGTTGTGCGCACCTACGTCGGGCACGGCGTCGGGCGCGAGCTGCATGAGGACCCGGAGGTGCCGAATTTCGGCACGGCCGGGCGCGGGCAGCGCCTTGTGAGCGGGATGGTGATCGCCATCGAGCCGATGGTCAACGAGAAAAGCCACGTGGTCAAGACGATGTCCGACGGGTGGACGACCCGTACCGTGGACGGCGGGCTCGCGGCTCACTTCGAGCACACGATCGCCATCACGCCGGGCGGGCCGGTCATCCTCACACAGCCAAAGGGAGTGTAACAGCATGTCCAAAGAAGACGTCATTGAAGTAGAGGGTGTCGTGGTCGAGGCCATGCCCAACGCGATGTTCCTTGTGGAGATCCAAGGCGGGCACCGTTTGCTGGCACACATTTCCGGCAAGCTGCGCATGAACTTCATCCGCATTCTGCCGGGGGACAAGGTCACATTGGAGATGAGCCCTTACGATCTGACAAAGGGCCGCATCACATGGCGCTCGAAATAAGCATTTCGCGCGCCGTCAGAAGGAGGGAACAAGCATGAAGGTGAAGCCTTCTGTAAAACCGATTTGCGAAAAATGCAAGGTCATCAAGCGCAAGGGCCGCGTGATGGTGATTTGCCAGAACCCAAAGCACAAGCAGCGCCAGGGTTAAAACCGAACCGAAAAACGGGCCGTCCCAACGCAGCGACGCGGTGGGCGCGGCCGCCCCTCCCGCCTAAGGCAAGGGCGAGGGAGGGGAGCTTTACGCATTCCAGCCGCAGCGGGCCGTCTTATCCCGCCGGTCTTCTGGTAAGCACTGAACAAATCGTAGCGCGCGCATCGACGGCAAATTGTTCCGTCAGACTTCACAAAAATACTCGCCAATGCACAAAGCATTGCCTGCGCTTTTTGTTTTGTCTGACACAAAATTTGCTCGCCGCTTCGCACACTCCGATTTATTCAGCACTTACTCTGCGGCATCATCCACCAAGGGGATAAATCAATCAGGAGGTGCTGAAAAACATGGCACGTATCGCCGGAGTTGACTTGCCCAAGGAAAAGCGAGTCGAAATTGGCCTGACCTATATCTATGGCATCGGCCGCAGCGCCGCGTCTGAGATCCTCAGCGCGACAAAGATCAATCCCGATACCCGCGTGAAGGACCTGACCAAGGACGAGGAAGCGCTGATCCGCGACTACATCGACAAGAATTTCGTGGTCGAGGGCGATCTGCGCCGCAATACCGCGCTGGATATTAAGCGCTTGGTCGAGATCCAGTGCTATCGCGGCATCCGCCACCGCAAGGGGCTGCCCGTCCGCGGCCAGCGTTCCAAGACGAACGCCCGTACCCGCAAGGGCCCGAAGCGCACGGTGGCCAATAAGAAGAAGTGAT
>CANRZX010000014.1 GCA_947644575.1 uncultured Clostridia bacterium | reverse complement strand
TATCCCGCTCGGCCCGGCGCAGCGTTTCCTGCGCGGCGGTCACGGCGCGCTGGCGGCGGCTGGCCACGATGCCGCGCGCGCGGCGATACATTTCTTCCCTTATCATGGCGTTTCCTCCTTACCCGGAATGCGCGGCGCGCGGCGCAGGCCACCCCCTAAGATATTGTGCTGCACGGCGGGCGCGGCGGCCGTCACGTTTTCAGCCTGCGAGGCGCTGCCGGCCATGACGTCCCGCACGGTTTTGTAGCCCTTTGTGTACCATGCGCGGAGGATGCCGTTGACGTATTTGACGCTCTTTTTCTCACCCGCGTAGGCGATGCCCTCGGCGATCATGGCTGCGTCGTAGCCAAAGCTTTCATACCAATCGGCGATGGCGCGGCGTTCCGCTTTGGTGAATTTGGCGTCCGCGAGGCCAAACAACCCGACGGTCTCCTCTTCATGTGCGGCGCGCCGGTCGAGCAGACGCAGATAGCGCTCCGCCGCCTCGCCCGAATCGATGCCGTCCCGCTGCCAGCCCAGCAGAGCGCGCTCGATATACCGCGCGCTGCGCTTGCCCAGTGACGCGAAATGCGACACGCCCAACAGGATCATGTCGACGGGCATGCCGTCGGAAAGATACATGGAGACAAAGATGTTCGCGTCCGCCTGTGTGATGACGCCGCCCATCAGCCGCTGGCACTCCTGGACAAGGCCCGCGATGGCCGGGTCGTTCTGCGCGGCGCTGGCCACCTCGGCGCTCGTCAGGTGCGCGCGGGGCGCGGTTTCCAGCTCGCCGCGCGCGTCCGGCGTGCCATCGCTTTGCAGCAGCCCCGCGCCCTTCCAGTATACCAGCGCCGTGCGCGCCTGCTCCGGCCCTTTCAGCCGCAGGGCGGCGGCGATGCGCGCGGGGTCTGTTTCGCCGGTGTCCAGCGCGTATAGCGCCACGCGCAGCCAGTCCTCCTCGAGCTCCGGCAGCTTTGCAAAGACAAGCCGCGGCACGGCTATGCTGTCGCCCTTATGCTCCGCGAGACGGTATGTCATGGACGCTCCCTCCGATTCCCTTGTAAGCCGCGGGCCCGTCGTCCGCGGTGTGTTTTATTGTAGCATATTTTTCCCGGATTGGCTATAGGCAACACCACACAAAGACCGCCTAACGGCTTTGCGCTCGCCTTGCTTGCAGATTTTTCGTTATATTCATGTGAAAGTTTTAGGCACGTTGCCAAAAAAGGCGGCGGCTCTTTTCCGTCATGTTTTGTTAACTTATCTATAAACGCAATAAGCCTTTTTGCATCAAATTAGACTTGCCTGACGAAAAAAGCCTTCACCGTTGGAAATATTTCCAATTTTCAAACAGTGCCCAATCGGGGAAGCTTCTTCTGCTTGGAAGGCTGCGCCGGGAGCTGTAATACGGTGCGGCATAAAAATACCGCGTCTCGAAAAGCTTTTTTAGTGGATATATCGATTATACCGATACCTTTTCCCGCATAAATTTGCGACCTTTTCAATGCATTTGCAATTAAAGAGCAAAAAAATATAGAAAATTTTATAAATCTACTTTACAAATGATTTAAGATATGTTAGTCTATATCTATAGAAAATATAAAATTAGACATTCTTTCTAAGCTTTCCGCAATTTTATTGTATAAATCACTCTGTATGTGATTTAGATAAAACAAAAGGAGGATACAGTATGAAAAAGATGAAGGCGCTTTTGTCCGTGCTGCTTTGTGGGGTAATGCTTTTTGCATTGCTTTCCGGCTGCGCGAGCCAATCCGCGAGTCCGGCGTCCAGCGCGGCCGCGCCGGACGCCGGCCCCGGAACGGACACCCCTGCGCAAACCGTGAAGATCACCTTCTGGAAGGCCCCGCACGCCTCCAACGAGGCTGAGCTGTGGCAGCCTGTTCTGGATTCGCGGAGGAGCACCCCGAGATCGAGGTGGAATTCTTAGTGACACCTTGGGAGAGCTGGAATGAAAAATATTCCTCCGCCTTTGCGGGCGGAACACCGCCAGATGTCTGCTACATGACAGAGGGATTCCCGAGCTTTGCGTCGGCAGGGCAGTTAGAGGACTTAACGCCGTATATTACAGAGGAGCTAAGAGCAAAATACACCGACGAGCTTTGGAAAACCTGTGAATATAACGGCATCACGGCAAGAGTTCCGTTTTTGAATCTCACCTCTATTGTATTTTACAATAAAGCGATGTTTGCGGAGGAGGAAATTGAAATTCCGCAGACATGGGACGAGCTGCTGGCGGCGGCTAAGGCTCTGACAAAGGATACCGACGGGGACGGAAAGACAGATCAATGGGGATTTTTCATGGACCTGCTGAGAGGCGAAATGAATCTGCATCAGATCGCGCCCTTTATCTATCAGAGCGGAGCGACCTTCTTGAACGAGGACGGAACGGCGCTGGGCTTTAATAATCCGGAAGGGATCCGGGGTATTCAGTATATCACCGATTTTATGGTGAAGGACAATGTGGCTCCGGCAATCGGCTCGTATTCGGCGGAGGAGGCGCAGCAGCTTTTCTATGACGGAAAGGTCGCGATGTATGCGCAGCAATGCCAGTTCGGTCAGGAGGTTAAGATAAACGCGCCGGATTTGGAGCTGGGCGCGTTTATGATGCCCGCCGGCCCGAACCCGAACGAGGCCATGAGCCGCGCCAACTATGGCGGCAACGGCGGTCTGTCTATGGCGGCGGCCAGCAAGGAGAAGGAAGCGGCCTGGACGTTTATTAAATTCCTGACGTTTGAGGAAAACGGCGCGATCTATTTGCACGCCAACAATATGCTGGACGCCTCTGCGGAGGTGAGCCAGAGAATCTGGGCTGAGGACGAGATCATGTCTGTTGCGGCGGAGTCGGTTCCCAATTCGTACAGCACCCCGGTGGATCCGAGATGGTATTCTCAGGTCGATCCTATTTTGAAGCTGATGATTGAGGAGATTCTGCGCGGCGCCAAGGACGTTGAGACGGCAGTCGCGGATGCGGATGCGCAGGTAAAGGAAATTCTCGCTCAATAAACACATGCGGAAGGGCGGCTGCCGGAATGCTGAAGAGCAGTGAAGGGCAGCCGCCTTTCTTTATAGCAGCTTTAGCGAAAAAAGACCCCTGGCTTTGCCGGGGCTCATGATTGGATGAGAGGAACGCTGCCAATGAAAAATACAAATACGGAGCCTGCGCTTCGCCCAAAGCGCCGCAGGACGGGAGTGCAGAAGCGGGAGATCGCCTCGGGCTATTTGTTCATCCTTCCGTTTATGCTTCTGCTCGCCGTCTTTGCGATCCTGCCCATTTTTATGACATTCCTTCAGAGCTTTGAGCAGGGGGGAACTGTCGGCCCGAGAACCTTTGTCGGCCTTAAAAACTATATGACAATTCTTGCGGACCGCAAATATTTAGATTATCTCTTCAACAACTTTTTGTATATCGTTATGGCGCTGCCCGTAGGCCAGGTGATCGCCTTCGGCCTCGCTCTTTATTTGAGGCGGTCGACCTTACTTTCTCCTCTGTTTGAAACGATTTACTTCATGCCGCTGCTGATCTCGATGGTCGCCGCGAGCGTAATGATGTCCTATCTGTTTTCCGTGAACGGTCCGATCAACTATCTGCTGGAGCTGATGGACTTTGCCGCGCCGAACTGGCTGAACGAGCCATGGTCCGCGCGCGTGGTCATTGTAATTTTGGAGATATGGAAGGGCTGCACTTTCTATATTTATATTTATGTCGCCGCCCTGCGCGGAATCCCGAATGATTATTATGAGGTGGGGCTGATCGAGGGCGCTTCCTCGTGGCAGATGCTGTGCAGGGTGACGCTCCCTTTAATGCGCAACAGCATTTTGCTTTGCGTTGTGATGTCCACCATCTGGCAATTCCAATTGTTCGATTCCGTTTATACAACAACCTACGGCGGCCCGCTGAATTCCACCAAGAGCATTGTATACGCGATCTATGAGCTGACCTTCAAAAACAATTTAACTGGCCTCGGCGCGGCTCTGTCAATGCTTTTCCTTGTAATTATTCTTTTGATCACCGCCCTGCAGCTGAAGCTGAACAAGGGCGATATCGAATATTAGGAGGGAGAAGATGAAAAAAGCTATTACGCCGGGAAAAATCGTCAAGGCGTTGATCCTATTTGTAACCAGCCTGATTATTGTGATCCCGTTTTGGCTGTTTCTGATGGCCTCGCTGCGCGAAAAAACGGTTCTGTTTGAAACTCCGCCCAAGCTGTGGGTGGAAAACCCGACGCTGGAGAATTATAAGGAATTGCTGCTCGGCAGTACCAGCGCGTTCCCCGCATGGTTTTGGAACAGCCTGTTTGCGGCGTCCGTCACCACGGTTTTAACGCTGATCTTTGCCTCGCTCGCAGCCTACGCCTTCGCGAAAAAGCAGTTTCCGGGGCGGGACGCGCTGTTTATGCTCTGCATGGCGACCATGATGGTGCCGCGCACGATTACGCTGCTGCCGGCTTTTATGGTCACGCGCTCGTTTCATATGGTGGACAGTTTATGGGGCATGATTGTCCCGTGCATCACCAACGTGTTCGGCGTATTTCTGCTCAAGCAGTTTATGGCGACGATCCCAAGCTCCCTGATCGAAGCGGCAAGGATTGACGGCGCCTCTGAAATGTGGGTATTTGTCAAAGTGATTGTTCCCATCTCGCGTTCGGCAATGGGCGTTTTGGCGATCAATACGTTTATGAACCAGTGGAACTATCTGCTCTGGCCGCTGATTATTGCCAACAGCGAAAAGACAAAGACGCTCCCCGTGGGGATCGCGGGCTTGAAGTGCCAGACGCTTATCCCGTGGAATCTCATCATGGCCGCGACGATGCTGTCGTTTATTCCGGTGCTGATCGTCTTTATTTTCGCCCGCAAAAGCTTCATTGAGGGGATGACCACCGGGGCGATCAAGGGCTGAGCCGCGCTCACGCTATGGAGGTGACTTGAAAAATGGCGCAGACAATTTTGGAGCGCGCAAAAAACAGAGAGTCGTTCGAGGATTTGGACATCATTGATATTCATTGCCATATGGGGAATTATTCCGGCTTCGAGTTTCCAGATGCCGGGATTGATCCGATGATGGAGGACGCCCGCAAAATGGGCGTCCGCAGGGTGTGCGTTGTCGCGCAGGCCGGCACCTCGAACGCGTACCGCGCCGGAAACATTAATACCCTGCGCGCGGCGGAGCGCTATCCGGACCGCGTTCTGGGATATGTGGCCCTCAATCCGCATATGGCATGGGAGGCGGAGGACGAGCTTCGGACATATTATCCGAACGACGGGTTCGTCGGCGTAAAAATTCACCCCGGCGCAATGCAGGCAAAAGCCAATTGCAAGGGCTACCGCAAAATTTTCGATTTGGTTCAAGCCTACGGCGGATATGTACTAGTGCACACATGGGAGGACTGCCCCTACAGCAATGTTGATCTGTGCGGGGACGTTATGAAAGATTATCCGGAAATACCCTTTGTTTTAGGCCATGCCGGGGGCACCGTGGAGGGCGTCAAAAAAGCGCTCCGTCTCGCAAACCGCCTGCCCAATATTTATTTGGACTGCTGCGGCTTTGACGTCACCGAGCATTCACTGCCCGAGCTGGCGGAGCGCATGCAAGATCCGTCCCGCCTGCTCTATGGCTCGGATTACCCGTTCCATGATCTTCGATATGGCCTTACAAGGGTGCTGTTCGCCGATTTGGACGATTCCGTCAAGCGCGGAATCCTGTCGTCCAATGCCGAAGAGCTGCTGCGGCGCAGCCCGAAGCGGCTGAAACATTAAATATACCGGAAAGGAAGCGAGCGTATGCGGTTCATTGACATCAACGCCATGCTCGGCGAATGGACGCCGAAAAGGCTGTTCCTTCAAACAGCGGAGGATATGGAAAAGGAAATGGCCCGCCTTGGGATTGAAAAAGCCTATATCATGGACACCAAGGCGTGGCTTTCGGAGCTGTCTGTCGGAAACCTCGCGGCGGTGCAGACGGCAAAGGAGCATCCGGCGCTGCGGCCCGTAATGGTGATGACGCCTCTTTTGGAGCAGGAATTCGGCGGGCGCGAGGGCGCGGTGGAATTTATCTGCCGGCACCGTGTCGGCGCAGTGCGCCTGTTCCCGCTGGATCACAATTTTACCCTGCACCCTTGGAACACCGACAGGCTTTTCACGCTGATGAGCGATTTGAGAATGCCCGTTCTGATCGACCGGATGGAGCACAGCGCTTCGTTTGAGGAGTACGACCAGCTCTATCGCCTGTGCCGTGAATATCCCGACGTCCCCGTCGTGCTGCTGACGCCCGGCTACCGAAGCGCGAGGATGATCTATCCCATCCTTGAAAAATGCGCAAACTTTTATGTCGATACCAGCTTGCTCATCGCATACCGCGCCGTGGAGGAGATCACGGCATGCTTTGGCGCGGAGCATATCCTGTTTGGAACGAGAATGCCCTATTTAGAGCCGGGAACGTTTGTGGGCCGAATTCTGTATGCGGATATCAGCGAGGAGGATAAGGAGAAAATCGCCTACAAAAACATCGTCCGCCTCGACAGCCAAATCCGGTATCCGTACGGAGGAAACAGCCAATGACGCCGACAAGTATTTTGGAAAGGGCCCTAAGCAGGGATACATTTTCGGATTTGCACATTGTCGACGCGCACTGCCATTTGGGGACGGGACACGAATTTTATCACGCGCAGGCCGCGATCGAGCAGATGATCCGCGAGGCGGACACCATGGGGGTGGAAAAGCTGTGCATTGCCCCTGAGGCCGGGATTGAATGCGATTACAAATACGGAAACGAGCTGATGCTGGACAGCATCCGGCGGTATCCCGGCCGCGTGTACGGCTATTTGTGCCTGAACCCGTTTTATGAAGACGAGTTTGAGCGGATGTTTGATACCTATTATCCGATAGAACAGGTGATTGGCGTCAAGATTCATCCCGGCGGACATCGGGCGCGGATCGACTGCGAAGGGTATCAAAAAATCTTTCACGAAGTGGAAAAGCGCGGCGGCTTTGTTCTGAGCCATACATGGGGAGACGCCGACGCCTATTGCAATCTGACGCTGTGCGAGGAGGCGATGCGCCGGTTCCCGAACGTCCGCTTCATTTTAGCACATTCCGGGGGAACGGTGGAATCGGTGAAAAGAGCCGTTCAGATGGTAAACCGCTACCCGCATATCTTTCTGGATACCTGCGGCTTCGACGTCACGGAGCATTGGATCAACGAACTGACGGAGCAGTGCCCGTTTGAAAAGATCCTCTTCGGCTCCGATTTTCCGTACCACGATCTTCGGTACGGCGTCACGCGGATTCTGTTTTCCAATTTGACGGATTCGCAAAAGGCCGGGCTGCTCCATGAAAATTTTGAAAAGCTGTTGAAGGGCTGCCCTAAAACAAACGCCTGAAAAGAGGGCGCCGCCCCGGCGGGCAGCCGCCCGGGGCGGCAAGCAATCGGGAAAGGAGATTTGAAAAAAATGAAGACGCTGCCAATCGGCATTCAGGTCTATTCCGTGCGGGACGCCGCGGAAAAGGATTTCAAGGGCACGCTGCAGGCGCTGAAAGAAATGGGCTACGATTTTTTAGAGCTCGCGGGGCTCTACGGGATGTCGTTCGAGAAGGCCCGCGCGGCTGTGGAGGAGGCGGGCATTCCCGTTCTTTCGGCGCATGTCCCGTGGGACGAGCTTATGCGCGAACCGGAACGGACGATCGCGGGCTATGTCTCCCTCGGGTGCCGGTATATCGTCATTCCGTACCTCTCCGAGGAGCTGCGCCCCGCGGCCCCGGGCTTTGCCAGAGTTGTAAGAACAATTCCGGAGCTTGGAAAGCGGTGCGCGGAAAAAGGGGCCGTGCTGCTGTACCACAATCATGATTTCGAGTTCACACGGATGGAAAACGGTACATATGTGCTGGATCTTTTGTATCAGGCTGTTCCGGCGGAGTTGCTGCAGACAGAGCTGGATAGCTGCTGGATTAAGGTGGCGGGGGAGGATCCGGCGGCATATGTACGAAAATACAAGGGACGGTGCCCCGTCGTCCATCTAAAGGATTTTACCTTAAAAGGGCCGCGCAGAGAGCTGGACACGCTGATCGCGTGGGCCAGCGGCGCGCAGCCGCAAAGTGAAGACGGATTTTTTGCCTTTCGCCCCGTAGGTTATGGCATGCAGGACATTCCGGCCATTTTAAGAGCGGCGGAGGAAAGCGGCGCGCGCTATCTTGTTGTAGAGCAGGATTATTCCCTTGAGCACACGCCCCTGAAAGCGGCTCAAATGAGCGTAGAATATTTAAGGGAGCTCTGATTAAATCGGCGGGTCATCGGCCGCGTTAAGAACGCGCGGCCGATACTTCCCCGCAGAAGGAACGTGCGGCCGACATTTCCCTGCGAGAAGATGCGGGGCCAAATATACCGCCGGCATGTGCCTGACAATTTATTCAGTGCCTCCTTAAAAAGCCCTATACAGCCAACACGTCTGAAAGCAAGTGCTTTTTCGGGCGGCGCGCGTGCCGGTCGTGAGGCCGACAGGAAATCGCCGAGGACGCTCCTCCGGCGGCATAGAGTACCCTGCTTTGAAGATTCTTCTTTTCAGATGCGACAATGATAAAAGGAACGCGCTGCAAAAGAAAAAGGAGGCTGCCGCATAGGCCTTTTCCCGCGCGGCAGCCTCCTGCTTTGAGTTTCTGTCAATCAAATACCTGGATGATAAATTGTGTCGCGCTTCCCACGATCGAAGAATCGTCCTGAAAGGAGGGGAGAGAAATCGAGAGATCCTGCACGCAGGGTGTCAGGCTGTTTTCCAGTACGTACCGCTCCGTGATGTCCGCGATTTTGGGGAACACTTTGGGCAAGCCGCCCCCGAGGACGATTCTTTTGGGATTGACAAGGTTGACGGCAAGAGAGAGCGCAAAGCCGAGCTTCGAGGCGGCGTTCTGGATGACGCGGATCGCCGTTTTGTCGCCGTTCTCATATGCCTCCACAATATCGGCGATTTTGATGTTCTGCAGATGTTCAGGCGATTGCTTCAGAAGGGAGAAAATATTGGCCGCGGAGAGCTCCTCCACTACCTTCTGGACAATCATCGGGATGGTGATATAAAGCTCCAAACATCCCCTGTTGCCGCAGCTGCAAAGTATATCGTCCCCGCCCACCTTCAAATGGCCGAGCTCCCCGGAAAAGCCCTGCGCGCCCATCAAAAGCTGAGAATCCACAACAAGCGCCGCCCCTACGCCGTTCCCGATGGAGACGAACATGAAATTCGAGGCCTGCTCGGGATCCCCAAACGTTTTTTCGGCGAGAGCCATACATCTTGCGCTCGAGTCGAGCGCTACCGGCAGATGAAAGCGCTGCTCTAAACGCCGCGCGATATCCGGATCGATCCCTGTGATGTTGGGCGCGAACACGACCTTCCGGCTGATATGGTTTACCACCCCGCTGACGCCGATGCCAATGCCCAAAAGCTTTTCGTAGGAGTATCGATCGATATACGTTTGTATCAGAGCCTCTATTTCCTCATGCGTTCGCGTGGGCGCCGGGGCGGGCAGACTGTCGTTTAAGATCGTCTGATGCTCCACAACGCTGCCGTCCAGCGAAACCACCCCGATCTTGAAGGAGTAGGAGCCTATATCGATGGCAACGATCTTCGCGTACGAGGGATCGATGGACAGACAGGTGGGACGTCTTCCGCCGGAGGACTCCATCACGTCTCCTTCCTTGACGATTCCGTCCTCAATGAGGGAGGAAACCGCTTTTGAAACTGTCAGCACGCTCAATCCAAGCGAGGCGGACAGTTCTGCGCGGGTGATGGAGCGCCGACGGAAGATCTTCTTCAAAATTTCCTTTTTGGCGCCGGTATAAATAGGCTTCTGCACGTCGTGTTTCCCTCCCATATCAAATCAGGCTCGAATAAAAACCGGCTTTTTACAGGCAGTGAGCTTTCTTTATATATTATATATAGCATATTTCTCGCCCGAATGCAACCGCTTTAATTAATTGAATATATAAATTTACTTTATACAAATATCGATAAATATATTTACTTTTTGATTATAAGAATATATAATTAAGCTATGGTCTCAAGAGCTATTGTAAATAAAATTTGAAAGAGAGGGATTACCATGATGGAAAAAGCGATCCGGACGCCGTTGCCGTCCGGCGGATTGGGCTGGACGGCAATCGACCAGCGGGAGATCGACGCCGTGACGGGGCTGCTAAAAACCCCGCAAAAGCTTTTCCGCTACGACGAGGGCGAAAAGAGGCAATGCGATCTTTTGGAGCGGGAACTCTGCGAAAAAACCGGCGCCAGCCACGCTCTGTTCGTGGCCTCAGGCACGGCCGCCCTGTCCTGCTGCCTGTCCGCTTACGAGATCGGCCCCGGCGACGAGGTGATCGTTCCGGCATATACTTATATCGCGACGGCCGCCGCGGTGTGCGATGTGGGCGCGGTGCCCGTCATTGCCGAAATCGATTATTCTTTGGGGCTGGATCCGGCGGATGTGGAAAAAAAGCTTACCCCCTATACCAAAGCGATCATTGTTGTTCATATGCAGGGCGTTCCCGCCCGTCTGGACGCAATCCGCGCCGTCGCCGTCCGGCATGGGCTTGTCCTGATCGAGGATTGCTGTCAGGCCATCGGGGCCACATATCACGGTGATTTTTGCGGAGTCCATTCCCACGCCTTTGCGTGGAGCACCAACTACTATAAGGTTCTGACGTCCGGAGAGGGCGGTGTCTTCTTCGTGCGGGACGACGACGCGTTCCAGCGCGGCCTGTACCAATCGGATTCCGGCATGACGATGTGGAAAACCTCCATCGAAAGTGTACTGAAGGTGGCTCCCTTTTCCAGAAGCGGCGTTCGGGGGAATGAAATTGCGGCTGCCATTATGCGGGTACAATTGACGAAGCTGGATGAGATCCTCAAAAAAACGCGGGGCCTGAAAAAGCTGCTGCTATCGAAGCTGAACGCGCCGGCACATTATTCAATGCAATATGTAGACGATCCCGAGGGCGACTGCGGATTTTCCGTCACGTTCATCGCGAACAGCCGCGAGGAATGCAAAAAGATGAACGCGATGCTCCTCGAGGAGGGGCTGGCGCTCGGCTCAGTTTACGATACCGGCTTTCCCGACCGCCATATTTACGCGAATTGGGATTCCATCCTGAATAAAAACGGCGCGACGCCGCTGAACTATCCGTGGAATGATCCGGCTTATAAGGGAGATGTATCCTATTCAAAGGATATGTGTCCCCAAACGCTCGATATTTTGTCCCGCAGCCTCCGCTTTGCGATCAACCTGAATATGACGGAGCGAAACATGTTGGAGGTCGCCGAGGCGATCAACAAGGTAGACGCCGCGATGTAGCGGCTGCCTGCGGCCGGGAAGGCAAAGGCCGCTTTCCCGGCCGCGGCTCTAAAAAGAGACGTGCACAAAACATTTCTTTTGGCGTCCGGCGCGCCAGAGAGGGGTTTTTTTATGAGAAAATTAAAGGTTGGAGTGATCGGGCTTGGCTTTATCGGCGCCGTCCACGCCGACGCCATCCAAAGAAGTCCTTTCGCGGAGGTATCGGCCGTTTGCGACGCCAACCGCGAATTTGCTGCAAAGGCTGCGGGGGAGCTCAATATCCCCAAATTTTACAGCGATTACCGCGAGCTTGTGCTGGATCCCGAAATAGAGGTGATCCATAACTGCACGCCGAATCATCTGCATTACGAGATCTGCCGTTTTTCGCTGGAACACGGAAAGCATATCCTTTGCGAAAAGCCGCTGGGCATGACATCCGAGGAGACCGCGGCGCTGCTCAAAATCAGCGAGGCGCATCCGAGCCTGAAAACCTGCGTCAATTTCAATTACCGCATGTATCCCTTCATTCAGGAGTACAAGGCGCGCCTCCAAACGGGAGAGCTGGGCGAGCCCCGTCTGGTGCATGGGCACTTTTTGCAGGACTGGCTTTTGTATGACACGGATTATAGCTGGCGGCTCGAGCGCGAGCTTTGCGGCGAGACACGGGCGGTGGGGGACATCGGATCGCACTGGTGCGATTTGGCCGAAACCCTGCTGGGCAGCAAAATAAAAGAGGTTCTGGCGGACTTGGTTACGGTGATCCCAAACAGGAAAAAACCGCTACGGCAGCAGAAGACCTTTTCCGCCGCGAACGGAAACGAGCCGTATGAGGATTTCCCCGTTTCCACCGAGGACTACGGCTGTGTGATGTTCCGGATGGAAAATGGGGTACGGGGTGTTTTTTACATCTCTCAGGTGAGCGCGGGGCACAAATGCGATTTGAAGATTGAGGTCAATACGGATCGGCTGTCGTTGGCGTGGTCGCACGAGAAAAGCGGCCGCGTGTGGATCGGCCGTCGGGACAAGGCCAATGAGATCGAAATGCGCGATCCCAATACGTTCCGCTTTGCCGGAGAATATACGCGCCTTCCGAGCGGCCATGCGGAAGGCTTTCACGATGCTGTCCTCAATCATTTGAATTCCTTCTACCGCTCGATCCTTTATCCCGATGCGTCATCTGCGGACTATGCGGATTTTGCAAGCGGGCATCATATTATGAAGGTAATCGACGCTATTGTACAAAGCAGCCGAACAAAAAGCTGGGCCGCCGTGACGGAGTGAGAAGAGCGCGGCCCACAGAACAAAAAGGAAGTGCAGCGATGAAGCTTGGATTTGTAAGCGCCATTTTAGACGGCTGGAGCTACGAGGAAATGATCGACGCCGCCGCCGAACTGCAGCTTGACTGTGTGGAAGCCGCGTGCTGGCCTGTCGGAAAAGCGGAGCGTCGTTATGCGGGCGTCAGCCACATCGACGTCCGTCGTGCACTGGAGGACAGCAGCTACGCACAGCATATCCTTCAATACGCAAAGCAAAAGGGCGTTACGCTGTCCGCCCTCGCATTTTACCCCAATACGATGGATCCCGACCTTAACCGGCGCGCCGCCAATATCGAGCACTTGAAAACCGTCATTCGAGCCAGCGCCGCTCTGGGCGTGAATTTAGTGACGACTTTTCTCGGCAGAGACCAGACGAAAACAGTGGACGAAAACCTGAGGCTCGCCGGGGAGCTCTGGCCCCCCATTCTCCGTTTGGCCGAGGAGCTGAATGTTAAAATCGCCATTGAAAACTGCCCGATGCTGTTCGGCCCGGAGCAGTGGCCGGGCGGGCAGAATCTTATGACCTCCCCAGCCATTTGGCGCCGCGTATTTGCGCTGCTCCCCAGTAGAAATCTGGGCCTCAATTATGATCCCAGCCATTTTGTGTGGCAAATGATTGACTATATCAGCCCCTTGTACGAATTCCAGGAGAAAATCTTCCATGTGCATTTTAAGGATATTAAGTTGTATCCCGACAAGCTGAAGGATACGGGTGTTCTCGCGTATCCTTTAGAGTTCATGAGCCCAAAGCTGCCCGGCCTTGGCGACGTGGCATGGGGGCGCTATGTATCGGCGCTGACAGACATTGGCTACGACGGCTTTTCGTGCATAGAGATAGAGGACCGCGCGTTCGAGGGCTCTCGGGAAAGAATCCTCGACAGCCTGCGGCTCTCCCGGGACTATATACGTCAATTTGTCATCTGAAGGAGCCTTTCCCGGCTGGAAGCACTGCCTGACACCGATGGGTTTAAGTCGTCGTCACGGATCGGCGCGGTCGTTTCAGCAGGTCGTGAATCAGCCGGTCTCCTTCTAATTCTAACTCATTCTTAATCTGTCTGTGGCCCATCCCGGACTCCGGCATCCGCTCTATGACCGGGAACAATGCCAGCATATTTGTGTATCTTCGTTTACTCATATTCAATCCCCCCTGATGCAGTTATTATCCTGCATCAGGGGGGATTTTGTCTATTGTCCACTTTTACTGGGTTGGTTCATTGCCGGAAGGTCCGGCTGTACCGCCGCAGGTTAATCCAGAAGCGGGCGCACGTTGCGAAGGCTGATTTCCAAGCAAGCAAACGGATCCTTTGTGCAGAACTCTTGGCCGAGCGTAATCCATTTGACGTCCGCTTGCCGGAGCCCGGGCAGCCAGGAGGCGAAGTCCAGCACTCCCTCGCCGCACTCACACGGGTCGCGCAGCGCGCGGTAGAAGGTCAGGTCGTTCGGCTGGATTTTTATGTCGCGGAAACGGAAAATATCCACGCGGCCCTTCAGCAGGGTCAGGACCTCCGGAATGGGCATGCTGGCAAAAACCAGATGCCAGCTGTCGGGCGCGATATGAAATGCCTGCGGCGTTTCCGCCAAAAGGGTATCGATGGGGAACGGCGTGCCGGGGGCGCGCAGATAGGCGAGCTTGCCTTCACCGTCCCGGACAAATTCCTCCGAGCGCAGGTCATAGGTGGGGAAAATCCCCTCCTTTTCGGCGGTACGCGTCAGCTCCGTCATAAAAGCGGCGTACCGGTGGACGCCGTTCGCGCTGTAAAAGATGTCCTCGCAGCCCATTGTGCCGACGCCCATGTACGGCGTCTGATAAAGCTTGGCCTCCTCGATCATCCGGTCGAGGTCAAATTCCGTGCGCCCGTACCGGCTGCGCGTGCAGCAGACCTCCAGCCCGATTTGCCGCAGATATTCCGCGATGCGCTCCGGCTCGGCCACCTTGTGCACGTCCTCTAACTCTACGCCGTCGTAGCCCATTTCCCGGATGCGGCGCAGCGCGTCGAACAAGCCCTCGCGCGTCAGACAGTAATCACGCACGGTGCGCAGCTGCGCGCCGATTTTTATTTTACTCATGCTCGTTTTCCTCCGTTTTTTCCGCGTCGGCGATCAGCTTTTTCAGCGCGTCCATCGCGTCCTTCAGGCAGAGGAACGGGTCGCGCTGGCAGTAATCCTGTTCGATGGCAAGATACTGCACCCCTGTTTTTTTGCACGCGTCCAAAATCGGCGGGTAAAAAATATTCCCTTCGCCGATGGTGCCGAAATAGGGCTCGGCCGTGCCGCAGAAGGACTGGCGCGGCGTGGAATCCTTTACATGCAGCACCTCCATGCGCCCGGCGACCTTTTCCAAATACTTCTGGTGATTGATGCCGCCGTAACGCATCCAGAACGAATCCTGAATGAAGTGGAAAACCTCGGGGTCGGTATCCTCGACCAGCATATCGTAAATATAGCGTCCGGTGCGGGGATCCTTGACAAACTCATAGGTATGGCTGTGATAGGCGAATTTCATTCCGTTTTCCTTCAGCTCGCGCAGCAGCGGCGCAAGGTCGCGCAGCATGCGCTGAAAGCCCTCGTAGCCGTCGTCAATGTAGCGCGGAATGGAATTTCCTACGCCAAGAATATCACAGCCGTAGGACTGGTGCTCGCGGATCAGCCGGCGGTATACGCCGACGTCTCCGCTGAATACAAGGTCGGGCGGGGCGTGTGTGACGCAGATTTTCATATCGTATTCCCTGCACAGCGACGCAAGGAACGACGCCGGAATCTCGCGCCCGATACAGGAAATCTGTACGGTATCGCAGCCGATTTCCCTGCGGATGCGCCGGAAACAGTTTTCCAGCCCCTCCGGGGTCTGCGTATATTCGCGCAGTGTAAACAGCTGCACGGCGGGAATCAGTTTGCTCATGGAGGAAACGCTCCTTTTTATCAAGAATGGAAAATGGCGGACGGTCCGATGCCCTCATTGTAGCAAACCTCCCCCACGCGGACAATTAATAAAGTTGCGTTGTAGCATGCAAAACTTGCGCCCTTTTCCGCCGCCGGGGGCCGCCCGCCTTTCAGAACCTGTATTCACAGTTCGTCCTCCTCGCTGCGGCGGGAGGAAAGAGATTCCCAATATTCCCGCGGCGACATTCCGAAATTCGCCTTGAACACCTTGAAAAAGTTGGAATAATTGTTAAAGCCGCATTCCGTGCACGCGCTGCTGAAGGACTGCCCCTGCGCGATCAGTTTTTTCGCGAGCGTCAGGCGCTTGTTGATCAGGTACTGGTGCAGGGATACGCCCATGTGCTTTTTGAATGTATGGGCCAAATGGTATTTATTGACGAACAGAATATCCGCGAGCGCCTCCAGCGTGATGGGCTCCGCAAGATGATGGGAAATATATTCCACCGCGGCGGCGATCAGGGGATTCTTGATCATGCGCTGCGGGGGCAGATGAGCCGATTGCATGGACTGATAGGCATACAAAATGACCTCGCGCAGA
This sequence comes from uncultured Clostridia bacterium, assembly GCA_947644575.1. Classification (GTDB taxonomy): domain Bacteria; phylum Bacillota; class Clostridia; order Oscillospirales; family Ruminococcaceae; genus Ruthenibacterium. Next base: position 8,756 of record CANRZX010000014.1, on the reverse strand, counting down.
AAGCCGGCGGTCAGCAGCTTTTTTCCGTAGAAGCGGTTGCGCTGGATATGGGCCAGCTGCTGCATGGCGGTGCGCATCAGAAAGTTTTCCTGCGTGTGGTCGGGCACAAGAAAATGCTGCTTTTCCGCGATGAACCGGATGCAGTGCATCAGATCCACCTCCGGCGTGCTGAGCGCCTCGATGGCCTCGTTCGTCATCCAGATGACGATGCGCTCGTAGGTCTCGTTGGAATTGACGATATGCGGCTGGTGGAAAAAGCCGGGCGGCACGACGACGATGTCGGTCGGGCAAATATGATAAATTTTGCTTTCCACGAGGTAATCGATATTCCCCTGCAAAAACAGGAGCACCTCCAAATAATCGTGCAGGTGCAGCGGGAAGGTCTTGGCGTCGTCGTCCTTGAAATAATCAAGGTTCCAATTTTCCTTCGACGTGAAAAGCTGCTTATAGCGGCTTTCCTCGGAATCCGTCTTGATTCTTTGAAAGGACTGGATGTCGTTGTAGCTGTTGTCCGACAAATTCAGAAACGGATTGGGACCGTACATACGCATCTCTCCTTTTGTTCAGATCGGAGTCCGGATACAAAATAAATATCATAATAATAAAGTGTTTTCAATTCGATTCCGGAAAATCCGCTCGAAAGGAGAGGAAGACCCGCAAGTTTTGACATATTTCATCGCAATTCTGATGATTGCTTTTGAGGGGGAAAAAGGATACGATATAACAAAATAAGCGCGCTTGGTCATCCTTTTATTGTACAATTTGCCGATGAGGCGCGGTTTTCCGCGCCTCGGGAACGCAGAAAGGCCGCAAAATCACACCCAAATCATTCTCCCCGCCGACGACGCGGGGGAACAAAAAGGAGAGAAATATGAAAAGCAGCTTAAAGAAAATCCTTTGCATCGCGATCTCGGCCGCGCTTTTGCTGGCCGCGCTCACAGCGTGCGGGTCGCCGTCATCCTCTTCCTCCGCCGCGCCCGCCTCCACGGGAACGCCCGGCAGCACGGCCCCGGACGCGGCGCAGCCCGAGGCCGAGGAGGTTACGCTCAGCTATGTCTGGTGGGGCAACCAGGTGCGCGCCGAGCGGACCACGACCGTGACCGAAATGTATACGGCGCTGCATCCCGAGGTGCAGTTCGCGCTGGAATACTGCGACGGCGGCTCGTACAACGATCTGATTACGACCCGCGCCGCGGGACAGAATCTGCCGCACCTGATTCAGGTGGACTACGACGCGGTTCCCCGCTACGCGGATAAAAACATTCTGATGCCGCTGGATGAATTTGTGGACGCGGGCATTCTCGACATTTCCAAATGCGACCCCAACACCATCGCCGCGGGCACGGTGGACGGAAAGCTGTATGCGCTGAGCATGGGCAACAACGCCCGCTGCATGTTCTACGACGCGACCCTGCTGGAGAATTTGGAGTTGACGATCAGCGCCGAGCCCACCTGGGAGGAATTCAAGGAACTGGGCCAGACGATTTACGAGAAAACAGGCATCAAGACCAGCTACTGCTGGCAGATCACCTACGCGGAGCATCTGCGCAATTCCATCCGCGGCGCGGGGTATGAATTCTACAATGAGGATCAGACGGCCCTCGGCTTTGAGGACCCGGCCATCATCGAGCGCGCCTATCAGGAGCTGGCCGAGGCCGGCGCCGCCGAGTGGGTGGTGGATCCCTCGGAATACGCGGGCATCACGGGCTCCGAGCTGGAGCCGATCGTGACTGAAAAGGCGTGGAACGCGTTTTTGACCTCCAACATGGGCGTCGGCCTGCAGGCCGCGATGGGCGAGGAGCGCAGCCTCGGCATCTGCATGCAGCCGACCTTCTCGGACAAAACACGCCAGCCGTGCTATGTGCAGCCCTCTCAGCTGACGGGCGTGGGCACGGGCGGCACGGACGCGGAGAAGCAGGCGGCCGCCGCGGCGCTGAGCTATATCATCAATGATATCGACGCGAACAAGGTGCTGCTGAACGAACGCGGCGTCTCGATGAACAGCGAGGTTTCAAACGCCATCGCCGGGGATCTGGACACGATTTCACAGGCGATCGCGGAATATGTGACCTACGCGGCGGAGCACGGCGCGCCCGCGCCCGCGCTGGAGCCGGCCTGCTCCGCGGAGATCTTTGAGGCGGAGAAAAACATCCGCCAGAAGGTGCTGTTCGGCGCGATGACGCCGGCGGAGGCGGCGGCCGAATTCATGGCGAGCGCGAACGCGATCCTCGCGGAAAACGCGGGCTGACGCGCTCTGAAAACAGGCTGAAAACAGAATATTCCGGTAATCGATGATTACAACGGGGATGCTTTGACGTCAGCCCCGGACGCTTTTGGAATCAAAACGCATGGGGAGACAGTTTGAGGCTTTTGCGCCAAAATATTCAGACTGTCTCCCCCTTTTTATGAAATGGGAGGCTATGTATTCGATGGAACAGGTGAGAATCGGTGTGATCGGCATCGGCGTGATGGGCTCGCGCCACGCGGAATATCTGTTTGGCGGCGAAGTGGCCAACGCCGTGCTGACGGCGGTGTGCGACATCCGGCAAAGCCGGTTGGACTGGGCGAAGGAAAAATTCGGTGACCGGGTGGCCCGCTTTGAAAAAGCGGAGGAGCTGATGGACAGCGGGCTTGTGGACGCCGTGCTCGTGGCGGTGCCGCACTACCTGCACCCCGACTATGCCATTTATGCGTTTGCGCGCGGGCTGCACGTCCTGTGCGAAAAGCCCGCCGGCGTATACGCGAAGCAGGTGCAGGAGATGAACGACGCCGCCAAGCGGTCGGGCAAGGTGTTCGCGCTGATGTATAACCAGCGCACCAATCCCTATTTCCGCAGGCTGCGGGAGCTGGTGCAGAGCGGGGAGCTCGGCGAGCTGCGCCGGATGACCTGGGTCGTGACAAACTGGTACCGCTCGCAAAGTTATTATGATTCCAGCGACTGGCGCGCCACCTGGAACGGCGAGGGCGGCGGCATCATGATCAACCAGTGCCCGCACAATTTGGATATGTGGCAGTGGGTGTGCGGCGTGCCGAGCCGGATCCGCGCGTTCTGCCAGACCGGCCGCTACCATACGATCGAGGTGGAGGATTCCGTCACCGTGTACGCCGAGTATGAAAACGGCATGACGGCGCAGTTTATCTCCACCACGGGCGAGCCGCACGGGACGAACCGGTTAGAGGTCACGGCGGACAAGGGCAAGGTCGTGATCGAGGAGGTCGCCGACAACGAATTCAAATTTACCCACTGGAAATTCGAGCAGTCCGAGCGGGAATTCAACGCCACTTATACCGCCGGCTTCGGCGAGCCGAAGGCCGCGGCGACGGAATTTATTCCGGAGGAGACGTTCCCCTATTTTGAGGGGCACCGCAAAATCACGCGCAATTTCGTGAACGCGATCCTGAACGGCGAGGCGCTCATCGCGCCGGGTGAGGAGGGAATCCACGCGGTGCGCATGATCAACGCGATCTATTGGTCGGGCTGGACGGAGGACTGGGCGCGGCTTCCGGTGGACGAGGACAGGTATCTCGCGAAGTTAGAGGAGAAGAAACGCAGTTCGACGGTGAAAAAGGTCGCCCGCGTGATTGATATGGACGTCACGACCTCAAAATAAATCCACTCCCCGGCGCGTTTGCCGCCCATACGGCGGACGCGCCGGGGCGCCCGAAACGGCAAGGCGGGTTAGGTGCGGCTTTTCCCGCGTAACCGATGCGTAAAAGAAAGGAGCGCGTGGAAGTGAAACATAAGCTGTCCCGCAAATGGTGGAAAAACACGCTGACAGGCTACGCCTTCATCGGCCTGTTCTGTGTGGGCTTCATCTGCTTTACGATCATTCCCATTTTGTCGTCGCTTTATTATTCGTTCTGCGATTACGACGTGCTGTCCCCGGCAAAATTCAAGGGCCTGAAAAACTACATCGCGCTGTTTGGCGACGAGCAGTTTTGGGTGTCCCTGAAGGCGACGATGATGTACGTTGTTTTCTCGGTTCCGCTGAAGCTGATCTTTTCTTTGATGATCGCGATGCTGCTCTATCAGACAAACCGCATGACGTCCTTTTACCGCGCCGCCTATTATCTGCCCTCGATCGTCGGCGGCAGCGTGGCGATCGCGATTGTCTGGCGGCAGATGTTCTCCGGCGACGGCCTGCTGAACTCCATCATCAATGCGGTATTCGGCACCCATTTGGACAAATCGTGGATCGGCAGCACCGACACGGCCATCTGGACGCTGATCATCCTGTCGGTCTGGCAGTTCGGCTCGTCGATGCTGAATTTCCTGTCCGGCCTCAAGCAGATTCCCGTATCGCTGTACGAATCGGCCAGCATCGACGGCGCCACGGCGGTTCACCGCTTTTTCCGCATCACGCTGCCGATGCTGACGCCGACGATCTTTTTCAATCTGATTATGCAGACGATCATGGGCCTGACCTGCTTTACGCAGAGCCTGCTGATCACGCGCGGCGAGCCGATGAACACGACGCTTTTCTCCGCCGTGTATATCTACCGCACCTCCTTCAAGTTTTACAAAATGGGCTACGGCTGCGCGCAGGCGTGGGTGCTGCTGCTGATCATCGTGGTGTTCACCGCGCTGCTGTTCAAATCACAGGACAAATGGGTGTTCTATGAAACGGACACTCGGAAAGGGGGCTGACGGGGCATGAACCTTGGCATGGCAAAGCAAAAACGGATCGGCAAAATCGTCTACCACATCGGCTGCCTGATCCTCGCGGTGATGATGCTGTACCCGCTTTTGTGGATGATTTTCAGCTCATTCAAGGAGACGGACACGGTCCTGCGCGAGGCGTCCCGCCTGCTTCCCAGCAAATGGACGCTGGAGAATTACGTCAACGGCTGGAAGGGCTTTTCCAAAATCACCTTCGGCACGTTCTTCAAGAATTCGTTTATCGTGGCAAGCCTCGCCACCTTCGGCGCGGTATTTTCCTCGGCCGTCATCGCGTTCGGGTTCGCGCGCATCCGCTTTCCCGGCTCGAATTTCTGGTTCGCGTGCATGATGATTACGCTCATGCTGCCGTTCCAGGTGGTGATGGTGCCGCAGTTCCTGCTGTATACAAGGCTGGGCTGGGTGGGAACCTTCCTGCCGCTGATCGTGCCCTATTTCTGCGGGCAGGCGTTTTTCATCTTTTTGGACATGCAGTTCATCCGCGGCATTCCAAAGGATTTGGACGAGGCCGCAGAGATCGACGGGTGCAGCGCCTTCGGCGTGTTCGGGCGGATCATTCTGCCGCTGATTGTCCCGGCGCTCGTCACCTCCACGATTTTCTCCTTCATTTGGCGCTGGGAGGATTTCATGGCGGCGTTCCTGTTCCTGAATAAGCCGGAGAATTATACGATCAGCCTCGCGCTCAAGCTGTTCAGCGACCCGTCCGCCTCGTCCGATTACGGCGCGATGTTCGCGATGGCGACGCTTTCCATTCTGCCCGCGTGCGTTCTGTTCATTTTCTTCCAGAAATATTTGGTCGAGGGCATCGCCACGACGGGCCTGAAGGGGTAATGAAATATCATTTAGGAGGCAAAAAATGAAATTCAGCTTCAGCACCTTGGGCTGTCCGCATCATTCCTTCGCGGATATGATCGAGCTGGCCAAACGCAGCGGCTACACCGGCGTGGAGTTCCGCATCTATAAGGGCACGGAGGATCTGCGCACGCTGGAGGAATTCCAGCGGCCGGGCATCGGCGCGACGCGGCGCCTGTTTCAAAACGCGGGGCTGCAGGTCGCCTGTGTTTCCAGCAGCGCGCGCTTCGCCTATCCCGACCCGGAAAACCTGAAGGAGCAGCTCAGGCTGGCCGAGGACTTTATGCAGATCGCGTCCGATCTCGAGTGCCCGTACCTGCGGGTATTCGGCGGCCCGTATCCCGTCAATTTTACCGACCGGCCGCGCGCCGAGCCGTTTATCGAGGAATACCGCGCCGCGATCCCGCCCGAAAAGGTGGCGGGGCTCACCCGCGAGGAATGCGACAAATGGATCATGGAATGCTTGGGCAAGGTCGGGGAAATGGGCAAAAAATACGGCGTCATGCCCCTGATGGAAACGCACGACGACTTTTGCAGCGGCAGCGTGGTGCGGCGGTTTGTCGACGGCTGCGGCAGCGACAACCTCGGCATTTTGTGGGACTGCCTGCACCCGTACCGCTACGGCCTCGATCTGCACGAGACCTTCGACGCGGTGCGCGACAAGATCCACCACGTGCATATGAAGGATTCCTCCGACCTGACCCCGTGGGGCTTTACGCCCGCGCTCGTCGGCAACGGGGAAATGGACGTCCGCACGGCCGTCAATATTCTGAAGGAAAACAACTACGGCGATTTCATCAGCTTCGAGTGGGAAAAGCTGTGGTTCCCCGAGGTAGAGGAGCCCGAGGTTTCTTTCCCGCAATTTCTAAACGCGGTTTCGGAAATGCTGTGACGGCGGCGCGTGCCATGCGCGCGGGACGCCGGAAGGGAGTTGGTCTGTCATGACGTCCCGGTGGAGGGAAACCGCGGCGGACATCGCCTGCGATGTGGCGGGCAGCCTTTTTTACGGCGCGGGTGTCTGCATCTTCGCGGGCCCCGCGGAGTTCGCCCCCGGCGGCCTGACGGGCGTGACGCTGATTCTGAGGCATCTGACCGGCGTTCCCATCGGCCTTGCCACCGTGCTGCTCAACATTCCCCTGGTCCTGCTCAGCCTGCGCGTCGTAGGCAGGGAGTTTCTGATCAAATCCATTCGTTCGATCGCGGTTTCCTCCCTTTTTATCGACGTACTCTTTCCGCTGCTGCCCGTCTATGCGGGGAGCCGCGGCATGGCGGCGGTGTTCGCAGGGCTGCTCTCCGGAATGGGCCTTTCCCTGTTTTACGGGCGCGGCTCCTCGACGGGCGGGGCGGATTTTCTGCTGATGTCCGTCAAGCGGTTTTTGCCCTCTTTGAGCGTGGGCAGCATCAACATGACGATGAATCTGTTCGTTTTCGCGTGGGCGGGCTTTGTCTTTCAGGACGTGGACGCGGTGCTGCTGGGGTTTCTCAGCTCCCTGATCTGCTCCGTGATTTTAGACAGCCGGCTGGCGGCGGCGAAAAAGCGGGAGGTCGTCGCCGTGGTGACACGGCAGCCGGCCGCGGTGACGGGCGCGATCCACGCCCGCCTGGGCCGCGGCACAACCGTTCTGCCCGCGAAGGGCGGATATTCCGGGGAGGACCTGACGGCCGTCTTCTGCGCCTGTACCCGCGCGCAGACCTATCGGGTGCGCGACATTGTGTATCAGGCGGATCCGCGGGCGTTTGTGATGATCTTAGAGGCCGGGGGCGTGTTGGGAAAGGGCTTTCTCAGCCCGCAGGGCTGGCAGTAGTTTCCAGGAGCGGCCGGGCGGAGAACGGACAGCGATCGCTGCGCGCGGCAGCGGAAAGGAGATCTGAAATTGGGACAAAAAAGAATTTTTATGGGCGGCTTTCATTTGGAGAGCAATACGTCCAATCCGGTTTTGGTGGAACGGGATGATTTTCTTTTCTATCATGGAGAGGAAATGCTGCGCCATTTTCCGGAGGCGACGGCGGCCGTGCGGGATGCCGGATATGAGATCCTGCCCGCGTTTTACGCGGAATCCGCCTGTGTGGCGGGCGGCGCGCTTTCGCTGCGGGCGTTCCGGAGCATCGCGCAGGAGCTGATCGCCGCCGTTCCGCTGGACGGCAGCGTGGACGGCGTATGGCTTTACCTGCACGGCTCGATGCAGGTGGAATTCATCGGCAGCGGAGAAGCGTTCCTCGTCAGCGCGATCCGGGAGCGCGTGGGGCCCTCGGTGCCGATCGCCGTGGCGCTGGATTTCCACGGGAACATTTCGCATACGCTGGCGCGGGCCGCGAACCTGATCGTAGGCTACCGCACCGCGCCCCATGTCGACATCGCGCAGACGCAGGAAACGGCGGCGGCGCTGCTGTGCCGCGCGATGCGCGAGGGCGTGACGCCCTGGGCGTCGCTCGTCCGGGTGCCCATGCTGCAGCCGGGCGAGGCGGCGACGACCGACATGCCCCACATCCGCGCCATTCTGCAAAGGCTCGACGCCATTCAGGAAATGGAGGGCGTCTGGCGCGCCTCGTACTTCACGGGGATGTCGTGGATCGACTGTCCCCAGAACGGCTCCGTCATCGTTGTATGCGGGACGGCAAAGGACCGCGCGCCCATCGAGCGGGCCATGCTGGAGGCGGCCCGTTATGTGTGGGAGCACCGCGGGGAATACCGCCTTGGCGCGAACGCGCTCCCAACGGAGGAGGCCGTGCGCTGCGCGCTGGAAAGCGAAAAGCACACGGTCTTTCTGAGCGACTCGGGCGACAACGTCACGGCGGGCGCGCCGGGCGACAACGCCTTCTTGCTGAAGCTTTTCTGTGAGCGGCGGGCGGAAAGGGTGCTGATCGCGGGCCTGTGGGATGAGGATGCTGTCGCCGCCTGCGCGAAGGCGGGCGTCGGCGCGTCCGTCGATGTAACGGTCGGCGCGAAGCACGACCCCTCCGGCGCCTCGGTCCGGCTGGAAAACGCCGTGGTCAAGAGCCTGCATCACACGGCCTCCAGGCGTGTGGACGGCGCGGTGCTGTCCGTCTTTGGCGTCGACACCGCGCTGAACGCGGAGCGCACATCCTTTACGTGTGAGGCGGACATAGCTGCGTATGGGCTCTCCTACCGCGATTACCATGTGATCGTCGTGAAGCTTGGGTATTTGTACCCCGGGCTCGCGGCCATTCAGGAGATCGGAAGAGCAACACGTCTGAACTCCAGTCA
>CANRZX010000013.1 GCA_947644575.1 uncultured Clostridia bacterium | reverse complement strand
AAATTCCGCGCTCGGCGGAATCACCGCTCCCTTCGCCAGATACGGAATCTGCGGGGCGTTAATGGGCGAGAGATGGAAGCCGAAGCGGCTGCCGCCGATTGCCGGAACCCAGCTCGGCACCTCAAAGCTGAGCGTATTGATGGCGCCGATGATGCAGTTGACCGCGTCGACCACCGCCTGTACAAGCCCGTTTACAAAGCCTAAAATTCCGTTTACAGTGCCCTTAAAGCCTTTTTCAAGCGGCGTCAGCACATGAGTTTCAAACCACCCACTCACTTTTCCCCAAACATTCTGAATCCCCTCCCATACTTTTGACGCCGTCGCTTTTACGGTATCCCAATTCTTCACAAGAAGCACGATGATGGCGATCAGCGCCGTAATGGCGACGATCACAAGCCCGATGGGGGATGTCAGAAACGCCACGGCCGCTCCGAAAGCGGTCGTAATCGCCGTTGCTGCCGTACAAATTGCGTTCCATGCCGTAGTCGCCGCAATCTGTGCCCATTCCGCGGCGGTGCTGGCGATTTTTGCCGCCGTTTCCGCGATCCATGCGGCGGTTTTGCTCACAATCGCGGCAATTGCTCCCGCGATGGATTTCACAAAATCCCCCGCGTAGAGGGCGATGATCTCCAGGTCAACGATCTTGTCCGCAAGCTTTGCAATTGTCCCGGCCTCCACCGCCGTCTTGATCGCCCCCAGTATTCCGATCAAACCGCCCGCATTGATGATCCAGCTGCCAAGCGTAGTCAATTCCCATGCGGCCATAAAGATACCCACTGTAACCGCCATTGCTTCGACGAGCGTCTGATTCTCCATGATCCAGTCGGACACCAAATACAGCGCGTCCGCGATATTTTCAAGCACCGTGACAATTACGCCGCCTGTCCACTGTGCCAGCGGCTGCAGGAAGCTGTCCCACAGCCATTGCGCCAGCGGCTGAAGCGCCTGGAGTACGCCGTTCAGCAGCGTCAGCGCGCCGGAAAGCACGTCTAAAAACGCGGGGAGCGCATCCTCAATCGTCCACGCGGCGAGCGGAACAAAAAGGTTGTACCACGCCCACTCCAGCCCGGAGAACAGCGTCTGCGTCAAAGGCGCGACGGCGTCCCTCAATCGGTTGAACGCGTCCGCCAGCGGCCCGAAATCAATTTCGCGCAGCGGGGCGAGAAGCTCCTGTATTTTATCGACGACGGCCTGTATTTTGGGGGAAACCGTATCCTCAACCTCGAGCTCCGCCGTTACGGGAACGCCGCCCGCGCTTCCGCCATCTCCGCTATCCGCGCCGCCTGCGCCGCTCGCGGTTTCCTGCTGCAGCACGTTCAGCTCATCCAACCCGCCCAGCGCGTTTTTGGCAGCTTTTCCCGCGGCCTTCGTGCTGTCCGCTAACTTGTCCTCGGCCGCCGCGCCCGCGGCGGCGCTTTCGGCAATCGCGTTGTTTTGCCCGGTGACGGCGCTGCTCTGCACGGACGCTTTCCCAAAAATCGCGCCCATCACGGCGGCAAAGGCATTCGCCAGCTTTGTCAGCGCCGCAAGGATGGTATTGATGACCGGCAGCACCCGCTGCGCCACCGGAATGATCGCGTTGCCGACGGCAACCTTCAACTCGTTGAACCGGAAGGAAAGCTGCATCAGCTGGCCGGAAAAGGTGCCCGCGGCCTTCGCGGCATCGCCGGTCTGATACCGGCTTTCCGCGAGAATGCCGTTTACCTCTGCGGCGATCTTCTGCTCCTGCGACAGGCTGTTGACGGAAACTCCGATGCTGTCGGCGTATTCCTGCCACATTTTCGACACATTCTTTGTAACGCCGGCGTTATCCACTAAAATGCTGTTTTCGTTTTTCAGGCCCTCCGTCGCGCTTTCAAGCGCCTCGCCCATCGTATAGCTGCGTTGCCGTCCAAATGCCGCGCTGTCCTTCAGGGCCGTCATCACCTGCCGGATCTGACTGTCGTCATAACCGCGCAGCGCAAGGTTTTTGTAGGCATTGATGGCATTCGTCGCGGGGATCAGGCCATTCGATATATATTCCTCAATGAATTTCCGCGCGTGAGAAAAGCTGCGGCCCTGTCCGTCCATGATGCTTTGCAGGCCTGTTAAAGCATCCGAAAGGGCGCGCGCGGCGTCCACGCTCTCTTTGCCGAATTGTACAATCCTCTGTACGGCGAAGGCCGCCGCGATGGCGGCGCCAAGCTTTGCGACAACGCCTTTCAGGCCGCCAAGGCTTCCCTTGATATTCCGCAGCCCTTTTTCCAGTCCCGCGTTGTTCAGCTCCGTGCTGATCGTAACCTTCCCGTCCGCCACCGGCTCATCCACCTCCATTCCTATTCTCCAAGGACCCGCTTCAGCCTTTCGCGCTCGGCCCGCTCCTCGGCGGAATACTGCCGCTTCAAATCAACGCGCGCGCGGTTTGCCCTGTAGTAGTCCTGCTCCCATTTTTCAAGTTTTTTGCCCTTGCGCAGCTTCTGGCGGATCCCGATCAGCATCGAAAGCTGTCCCTCGCCTACGGCGTTGAACCACGAAAGAAACGTCCACCAATGCAGATGCTCCAATGCGCGGATCTCGCACCCGGCCACCCGGTTGACGTCGGCCACAATGGCCATGCTGTCCTGCCGCCAATCCAGCAGCGGCGCGCCCGCGGGCGCGCCGCTCTCCTCCTGCCCGCCGCGCACAAACCAGCACAGTCGTTCCATCGCTTCACCTCGCTCGCGCGCGGGGATTTTGTCAAAATCCGCATAGAACAGCGCGAGCGCCTCATACCACCGAATGAATTCCGGCTTGTCCGGATTTTGCAGGCGTTCGATGATGTCCAACATATCTCTGTAGTCTGTGTTGATCCGGTACTCCCGGCCGCCAACCTCGATCCGTGAGGGGAGCGTGTAGCCGGTCATTTGGCCGCCCTGCGGGCGGCGCGGTTCTTTTGCGCCTGCTGCACGGCGCCGGCGGCGCTTTGCTCGGCGCATTCCCGTGCACCCTGTTCAAGGATCGGCGCCAGCGCGGCGAGCAGGTTAGTCACAACGCGTTCGCCGTTGGACGCCACGGCCATCAGATTGACGCCCTCCAGCAGCGCGTCAAAATCGTTTGGTTCGCCGAAAACCCCGTTCAGCGTCCGCTTCACCTTGCGGTCTGTTTCCTCCATGCGGCGGACCATCTTTTCCGCGAGCGCCTCTCCCTTGAGTTCCTCAAGCCCGCCGTCCGTGAGCTCCTGCTCGATCCGCCGGAAATCGTCCGCCGCGCGGAAAAAGCGGTCATATACGTTGGGGTCGCTGGGATTGAAGCGCAGCACGCCGCGCCCGTTGACGTCATATTCCCGGATACCGGTATCAAAGGTCAGCTTTTCCATTCCGCGCCTCCTATACCGCCGTTTCCGGCGTAAAGCTTTTTGTCGCCGGATCGAACATACCTTTGGTACGCGCCCCGGTATAGTGCAGTGTAAAGGGGATTTGATAGCCGGTCGTGTCTCCGCCGTGGCTGGATACCTCGATCACCACGTCCCAGCGCACGGCGGGAAACGCGCCGTCCGTCGGCTCCTCCCACAAATGCACGTCGACAAGCGTGCTGTTGCAGTCGTCCAGCACCAGCATGTTGTCGACAATTTCCTGCAGCCGCGCAAACAGGGGATCGCCCTTTTCCGCGTAATACGGCTCTACGCTGCCGCTCTTTTCATAGCTGGAAAGCGTGACGCTCGTCTCGCCGCAGATGTTTGTCGTTTTCTCCACCTCGGCCGAAAGCTCCGGCGAATACTCCTCCAAATCCTTGCCCAGCCGGACGTATGTGGGCCCGCCCGCGCCGGACGGCTCTGCCGCGTCCAAATAGTGCGCCATGTATTTGCGTTCGATTTTTGCCATTTCTACATCACCTCGTAAAGCTGCGTGAATTGAACGGACACGGCCACCAAATAGGTGGCCGTGCCCTCGTCCTGCGCGTCGTACAGCGCGCCGTTCTGCGCGCGGATTTCCTCCCGCGCGCCGGCATTGCCGAACCGCGGGGCGAGCCCGCGCGCGCTCTGCTCCTGCGCCCAGCGCTGGAACTCCATGATCCAGTCGGCGTTTTCCGTCGCGCCGCCGTCGTCGCCCGGCGCTTTGACGAACACATAGTACAGGCCGAAATTGTACTGGTTCACCGCCGTGACATTGCCGAGGATATCCTCTGTGCGGCTGATCTCCACAAGCCCTGTGGGGAACACGCCGCCGCCCGGCGGGATCTGGTCGGTGTAGTCGCATTGGAAAGAGCCGAGAATATCAAAGCCGGGGAACGTGGCGAGCCATGCGCGCATCCGCGCGAGGTCCGTTTGCTTTTCCACCACGCGTCACACTCCTTTCCCCCGCAGATACCGCTGCAAATCAGCCGCCATCGCCGCGCCCTCGGCGGCGCTGACGGCTTTGTCCCAGCGCGGCCCCGCGTGCGGATTTTTCGTTTTGGTGTACCGGATCGGTTTCCCGCCACGCGACTTCCCATTGAAAAGCATCCGTGCGTATGGCGTTTCCGTGGCGATCTCCGGCACGTTCACGTCCGTCTGCGCGACGGTCAGCTTGATGGTCGCGCCTGTGCGGTAGGGCATATATTTCTGGATGCGCCGCAGCACGTTCGCCGTGTGGAAACGCTGCGCGCCGCCCGAAGCATCCAGCCCATGCCTGCGCAGGATGCGCGCGGGCGGATCAATTTGTATTTTTGCTTTCATCCGCTCGCCTCCACATGGCACAGCCTGCCGCACAGATATTTGGGGTCGACCTGCCGTACGACCAAAAGACCGTCGATCCGCGCGGGAAGGAACGACGCCCACGCGGCGTCCTCCACCTGCGGCCCCTCATTGAAATACACCTTATCCAGCGCCGCAAGCGTATAGGTGCCGGGAGCGCCGGCGTATGCTCCGGGCGGCACATAGGCGCAAGCGCTCTGTGGGATCACCAGCAGGAACGCGCGCTCTGTTTTCCCGCCGGTCTTGTCCAGTGTGTGGACACTCTTAAAATCCAAATGCACGCCGTGAATCACCGTGCGGCTGACGTGCTTTTCCGCGTCCTGATGGTAAACCGTCACGGTCTGATCGCAGAGGGAATAGTCCGGCTGTGTCCCGGCTGCGCGGACGCGTCGGTTCATGCGCAGCATCAGCACACCCCTCTATAGATAGACAAATAGATCCGTGCGCAGCGCAGCAACTCCGCCTCCCGCGCCGCCGGGGTCAGCTCCTGTGGCGCGGCAAAGCTGGTGCTGACGCTGCCCACGGACACGCTCTGCGCGATTCCGCCGTTCGCGGCCCGGTCAAAATAGGACAGGGCGTCCGCCATCGCACACAGCGCGAGCGCTTCGTCCCGCCGCGTGCCGCTCACCTGCCAGACGCGCTTGTACTGCGCCAGCTTCTCTTCGGCGCGGGCGGCAAACGCGGAAAATTCTTCCTCCGGGATTCCGCTGCCGTGGTATTCGTCTGTGTAAAACGCGTAGTCCATACCGGACGCCTCCCCGTTACGTTTTTTCCTCTGCCGGAGGATCCTCCGGCAGGATATCCAGCGGATGATCCTTTTTCATATGCTCGGCAAGACCTTTTGCGGTTTTGTATTCCTTGCCGCAAATTTCGCAGCGGATTTTTTCCGGCGTTTTTTCCGGCGACGGCTCAAAATTGCCGACGACGGATTCCGTTCCCACGGCGTCCGGAGCGGGGTCGATGGGGAGCGGGGCCTGCTCAAAATGGTTGGTGGCGGATTCCTTTTCCACGGCGTCCGGAGCGGAATCGATGGGGAGCGGGGCCTGCTCAAAATGGCCGGCGGCGGATTCTCGCGCGGCGGCGTTCAAAGAGAGGCCGTCGGAAACCGGCGTTTGCTGTGCCGCAAAGATTTTTCCGACGATCTTACCCATTGCCGCCCGCTCCTTTCTCGTCGGTCTGCGCGGGCTTGCAGTGCAGATAGATGCCCGCGGCCTTGTTCTCGTACACGTCCGCGACGCCGACATTGCGGTAGCCGAATTTGTAGCCGTCCGCCGTCTGGTTCTGCTCCGGCGTGATGATCTTCGGCGCGACGTGCTTTTCAAACTGGATGACGGCCGCTTTCTGCACGATCATGAAATTGATCTCCGCCGCGCCCGCCGCCTTTTGGTAGCCGCCCGCCGTTTCGCCGGAGGTTCTGCCGTCCAGCTGCTCGATGGCCGTGTAAAAGCGCGACTGCGGCACGGGCACCACGCCGGCGAAGCCGTCCAGCACCTCGCGGCTCTTGGTCGTGTCCATATCGCGCACAAGGCCCAGCAGCGTCGGCGTGATAAAGAGATACCGCTCCTCCTGCGGCACCTCGTCCTCGTCCATCTGCGTGACGCCCGCGCGGATGGCCGCAACTACCGCCGCGCCGTCCGAAAGCGCCGTGCCCGCCGCGGGCTTCGAAATACCCGCCGCGCCCGCGTAGCAGGCGAAGCGGAACGCGTCCAGCTCCGGCACAACGCGCGTGCGGATGAATTCGCCCGAGAGCCGCCCAAACGCGATGCCCGCCGTTTCCAAATTGTCCATCACGTCCACCTCGAACATCCGCCCGCGGTCAAAATTGCATCGGACGGTCTCGTTCGTCAGCGTGACGTCGCCGGACGCGTAGCCGCTCGCGCGGCTGTAATCGCCAAGGCCGTCCATCTTCATCTTGGGGATGATGAGCTCGTTCGCGTTCGCGCCCTGTTTCGCAAGCTCCGCCGCGCCGTCCAGCACAGACGTGAGGGCGCTTTTCCTGTAGACGTCGTCGAGGATCGGCACAAACTGCTGTGCCAGTGTGATTGCGTTTGCCATGTTCTTTCCTCCTGTTTTGGTAATGTGGTTATTCCGTCAGCCCGGCCGCGGCGCGGATGGCGGCGGTATCGTCCGCGAGGACCGTCTGCGCCGCGCCGGTGGCGTAGGGCGGGGGCGGCGGCGTTTTGTCCTCGAACGCGTAGGCGTTTTCCTTTTCCAGCGCGTCGAACAGCGCCTTGCCGTCCTCGTCCCGGTTTTGGCTCTTTCGCAGCGCGGCCAGCTGCTCGGCGCCCGCGAGCGTGCGGATCACCGCCGCGTTGCGCCCGCCGCGTTGCGTGACAAGGCCGTCGAACCAGGAATTAAACTTGTAGTCCTCCAGCTTCTCGGCGGCGTCCTGCTGCGCCTGTTCGGCCCGGGCCTTGTACTCCTCGGTCTCCTTACGCGCGGCCTCGAGGTCCTTGTCCGCCGCACGCAAGCCATCGATGGCCGCGTTTGCCTCGGAAAGCTGTGTCTCCAACGCCTTTTTCGATTCCTTCAGCGCGTTGAAGTCGGCCCGCGCGACAAAGCTTTTGCCGACGGCCTCGCTGATCTGCGCGTCCAGCTGCTCGGTGTACGCGTCGCCCAGCAGCTCCTTGAGAAATGCCAGTCCCATGAATCGTGTCTCCTTTCGGTGGTTGTGGATGGATGTTCGTGCCGCTGTCCTTTTTTGCGGGATGCTTTGTTTCCGGCCACGGGTCAGGTCTATTCAAAGCGTCCCGGCATCCGGCCGGTCCCGGTATGGCGGTGCCCTGTTTTTTATCCGCCGGGCAGGCGGTAATGGCAAAATGAGAAAAATTTGCGCATCAAAAAACGCCCTTCAAACGGTGCTGAAACACCGTTTTAGGGACGTTTTAAGCCTGTTTGAAAACCTTTTTGGGGCATCGGAAAAGGGGCTTCATCGGAAGTCCCTTCATTATATATAGAGTAGAGTTTTTTATTTCCAGTTCCTCGGCGTCCAGAAAATGCCCTCTGGATTGTCTCGCAGTTCTTCTTCCCGTGCAAGTTTGTTGAAATGTGCAGCCACTTCTGTATGATCCTCGTCCGGATGGGATTTGATCCATTTCCACACGTCACTCGACCGAGTCGCTTTTAGAATTTCCTCTTTCGTTACGTCCATTTTGCCATCTCCTTGATATACTGGTAAAGATCCGGGTCATGCTGCTTCAGCAATTCCGCTTCGGTGAAAAACGCGCGAAAACCCTCGCTGAAGTATTCGCGCATCCCATCTAAATAGATGCGACTTCCATCGTATATACCATGCGCACCAAAATTTTCGTATAGTCTACCTTGATATTCACTGATAAATTTCTCGTTTTGTAAAAAGTAAACGGTTTTGGAGAAGCTTTCATTATCTTCCAGTATATCAGCCGGCGAAACATTTTCAAGCCCCTTATCCCGTATTGCCAAAAATTGCGGGTCATTGTACAGATCAAGAGCGGATTCCAATGCGTGCGCATATTCATGGAGCACAGTTCCCGGAGTTCTCGTAGAGGAAAGATACATTTCTCCCGTGCGTGGCTGAAATCCCCCAATTTGAATCGTGCCGTTTGTTATATGAACCGCTGAGATTTTCGTTTCCGCAATCCGGCGGAGCGGCTCGGGAATGACAGCCGCTTCATTCTCAATGGATTTGCGCTCCGTCTCCGGTACGTTTTCCGAAAAATTGAGCATTTGCAGCGCTGTATCATCCGCTGCCGCACGGCTCGATTTTCTCGCCGCCCACGCGGCTTTTCCTGCCTGCTTTCTGCCGAATCCGGCGGCCTGCAGGCGCTCGGCGCGCGTGGGCTGTCCGGTGGCGCGGCAAAAGCGTGTATACTCCTGCCGGTAGCGCGCCAACATCAGCCGGTGCTTTTGCAGGCTTTCCGCGTCGCCCAGCGCCTCGTCCGCCAACGTCTTGTTTTTCACGGCCCGAATATGCGCCTCGAGCTCGGCCTGCTTTTGCCCCGCTTCATACAGCGTGTAGTGCCGTCCCTCATAGAAAACGCCGCGCTCGTTGTCCTCGCGCATCTGCCGCAGCTCGCTTTCCGTATACTGCGGGCTGTGTACGCCGAGGATGACCGGCGACGCCGTGTGCCCGCAGTTGAGCGTCCCGATGGCGCGCGCAAGGTGTGCGTTCAGCGCCGCGAATTCCGCGTCCGAAAACTGCCGTCCCTGCACCGCCTCGTGGTCGGGCGCGCACGCCGCGTGCGCGCTGATCTCCCATCCGTCGCACCCAAGCGCGTCGTGGTTCATCTGCTGCACCGCGTTCGCCATTGCCCCCAGCCGGTTCATCACATAGCTGCGCATGGCGTACTCAATGCTCACGCTGCTGCCGTTTTTGCGCGGGATCGTGCGCACGCCGCGCCGTACCAACTCCTTCGTCGCCTGGCGCAGCGCCGTGTTCATGTCCGCCGCGCCCGAAAACGTCTGCGCAAAGGCGAAGTCCATCACCTTGTCATACGCCTCGCGCACCGTGTACAGCTTGCCGTCCGGCCCCGGGGCCCACAGGTTTTTCAGCAGCCGGTTCGCGCCCTGTGTGGTGATCGCCTTGTAGGCTTTGACCAGCTGCCGCAGCTGCCCGTTTTCCTCAAAGCGTACCGTCTTGTCCAGCAGATCGTCAAACAGCGCGTCGATGGCCGCGCGGTTTGCGCCCGTCTGCCTTGCGACGGCGGCGCGGAGCTCCTTCTCCGCCATGCCCAGCTGCTCGGCGCGCCAGATCTGATATTCCGCCGTGGAGGTGATTGCTCCCGCGTCCCTCACGCGGCGGCAGATGTCCGCCACAAGCCAATCGCGCAGCGGCTGCGCGATCTCGGCGGCGGCGTCCCGCAGCCCGGTCAAATCCAGCGGCTCCATGCGCTATGCCTCCGGGTCAAGCGATTCCAGCGCGGGCATGTATTTTGCGCGGATCGCCGCGAGGTCATCTTCACTCTCCCACGGCAGGTCGAACCGGCGCGCCAGCACGATCTCCGGCCGCAGCAGCTGCGCCGAGGCCAGCCGCAGATCGGTTTCCAATTCCTTGTCCGGATCGTACAGCACGCCGTTGCCCCATGTGACGGCCAGCTTTTCCGAGGCGTCCCACGCGCTTTCGCCGCAGTACCCGTACATCTGCCCGAGGCGGTCGCACAGCGCAAGATACCCCCGCACGAAATCGTACCACGCGCGCTGCAGATCGATCAGCGAGAGGTTGTAGTCGCCCGCCGTGGACGCAATCTCAAAGGCGGTTTTCTCCACCTCGGCGGCGTTCGAGAGCATCCCGCGCTTCATCCCCAGCAGATTTTCCACCGCCCGCAGGTAGTGCTGGGCGCGCCGCTCGTACGGCTCGTCCCGCAGCGCAGGGCTGAACGCCTGCGGCCCTAACTCCTGCCGGCCGTCCTCCAGCGCTACAAAGACGCTGTCACGCAGCGCGCGGCCGCCGTCCGCCCGCCGCTTTAACATTTCCTCCGGCACTGTGATGCGGTGGCGCGCCAGCTCGAATTCCTCGCACAGCTGTTTTTCATTCCGGTCGATGCGCTCGATCAGCCCCATCGCCGGGGCGTATACGCTCACGGCGTCCGCGCTGCCGTCCACGCAGTTCGCCGCGGGCATGCGCAGCGCCGCCAGACCAAGGCCGCCCACGGGCTTTGTCCATGTACAGCGCGTGGGCAGCGCCGCGTATTGCGCCAGTTCCGTCAGTGGGGCGGGCACGCCGGGCGTGTGTTTGTCATAGCTGCGGTACAGTCTGTTTTCGATCGTTACGCGCCCGTTCCCGTCTACCGCGCGCTTTTCAAACAGCGTGTAATACCGGCCGCCCTGCACGGCGTGCTCCGCCGTGCCGATGGCCGTCACCGTGCCGTCCGCCGCCCGGCCGAGGATCGCCGCCTCATGCCGCCGGATGACGCGCGGCGCAAACCCGGTTTTGCCATGCGGTAAACGGCGCGGCACGGGCTTTGCCCAGCATTCGCCGCCGATCAGCATCCACTGCAGCAACTCGCCCCGCGCCGCGTCCAGTGCCGACAGGTTCGCGTCCATCCACGAGCCCTTTTCGCTTTTGTCCTTGTCCAAAATATCGGAGCGGTACTCCGCGAACACGCCCTTCTGCAGCTTCTGCACGATCGTGTACGCCATGCGCATGCACGGGTCATGCTCCTTGTCCGCGCCCTCGCCGAAATACGCGGCCCGCCAGCCGAGGATCGCGGCGCGCATGGCCGGCGTTGTGGTATCCGGCGCGCCGAACGCCTCGGCGGTATTTGCCGCGCTTTTATCCGTCAGCGCCTGTAGTATGGGGATCGGCATTGTTTCTGTCTCCTTCCTGCGTCGTTTCCACGCGCACATGAAGGCCGCGCACCGCGCGCAGCCCCTGCTCCAAACCGTCCGCGTAGGCGCGCAGCCGTTCGTTTTCGGTGCACTGGCGCTGCAGCTCTCTGCGCAGCCGCTCGTTTTCGGCGAGGATGGTCTCCTTCGCCCACATGGGCAAAAAGCGCCGTACCAGCCAGCTGTGCGGGCGGCTGCTTTTGCGGGCGCGCCATGCCGCCCGCTGACCGCGCAGCCATCGCCCGAGCCGCCCCGTCATGCGCCCACCCGCAGCCAGACGCGGTTCGTGGCGTAGCGCACGGCGTCGATGTGGTGGTTGTCCGCGTCCACATACGACGGCAGCACCGCGCCGTCCCGCGCGGTTTCGTATTCGTATTCCGAAAATTCCCGCGCCGTGTCCGGGCATTTTTCCGGATCGATCACGATTGCCGCCAGCCCCTGCAGCCACTTCATGCTCTGCGCCACGCTGCCGGGCTTTTTCACCGCGTCATAGCAGCGCAGGCCGCTGTCGCGGTAATCGCCGCAGCTTTTCTTTTCGGCGGAATCCGCGATGACGGCCTCGTCCTCGCCAATGCGCGCCTTCACCAGCGCGGCCGTCTCAAGGTTATTGCATTTGCGGCGCGTCAGTTCGTCGAAGATGTACAGCGTGCGCCGCGCGGCGTCGTAGGACACGCGGTTGAACGCCCACGGGTCCGGGTACCAGCCCCAGTCCACGCCGCTTATGATCTCGCCGAACGCTTCGATTTGCTGTTGGCGGATCGGCTCAAGGCGGAGATTGTCAAACACCTGCGTCCCGTTGCCGACGGCCTCGCCGAGGTATTCGTGCCGGTACGCCGTGGGCCTTGTCGCCTTGAGATGCTCGGCGTCCTCGAAAAAGCGCGGGCCCAGCCACGCTTTCGGCGTCGTCAGATAGGTGCTGTGGTGCACGAGCTTTCCGGGCTCGGCCTCGAGCGCGTAGCGGTTCATCCAGTTCCGGCTCGCCGCGGGCGGGTTGAACGAGAGGAACGTCAGCGCCTGGTCGCCGCCGCGCAGGGCCGACTGCTTCACGCTGCGGATTTCGGCCTCGCCCGCGTACTGGTCGGCCTCCTCGAACCAGACCGCGCCGATGTATCCGAACGGCAGCTTGACGGATTTCAGCTTTTCGGGCTTGTCGAGGCCAAAGAAAAGGATTTTCTGCCCGGTGGCAAGATACGTGATCTCCATCGGGGAGACCGTGCATTTGAAAGCGTCCGACAGCCCGAGCGCGCCGACGGCCCACTGCAGCTGCGTGTATACGCTGTTGCGCAGCGTGTTTCCCACCTTGCGCAGCGCCGCCGCGTGGCACGCGGGGTGCTTCAAAAGGAACAGGAGCAGCTCGACGGAAACAAAGCTGGATTTCGTCGAGCCGCGCCCGCCCTTGCAGACCACCGTGTGCGGGTGGCCGTCACGGATAGCGCGGTGCGGCTCGAAAAAAGCGGGGGAGAGGATCTCCCGCAGATCGATCTCCAGCGGCGCGCCGGGCGCGGCGGACGCATGGGAAACCGTTTTGGATGCAGCCGCATCAAATGCTGTCAATGATCCGCACCTCCCGCGCGCCGCCCGAAGCGGCCCTTTTGCGCTCGTCATACAGGCGGATGGCTTCGGTATCTCCCGCAAGGCAGCGCCTGCGCAGCGCGGCGTCGATATCGGCGTCCGGCCCGTTTTCGTACTTCTCAATCAGCGCCCGCAGCAGCGCGAGGTAATCGCGCTTGCTTGTCTTGGCGTACCGGCTGTGCAGCAGCTCCAAATCGCGCACGATGTCGTATTTGTGCGCGGCCTCGGCCTGTCCGACGCCCGCGAGCAGGCTCTGGATGCTGTCCTGTTTTGTGCGCATGCTTTGTACCTCTCTTTCCTTGCCGTTCGGATACGCCCCAAATTTTGCCTGTAACGCGAAAAAGCCCCCGGGCGGGCAGTTTCCCCGGCCGGGGCGCTTAAACGTTCTTAAAGGCATTTCCGGGGCGGTTAAACGGGGGGACGCGGGGAGCGGGAGAAGCGGGGCGGGAAATCCGGTGGGCACGCTTCGCCACCCGGCCATTTCTGCCCGGCTGTTTTCCCTGCTTTCCGCCGATCCTGAGCGCGGGGGACGCATCACCCCGCGGCAAAACCGGTTTCCTTTTCCCTGCCTTATGCCCGCTTAAATGCCTTTTTGCTTGCGGTTTAATCCGGCTTTAACCGCCAGCCCCGCGCCCGCACCACACAGCGGGGGAACGGGCACAGCCCGCGCCCGGCGTCATGAACCGCCCACACGCACTTTTTGCAAAGCTCCGGCGGCTGCATCAGCCGCGCGCCGGAAATCTTTTTTGCCATTGCCCGGCGCGGATCATCCCGGCGCTTCACGGGCTTTCTCCCTTTTTTGCAAAGCTGACGCCGAATCGCACGAGCCTTGTATTCCCGCCGGGCAGCTGTGCTCTTACAGCCGCCCGGCGCGCGTGGCGGTCGATGCGGATGATCTGCCCCTCGCGCCCGGCCAGCGGGCCGGATACCACGCGCGGCGTACCGTGCGCATCGAATTCGATCACACTGGGCAAGAGCGGTTCCTCTGGCCCGCACAGGCCCCACAGCGCGGCCTCGCCCGCGGCGATGGGCGTCGGCGCCTCGCCATCCATCCCGAGCAGCCGGGCCGCACCGAGCGCCGCGCGGATGCACTGATACATTTCCGGCACAAACTCCATGCCGACGAACACATACCCCGGCAGCAGGATGTATGCCTGCTCGTGCCATGCGCCGCGCCGGTGAACGGGCCGCAGTTCCGTCGGCACACGCGCGTCCAGCCCCGCGCGCTGCAGCTTTGCCCGCGTATCCCGCTCCGCGCCCGTCCGCGTCTGCAAGACATACCAGTCCATTACAGCCCCTCCGACTTTTTCCGTTCGATGAAACGCGCAACCTTTTGATAGAGCTCCGGCTGTTCGTCGGCCAGAGCGCTGAACACAGAAGCCTGTACCTCATCAAGCGCCGCCGTTACAACGTCCTTGTTCTGCGTATCCACGCGCTTTTTGTACGCCACCGCCCGCGTGACGCCGCTGATCTCCCGCAGCAGCTTGTCGGCGCGCAGTTCGCTCCATTCTTCGTCCGTTTTGCTCACAAGCGCCGTCAGCAGTTTATGGCTGACGATACGCGTGAGCACCTCGGAGGCATCCTGCTCCGGATACTTTTCCAGTTCTCGCTTCATCGCCTCGTAGCTTTCCTGCGCGATCTGCAAATCGCGATAGGTTTCCGCCAGACGCTTTGCGTACCGGCACAGCGAGCTTTTGCTCACGTCCACGCCCTGCCCGGCGATGTATTCCAATATTTCATCGTACCGCAGCACGCCGGCTAAAAGCATATTGTCTACGGCGCTGCGGATCTCCGGCGGCAGGGATGCGATCTTGCCGTAGCTGCGTTTTCCTTTCAGCTGCATCCCGCACCCTCCCTTATGGATCGATCAGAGGATCCTGGCCCTGCCCCGCAAGCAGCGCCGTACCGTCCGGCAAAAGCTTGCATTCCAGATCCTCCAGCGCGTAATCGGCGATCTGCACGATCACGCGATCCTTTGTCCTGCGCGCGTCGATGTAGCGGCGCTCCTGCAGGTAATCCAGCGCCGCGCGCAGCTCGCCGTGGGTGATCTGCTGCTCGTCGCGCAGCACCGGCCCCACGCTGCGCAGCTGGTACCATTTGCCGTGCCACATGTTCAGCGTTCTCAAAAACACCTCGGCGGCGTATATCATCCGCGCCAGTCCTTCCCTGCGCTCAAATTCAGTTTCCCGCATTTCAATCCCTCCGCTCCATGATGTATCGGTTCAGCGCGTCCTGCTTGCTCTCCATCCGCAGGAAGTTGCGTTCAAAATCTTCCTTGCGCAGGCAGTTTTCTTTGATCTCCTTAATATCCTCGCGCAAGTCCTGTATTTCCGTGCGCATCTCGCTGCGGATCTCTTTCATTTCGCGCCGCAGCGCGTCCGTATCTGCTTTGTGGTCCTTGCGCGTGGTATAGTTTTCGCGCACCTCTTTGATATCCGCCGAATTTTCGTCGATGCGATGAAACACCGACCGCGTCACCAGCGCGCCCACAATCCCCAAAAGCCCCGTCAGCAGCAGCCCCAAAAGCCACCACGTCCCCGCGTCAAATGTCATTGCCTGTCACCCCGCAAATGCAAAAAAGGTATGATGCCCTTGTTCTATAGAGCATCATACCTTATCTTTTATACAGCGTTATAGAGGAAGCATTTCACAGATTTATTTCCGGCCTATTCCCATAGGCTGATCTGTTCGGAGACGGGCGCTGCAAGAATTTTTTTCTTTTCCTCTTTGACAATTTCTCGGATGTATCTGTCTGTAAGGCCCCATTTGCGGGCGAGCCGACCGATATTTACGCCGTTAAACTCCTGCCGGATCAGCCTGTCCCGGACAGGCTTTATCAGCTCTTCCGCCTTGGGCACATACAGGTTGCTGGTTCCGCCATAGATTTTCACCAGCCGGATAAAGGCATCCAGCCCGATCGTTTGTGCCAGATCCTGTGCGTTGCCCGTCAGATCGTCCAGTGTCAGCTGCTCGATCAGCTCATTCCGCACGGATCTTCGCCTCCAGCTTCCTCAGGTTCTCCGGGCTGTGCAGGTACCGCAGTTCCGCGCGTTCGGCCATTGGTTTCAGCGCCTCGATCAGTGAGCCGCATTGTCGGGCGGTGATAAAGCGCATCGGCTGCTCGGGGAACGCCGTTACACCAAACATTTTCTCCACCATGCCGCACAGCCGGTATCTCAGCGCCACGCCGTCCTTGGGCGGATCGAACGTTTCAATCTGCTGCATTAGATACCATACATACCTCTGCTGCCCTGCAGACGGCCCTCCCGGCAGCTCCTCGTACTGCCGCGCTTTCTTTTTTGGTTTTTTCTCGCCGTCGTGCCGCGCCTGCCGCGCAAAGCGACGTTTTAATTCTTGTTCCACCTCCCGCGCCTCGGCGGGCGTCAGCGCCTTGACGTTCTCCTTGCCCGTCACCCCGCGCACCAGCGCGTGCAGCCCGTCGTCGTGCCCGCCGCCCTTGATGCCGAGCGCCGCGCCCAGCGCGTAGATCCGCCTGACCGTTCCCTTGTCAATTTCCTGCGTCCCCATACGCCCGCCATCCTTTCTGCGTTACCCCTCCGGCACGTCGCTCGTTACGTCAATATGGAAGCCGTCCGTCGTTTTCACCCATGCATCGATTCTGTCCAGCAGCTCGGCCGGCTGCCGCAGCAGCGCCGCGCGGTCCAGCGATTTTGTCACGTTCACAAATTCCGCATGGCCGATGGCTTCCAGCATCGCAATGGTATCTGCGGAGCTTTGGTTTGTTTTCAGCTGACTGGAACGGCGATAGCCCACCGTCCCGAACGTCAGCGTCCGGCTTTTGCCGCAGAGTTCCGCGCGGTGCGCGTCCACAAATTCCTTCACGTCCGCCTCCAGCCGCCTGACGCGGTTCTGCAGCGGCAGCGAGGCGTTGTTGTAGTCCTCTTTCGCGGCCACCATGCGCCGGTCCAGTTCCGCGCCCAGCTCCTTCAGCGCGATGTTGCATTCCCGGATATCCCGCAGCGCGCCGTCCACCGCCTGCCAATCCCGCAGCGCCGGCTCTGTCACGATCCGTTTTCTTGCCATATGTAGCATCACATCCTTTCCTGCTTCGCGATCTCGTATTCCCGCTCTCTGCATTTCTCCGGGCTTGAGACCGGCCCGCCTTGGCGAGGCTGCATTACGGCGGGGCGGCCCGCGCCCCGGCTTTGTGTGGATCGTCTATGTAGCTTTCCCGTTGCGGTGCGTCCGCTGCCATGTGGCCATCCAGCCCCCGATCGTATTGACCGGCACGCCGCACGCTTCCGCCGCCTGACGATAGCTTTGCCCGGCGAGCACACGCTCCACCGCCGCGCGCCTCACGCCGTCCGGCCAGCACCGCCGCGCGGTTTTGGGCTGTTTGGACGCATGGGCGCTTTCCGGCAGGTCATCCAGTCCCAGCGCCTCCAGCACATCCTCCTTCGGCGCCGCGTACAGCTGCGCAAGGATCTCAATTTGCCGCCGTCGGTTCGCCGCTTGGCGGTACAATACACGCATCTCGCTCTTTTCCTCTTCGCTCAGCATTTCGCAGAATCCCCTCAATTCCACCCGACGCCAAGATGCACCGCCATTGCATACAGGCCGTCATAGGTAATATTTTCATTCCGGATGCTGTTGCTGTATACTGTTTTTGCGCCGCGCACCCCCCAGCGTCCCTGTGCGATGTTGTGCAAAAACTCCAACTCCTTTGTGCGGTTTTCCTCCGCCAGCCGGGGGAACAGCGCCCGCACATCCTCTTTCTTTACCTTCCGCGTCGTATAGTTTCGGTTCATCCTGATCCGGCTGAACAGCTGTGCGAATTGCGCCTGCTGCCGGCCCATCATGCGGCTGTACACTTCCGTATTGCCGATCAGCGCCACGCCGTTGCCAGGCGTTCCGGTCGCGCTGTCGGCGTCTGTCAGGGTTCGCAGTTCCTCTAACGCGGGCAGCTTCAGGTGCTGCGCCTCATCGATCACGATTACTTTGTTTGTGCCGGCCAGCTTGCTGCGGATGCCGAGCATGGTGTCCATCCGGCTGCGCAGTTCCGCCGCGCCCAGCGCCCGGGCCAGCAGCTTGATGACACAATTCAGCGAGCCGGTCGTAGGCGTCACCGTCAGCAGGATCGTATTGTGCGGGTTGTCCCGCAGGAATTTCTTTGCGCCCTCGGTCTTGCCGATGCCCGCGTCGCCATGCAGCACCACCATCCCGCGCTCAAGCTGTGCGAACTGGATCCCCTTGTACACATCCTCGCTGATTGTTGTCGGCACGTAGCCTGTTTCCGGCAGATAGGGCGCGGCCTGCTCTCGAACGGCATCCCGTGCATCCTGCGTGCGGAAATACTCCCTCAGCTTGCCCTCGAGTTTTGCAACGTCGCCGTTATCGTAAATGCCCCTGCGCCATTGGCTGAGCGCGGTCTGGCTCTGGCCGATCACCTGCGCCAGCTGGTTCTGGCTGATGGCTTTGCTTTGGAGCAGCGCATCCACCTTCTGCTGCAAGCTTTTGTCGTACACCTTACTCATCGTCATAGCCTCCGTTCTCGTCAATCATGTTATGGATCATACGGTCAAGGTCAATATCCCCGACCGCCGCTTTCAGTACAGGCTGTTCATACGCCGACTGCAATTCGATCAGCTTCGGCGCGGGCCGTGTTTCCCCGTCGCGCCGGTCCATGTTGGCTTGCGCCTCCTCCAGCGCCAGCGCCAAGCGCGTGGTCGGCTCAATTTCCCGCAGCGTCATAGACGCCATCGCCTCGCCGACCTTTTTCTCAAAGCCCCGGATGCTACGCTGCGCCTCCTTGATCTGCTCGGCACCGGCGCGGTAGGTCAGCACCGCCTTGTTGTCGGCGGGAAGCTGTGCGAGGAACCGATCCTCTAAATCGTAGGCGCGCACGTGGCTCAGGTCCAGCGGATCGTACCGCAGATATACCTGCTTATTCTGGTAATGCAGCACAAATTCGTCCGTGCGGTAATAGAGCCTTGTGCCGCCCATCGTCAGATACACCCCGGCGCGGTCGACCTTGCGCGCCCGTGTGCTGCGCATCAGCATCAGGCTCAGATCCTCCTCATTCTTCGGCACGCGCTTGCAGTGCAGATTTTCGTGATACACCTGTACCCGGGGCTTGCCGCGGTCCTTCGAGACCGCGCCGCCATAAGGCTGCTCGTTTAAGTATCCCTCCAGCAGCAGCTCCACGGCCTCGGTCAGCTCTTTGTCTGTAGGGCCTTTCCCGGCACGCAGCAGGCGCTCCAAATTCTCCGGCTTCTCCAGCACGTTGCCGCCCGTAAACGATTCGAACAGCCTTGAAATGCGGTTTTTCACATCCAAAAAGCGTCGTTCAATGATCTTTGCGCGGGCGTTGCGCACCTGCGCGTTAATCATCTCAATGCCCAGCCGCTGCAGGATCGTGGGCGGATCGTGCCGGCCCTCGGACGCCTTGCTGTTCTTCGCACGGTGTCCCAGTCCGCCGAGGTCAAACGTCAGAAATTCGCGGCCGTTGTCGACATAGATCATTTCCGGAATTCCGTATCGCTGGATGCCGCGCCGCAGCGCGATCACGGTGCTCTGGCTGCTGGGCGTGGTGGTGACATATACCCCGGTGAAAATTCCGCTGCGCGCGTCCAAAAACGCGGTTAAGTACAGGCGGTGTGTTGTTTCCCCGTTTCGGCTGATGATGTCGAAGGTATGGTTGTCCGCCACCCAGACCTCATTGCTGTCCATGTTGTCGTAAACTCTGTGGACATACGGCGCGCAGCGGTCGCGCATGGCCTTCTTGCCGCTGCGCCCCAGTTCCCGCACCGCCACCGGCACGTCGCGTTCGACATGGCGCAGGAAGGTTCCATAGGATGGGATGCCGTCCGCCAGCTCGGGATAGTGCTTGCGCACGTAGCGCACCGTGTCCTCGTAGCAGGCCAGCGCGGGCGGCTGCCGCAGGTCTAAATAGAAGCCGAGAAACGTCTGCCACACGGTTTCGTCCATCGCGCTCTTGCCCCTGCGGGCCTTGCCGCGGCTGTCCACAAGCCCCTCTAAACGGTTTTCCCGCAGCGCCTTGTCCTTGCGGTACAGTGTCTTTACGCTGAGCGGCCTGTCCGGGTTTGCCTGCCGGAGCAGGGATACGAACGCTTCATCGATCTGTGCGGCGCCGCCGCTCTTGCCGGAGCGGCAGGTATGCCATTGCGCCAGCGTCTCTATCCACCAGCCGATCTCCGCGCGCTCGGCGGCGGAAAAGTTGTCCAGCGGCCGGGACGCGCGCGGCAGAGCAGTGCAGGCAACAGATTGTGCGTCCGGCTTCGGAGCATCCGGACGTTCCGCCGTTTGCATGCCGTGCCGCGCATGATAGCGCAGCTGCGCCTCGGCCGGCAACGCCGACAATGGTATCGCGTATTCCGGGCGGTTGTTGCTGTTCATAGACACAGTCGCATTCAGCCTTCCGCTCTCAGCCAGTCTTCGTGTATGCCTTACAGAAATATCCGCACATGCGGCATACTCTCTTGCGGTAAGCATTACTTCCAAAAGATCACCTGCCTTGATCGACCTGCCATCTTCAGGCGCGGGGCGGTCGGCCCCCGCGCGACGGCCCTCATAGGGCCGTTTCGGCTGCTATTTCCTTCTCCACTGTAAGGCGGAAAAGATCACCGCCGCCAGCATCGCGCCATATCCCAGCGCCGTTGTTACCGCCCGGACAAACGCCGCCGCGCACGCCAGCAGCTTAGTCACGACTTCACCATCTTTTCGTCGCACCGCACCAGTTTGCAGCGGCCCTCCAGCGGGCAAGCCTTGCAGGGCCCATCCGCCTCCGATCTCACATCCCCGGCCATGATTTTTGCACGGATGCTCTCTGCGATCCGGCTCACTGTCTCCCGCATCTCAGCACCGCCTTTCCGGCTCGAGCCGCAGCCCGACGCCCTTTACGTCCTCGCCCATCCGCGCGGCCAGCCACGCCCGGACCTCCTTGGCGTGCGCCATCGCCGCCGTCCCGTCCGGCGCCGCCACCGTCCACTGCAGCCGCAGGTCATGCCCGTCCTCTTCGGGAAAAACGAAGTAGGCCGACTCCTGATATTCCCGCATCATTTCCATCCTTGTGCCTCCTTCTGGGGTCTGTCCTTCCCAAAGTATCCGTGCTTACTGTAAGCCCATTGCAGCGATACGCCCTGCGGCGTCTGGTACAGCCCCGTGCCAACGACGTCCATTTCCCAGCCGTCCGACAGCCGCCGCAGGTGTATGGACGGGAGAAGCTGGTCG
This sequence comes from uncultured Clostridia bacterium, assembly GCA_947644575.1. Taxonomy (GTDB): domain Bacteria; phylum Bacillota; class Clostridia; order Oscillospirales; family Ruminococcaceae; genus Ruthenibacterium. The sequence continues at coordinate 4,165 of CANRZX010000013.1, read as the reverse complement.
TCCTCGATGTCCGTCACCACGTAGTCGCTCGACTGTCCGTCTCCCCAGCGGTTCGTATACACCCCGCCGATCCGCAGCCCCACATCCAATCGCGTGTACTTCATTTCTCTGCCTCCTTTATAGACCGTTATGGAATATTGTTCCGGCTCCCGCCGATGATCTGCTTCCATATTATCGTGCATGAGTTTATCGTCTTCCGGGCGATTTTCCGGTTCGGGCAGAAATGCCGTGGAATTTTCCAGCCGGTTAAACCCGTTTTCATAGTGCCAGCGGATTCCTGCGGCCAACTCTGCTGCCGCCATATCTTCGCCAAAATGGCCGCAATACCAGCTGTTCAGCATGACGGCTTGCGGATCCTGTGCCAGGATTTCTCAGGCACGCTCCAGATCGTCCGGCTCGAAATAGTCATCCACGTCAAGCCATACCGCTTCGGCATTCCAGCTGCGGCCGGTTTTCCAAACAATTACCCACGCGATCCCTTCACGCAGCTCCTCAGCCCAATACGCCGCGATTTTGTTCAATGTCGTCATTTATTGCTCCCCCTAGAAATCAGGTTGTATCGTTACTTGGATTTCCGTTCCTTTTTGCCGTCCTCCCTACTCACGACCACCGCCAAGCAGACGCTGCAATCTTCCGGCCGGAATTTGATCTGCACTCGGCGCACGCGGTATCCGCGCACCTCTTGGAATTTGAACGCGTGGACCTTCTTCAGCACGATGTAGTCTGTTTCATCGTTGTCCCCGGTGCACAGCCAGATCAGCGTCTCCGGCGTCAGCGTGCCCAAAAATTTCATCAGCTTCATGGAATATTCTCCTTCCTGTTGGCCGGCCCTTGAGTTCGCCCACAGCTTCGCGGTAGAATATCCTTGGGTCGGTTGATTGACTGCGGCCCGCGGCGGCGGCCGGTGTATGAGTTTCTCCCTCTGCACCGGTGGCCGCCTTTTTGTTTGTCGTCATTTATCACTTCCATTCTAAGCTCCCTCTTTTAGGTGGTCTGAGTGTATGAATATTTCTTCCAGCGGGCATCCTAAGGCATCGGCTATCGCTTTTGCGCGTAATGGATGAATGCTCATCGTCTCTTTTCTCTCTATACGATTGATTGCTTGACCACCACGCCCCGCTTTAAGGGACAAACCATGCTGAGATAGAGTTGCACTAAGGCGTCTTTTTTGAATTTTCTCTGGAAGTGGTGTCAAATACATTTATTCAAGCCTCCTTTGTGTTACTCATTTGGATAACTGTATTCATTACATATTACTCAAACAGACAAGTTAAGTACTTTTTTGTTGTCCATTTGGAAAATATATGTTATACTTATCTCATACCAAAGAGGTGATCACTATGACCCTTCCAGAAAGGTAAAAAAACTTCGCGACAAATCGAATATGACGCAAAGAGAACTGGTAGAAAAGACGAACCTACCCGTTCGCTCTATTATTAACTATGAAAATGGCCTACGTGAGCCTAATGCTAAAGCGCTTGTAGCATTAGAAGAGATCTTCCGTGTATCGGGGGCATATCTTTTAGGATATACTGATCAAAAAAATAATTTTGATTATAACTTAAATGAAAAAATTCAGAATTTAGTCGATAGATATTCTGAATTAGATGAACGGGGGCGTGCCACAGTTCTCCGTTGCATTGAAGAACAATACCGCCTTTCAAATCACTATATTGAACCTGAAAAGCCACATACTCTTTGGTTGCGCATCTCAGAACAATCGGCCAGTGCAGGAACCGGCATATATTTAGGGCCGGACGCTTTCAGCGAGATCGAGGTGCTGGAAAACGAATTGGCAAGTCAAGCGGATTTTGCCGTCCCAATATCCGGCGACAGCATGGAACCGAAATTCCACGATGGTGATGTTGTTCTTGTCCGGGCCGAACCTGCTGAAATAGGGGATATCGCAGTGGTCCTTTTACAGGGAGAAGGCTATATCAAACAACTGGGAAAACGTGCTCTGATTTCATTGAATTCTGCTTACGATCCAATCCCCTGTGATGACAGCTTTCGCGTCTGCGGCAAGGTGATCGGTGTCCTGGATCCGGACTGGATTCAGCCATGAAAAATGCGTTTCGTCAAAATGACGAAAAAAAACAGCGGTATTTCACGATTTTTCACGGCTTTTTGGTTTATTTCTAAACACACGCCCGTCTGCACTCACCGCTCTGTGCCGCCCAATGGGCGCGATTTTCCCGTGTCAAAATCTGGATTTATGCAACAAAAATCTATATTTTGGTCGGCAATATAATAATTGATATAAATTCCTAAAATCTTTGTAAAGCCGCTATTTTCCTTAATCGTCAAAATTATTTTCAATCGGCAACAACTTGCCGACTAAAACAAAAAGAAAGCCGCTTCGGAGAGGGGAGAGCCCCGTCTCTGAAGCGGCTTATTAAATTCCTGTTTTAATATGGTTAAAAATCCGTTAAACCCGCAATATACCGGTGTTTCCGGCCCTTTGCGCCGGTTCGCTTAAACCCCGCTTAAACGCCCTTAAAACTCTTTTTCAAACCACCCCCCCCGGCCTTCCAAATTCCGCCAAAATCCCCAACCTCGCCCCGAAAAATTTTTCATTCGCCGTTCCGTTCCGTCCCGCTTTTTCGCGCGGAATTGCGCCGCCCTTGTGCCGAAAACCGCCCAAATTCAGCCATTTTCCGCCTTGTCCCGCTTTATTTCACTCAAAACCCAAGGCCGTTCCCGATCTTCTCATTCTTCATGAAAATTCACATTGGACATAAAAAACGCTTGAAAAAATTCGCGCGAGGGGGCTTCTCAAAAACGGTCAATGGGATATAATGAAAAACAAAGGGGATTGACCGCGCCGGTCGATCATGCGAAGGGAGCGCGTATGAACGAGAAATTCTATCAGCTTGCGCCGGAAAAGCAGCGCCGCATCATCAATGCGGGGTTCGAGGTGTTCGCGCAGAACAGCTATCGGAAAAGCCCTGTGGGGGAGATCGCGGCCGCGGCCGGTATCAGCAAGTCGCTGCTGTTCCACTATTTCCGCAACAAAAAAGAATTGTATCTGTTTTTGTGGGAGTATGCCGCCGACCAGACGGTGCGGTACCTCGAGGAGGAGCGCTGCTACGAGCCGACGGACCTGTTCGAGATGATGGAGCGCGGCATGCGCGCGAAGTTCCGCCTGATGGAGGAATATCCCCATATGGCGCGGTTCGCCGTCAACGCATTTTATGAAAAGGACGCCGACTTGTACGGCGCGCTGCAGGAAAGCTACGCCCGCCATTTCGACCGCAAGGCGTCGCGCGCGCTGGCGGCGCTGAATCCGGACGATTTTGTGCCGGGGCTCGACCTCGGCATGATGTATCGGGAAATGTACTGGGCGTCCGAGGGCTATTTGTGGGAGATGCTGCAAAAAAAGGGCGGGCTGGACGCCGCGCAGATGGAGACGGATTTCCGCCGTCTGCTGGTTTTTTGGAAATCCATTTACCTGCGGCGCGGGGAACCGGGGGAGGGGAACGCATGATGAACGCGATTGAGCTGCAAGGGCTGACCAAATATTACGGAAGGGTGTGCGGCGTCGACGGAATCAGCCTCACGGTACAGGAAGGCGATTTCTTCGGCTTCATCGGGCCGAATGGCGCGGGGAAGAGCACGACCATCCGCACGCTGTTGGGGCTGATCGGGCGCACCTCCGGCACGGCGCGCGTATTGGGCCGGGAGGCCGCGAAGGGAAACACGGCGATTCTCGCCGAGGTGGGATACCTTCCAAGCGAGGCGCAGTTTTATCCGGGCATGCGCGTGCGGGACGTGCTGCGCCTTTCCGCCGCGCTGCGCGGGCGGGACTGTGCGTCCCGGGCCAAGCGCCTGTGCGAGCGGCTGGAACTGGACGAAACCAAGCGCGTGGAAACGCTGTCCCTCGGCAACCGCAAAAAGGTGGGCGTCGTCTGCGCGATGCAGCATCAGCCCCGTCTCTACATTATGGACGAGCCGACGAGCGGCCTTGACCCGCTGATGCAGCGCGAATTTTACGCGCTGCTGCGCGAGGAAAACGAACGGGGCGCGACGGTGTTTCTGTCGTCGCACGTGCTGACGGAGGTACAGCGCTACTGCCGCCACGCCGCCGTGATCCGCGCGGGGCGGCTGCTGGCCTGCGGCAGCGTGGCCGAGCTGAGCCACACCGGCGCAAAGCGGGTGACGCTGC
>CANRZX010000012.1 GCA_947644575.1 uncultured Clostridia bacterium | reverse complement strand
CGGAAACACCGGCGGAGCCGATCAGAGGATTCACCTTACCGTGCGTTGCCCAGCACATAACCCGACCCAGCAAAACGCCGCCCGCCGTGCCAAAGCCGAACGCAACAACGCCCAGCACGATAATGAAGATCGTGTTCCAGTTGAGGAAGGTCGCGGCATTCGTCGTGCAGCCTACGGAAACACCAAGGAAAATCGTGATGATATTCATCAGTTCATTTCCCGCGGTTTTGTTGATGCGCTCTACAACCCCGGATTCCTTCATCAGGTTGCCCAGCATCAGCATACCGACCAAAGGAACGGCAGTCGGCAGGATCAGGCATACAACGATTGTGCAGATGATCGGAAAAATAATTTTCTCCAGCTTGGAGACAGGCCGAAGCTGCTCCATAACGATCTGACGCTCTTCCTTCGTCGTCAGCGCGCGCATAATGGGCGGCTGAATGATGGGGACAAGAGCCATATAGCAATAGGCTGCTACAGCAATTGGTCCAAGCAGCTCCGGCGCGAGCTTGCTGGCTACGAAAATAGCTGTCGGGCCGTCCGCGCCGCCGATGATGCCGATCGCGCCCGCCTGCGGGCCGGTGAAGCCCAGCAGCTTTGCGCCGATATAAGTGGTAAAAATACCAAGCTGCGCCGCCGCGCCCAAAAGCAGACTCTTAGGATTGGAGATCAACGGGCCAAAATCTGTCATTGTGCCGATGCCAAGGAAAATCAGCGGCGGATAAATGCCCAGCTTAACGCCCAAATACAACATATCCGCGAGGCCGCCGTTGTGCAGGATCTCGCCAAACATCGGATACAGCGAGGGATCGGCGCCTTCGGGCGGGATGAACAGCTCCATATGGATGATTTCACCAAACGGCAGGTTTGCAAGCAGCATGCCAAACGCGATGGGAAGGAGCAGCAGGGGCTCAAACTGCTTGGCAATGGCAAGATAGATCAACAGACATGCCACAGCAATCATGGCGAGGTAGCCCGGGTTCTCGATCAAGCCCATAAAGCCCGACTCATTGGCAATACCGGTAACGGCGTTCAAAAAGCCATTCATAGCAATTCATCCCCTTTCTTAAAACGGTTCCGTATAGGCGCTGACGCCGGCCTGGCCCCATGCGGAGCGACCGGAAGCTTTCGCACGCTTTACACTGCGCAGCGTATATCCGGCTCCGCCCTCCATACAGGCGAGCGCGGCGGATATCGCGGCGATGATGTCACCCGAAATGCCGGCCTCTACCACAGGCGCTTTCGGCGTGGCCCTCATAGGCGCAGATGCAGACACGGGGGCGGGCTCTTTCTTTGCGGAGGCATCCTTTTTGGGAGCGTTCTTTCCCTTTTTCTTTTGATCCAGCGACGAAAAGATAATGCCCTCAAGCGTAATCAACAGATAAAGCAGAACCAGTACCCCAAACACAAGGATCAAACCGGTCGCCACAACTACACCGACGGATGGCTCCGGTTTTCCCGAAACAGTCGTGGCTGCAACTGCAAGCAACTTGGAAATGCCCATGAAACAACCTCCCCATTTTTTTACGATATCTTATTACATTATAGCGGAAAGAGAGCTTTTATGCAACTGCTAATTCAAAAAAATCTCAAAAAAGAATGGGATGCAAAGCCACGGCTTTGCCGTTCGCCAAGCAATCAAAAAAGACGGAGCCATCCACAGGCCCCGCCTTCCCGATGAATAAAATCGGTATGTTTGAAAGGTGTTCCGTTTTGCGGTTTTTGCGAGGAGTCAGTCCTCTTCATTCTTGTCCGCCGTGCCGGATTCCTCCTGAGGCTCCGGCTCCTCGTGCTTTGTCTCTTTGCCGAAGATACTGTTGAGCGACCAGCCGTCCTTTTCCTCCGCTGAGTCTTCAGACGGAGAAACGCGCGCGTCCTCGGCCTTTTCGTCGCGGGTATTGTTTGCAGATGCCTCACCGTCGAGCGGCGGCAGCATTCCGCCCTCCATAAGCGTTTTGAATTCCTCGCCGGAAATCTTCTCGCGATCCATCAGCGCTTTGGCCACCGTATGCAGCTGATCCATGTGCTCGGTCAGGATCACGCGCACCGCCTCGTACGCCTCATCGATCAGCTCGCGCACTTCAGAATCAATCTGCGCCGCCACCGCCTCGGAGTAACCGCGGCCGGCGCTGATGTCGCGCCCAAGAAACGTCTCTCCTTGGTCGTTGCCGTAAACGACCGTACCCAACCGCTCCGAGAAGCCGTACCGTGTCACCATGCTGCGGGCGATCGATGTGGCGGTGCGCAAATCGCTCGACGCACCGGTCGAAATATCGTCTTCAATCAGCGCTTCGGCCACGCGGCCGCCCAGCGCAATCACAATGCGCTCCCACATCTGGTTCTTATAATTATACATTTCATCCTGCTCGGGCAGGTACATGGTATAGCCGCCCGCACCGCCGCCGCGGGGAATGATCGAGACCTCGTGCACCGGAGGCGCCGTCTTGCAGTGATATACCGCCACGGCGTGCCCCGCTTCATGATAGGCCACCATGTGTTTGTCATGCTCGGTCACCACGCGGCTCTTTTTCTCGGGACCCATCTGCACTTTCGTGCTCGCTTCCTCGATATCCTTTTCCGTAATGGCCTTGCGGCCGCGCTTGGCTGCAAGCAGAGCGGCCTCATTGACAAGATTTTCCAGATCCGCGCCCGTAAAGCCGACGGTTGCTTTTGCGACGGTGTGGATGTTCACGTCCGGAGCAAGGGGCTTGTTACGCGTATGAACCTGCAAAATCTCCTCGCGGCCCTTAACGTCCGGCAAGTTGACATACACCTGGCGGTCGAAGCGGCCCGGGCGCAGCAGCGCCTTATCCAAAATATCCACACGGTTGGTGGCGGCGATCACAATCACGCCGCCGTTTGTGTCAAAGCCGTCCATCTCGACCAGCAGCTGGTTTAGCGTCTGCTCGCGCTCGTCATGGCCGCCGCCAAGGCCCGCGCCGCGCTGACGGCCCACCGCGTCTATCTCGTCGATAAACACAATGCAGGGCGCGGTCTTTTTCGCCTTGTCAAACAAATCGCGCACGCGGGACGCGCCCACGCCGACATACATTTCCACAAAATCCGAGCCGGAGATGGAATAGAACGGCACGCCGGCCTCGCCCGCACAGGCTCGCGCAAGCAGCGTTTTGCCGGTGCCCGGAGGGCCGACAAGCAACACGCCGTGCGGGATGCGCGCGCCCAGCGAGTTAAATTTTGTCTGGTTCTTGAGGAACTCGACGATCTCCTCCAGCTCTTCCTTTTCCTCGTCCGCCCCGGCAACGTCCTTAAAGGTTGCTTTGCGGCCCTGATCCGCTTGATCCTTCACTCTCGCGCGGCCAACACCCATCGTGCCGCCCCCGCCGGACTGCTTATACATGAAGTAATAGAAGCCGCCCATCATAACAAGCGTCAGCAGCAGGACCGGGAGCATCGACATAAAGACCGAGGTCTCCGGTGCAGGGAGGATGTCGATTTTCAAAAGCGCGCCGTCGTGCTTTTCGGCGTAAATTTCACGGTACCGGCGCATATTTTCGCTATCTAAGATTTCGCCGCCATAGGCGATCTCATATGTCAACACCGCCTGTTTTTCCGTACCCGTTATCCCCGCGCCACCGTTGGCGGAAACGCCGCCGCGTCCCCACGCGCTGCCGAACAGGCTCGTTTGCCCTTGATTCGCCGCCGTTTCCCCGGCCTGTTTTTCCTTCAGCTCCTGTGTGGCCTCCTCCGTCAGGGTCAGCCGGACGGTGCTGTTCTTCAGGTTCAGTACCAATTCCGATACGTCGCCCCGCTCAAGATACTCCACAATCTCGTAGTATTTACGCTCCTGCGGCTCCCCGCCCGCGTTCATCATAAAGAACGCCATGATGAGCAGCCCCAACATCAGCAGGATCATCAGGCCGCTTATACTCTTTCGGTTTCTATTCAACGTTTCTCACTCCTGAAGACGGCTTTTTCGGCGTGCCGTCTTTCTAAATGCCCACATCGCCGCGATGCGCCGTTCCGCTTTTCGCGGCCTTATACGGAATACACCTCCGGCTTGAGGATGCCGATGTATGGCAGATTGCGATACTTTTCATCGTAGTCCAGCCCATAGCCGACGACAAATTCATCCGGCACGGAGAAGCCGACATAATCTGCCTGCAAATCCACTCTGCGGCGGCTGGGCTTGTCCAGCAGCGTGACAATGCGGATCGAGCGCGGCGCGCGGCTTTGCAGCAAATCCTTGATATAGCTGAGCGTCAAACCGGAATCCAAAATATCCTCCACAATCAGGATGTCTTTGTCCGCAAGCGGAACGTCGAGATCCTTTACAATCTTCACAACGCCGCTGGACTTGACGCCGGAGCCGTAGCTGGAAACGACCATAAAATCAATCTGCGCCGGAACCTCGATCTGGCGCATCAAATCCGCCAAAAAGACGACCGCGCCTTTCAGCACCGTCACCAGCATCAGGTTTTTTCCATGATAGTCCTGTGTGATGACGTTCCCCAGCTCCTTGACCTTCGCGCGGATTTCCTCCTCGCTGAGCAAAACGCGCAGCATATCGTCCCGCATGTTTTCCCTCATGTCATTTCCTCCATTCGCCGCGCTTCAATCGTTACGGCGGTTTGTGTGCGCCCGTCTGCCACGAGTCCCTCCGCGAAGCCAAAACCCGGCGCCCATAGGATTGTTTCCCCCGCGGCCAGCACCGGAAGCAGCCCGCGGACCGACTGCGGCACCTTTTGTTCCGAAAGCCATTTTTTCAGCGGCTTTGTAACGCCCCGCCCGGCCGGGCAGAACACATCCCCGGGCCGCTTGGTGCGAAAACATACATTATCTTGTATTCTATCATAATCTGCGCAGAATTTTAAGTGATTTCCCACATCTTTTCCAGAATTCACTGTTTTTTCATAATTAAACACCCGCACCGAGAGCAGCATCCCGCCCGGAGCCCATTGATCGCCCGGTGAAAAAGCGCCGAGCCATTCCGTTTTTCCCTGCGGGGCGGAAAGCGCCGGTGTCTCCACCGAGGCTCTTCCCTGCCTTACGGCAAAAACGGTATCCCGTCCAAGCTGCACCGCGCCCGCGCCCGCGCACAGCGCCTGATCCGCCTTGACCACGAGCAGCGTTTTCTGCGGCGAAACCTGCCCAATCAGGCGCGCTATCGCCGCGCGCCGCACCGGCGGTGGAGCCTGCGCGAGTGTCCTTGCGTCATAAGCGGGCGGGGTTCCGGATGGCAAATACACCGAAAGCTCCAGCTGAGCGCGCGCCAAAAGCGCCTCGGCCTGCGCGTCTAAATAGGCTGAAAGCTCCGTCATCTCGGTAGCGAAGCGCGCGAGGTTTTGCTGCGCGCCCGGATGCGCACCCTCCAGCACTGGCAGCACACCGTGCCGGATTCGGTTGCGCGCGTAGGTGTCCGTTTCATTGGTCGCATCTGTCACATGGGGAATGCTCTGCTGGGAAAGATACTCCTCAATCTGCGCGCGCAGCGCCCACAAAAGGGGGCGGATGTAAACCTCCCGCACCGGCGGGATACCGGCGGCGCCGCGCACCGAGGAGCCGCGCGCCAAGCGGAACAGCACGGTTTCGGCGTTGTCGCTGGCCGTATGCGCTGTCGCGACCCGCGCGCCAAAGCGCTGTGACAGGCGCGAAAAAAAAAGGTAGCGCTGTTCCCTTCCCCACGCCTCGCCTGCATTTTTGGGCGCGGTTAAACGCGTCTCCTCTAAAGGAACACCTCGCGCCGCGCACTGGGCGCGCACAAAGGCGGCGTCTGCATCGGCGGCCACGCCGCGCAGCCCGTGGTTCACATGAGCCGCGCGCAGCGTGATCCCGAGCCTTTCGCGCCATGTAAACAAAAAATGGAACAATGCCATTGAATCCGCCCCGCCGGAGAGCGCCACAATGACAGTATCCCCTTTTCGCAGCATATGATGTTGCTCGATGTAGGCCGCCGTGCGCGCTTCAAACTCATTCATGCGCATAATCCACATCAGTAAAACGCGTATGGACGCCGTCCCACGCCAAATCGACCTTGCCCACGCCGCCGTGACGGTTTTTGGCTACGATGCACTCGGCGGTCGTCATGTCGGTTTCCTCGCTATTGTCATAGTAAGCCTCTCGATATAGAAACAAAACCACATCCGCGTCCTGCTCGATGGAGCCGGAATCGCGCAGATCGCTCAGCATCGGACGGTGGTCGGTGCGGTTCTTTTCGGCGCTGCGGGAAAGCTGGCTCAGTGCAATAATCGGAACGTTCAGCTCCTTGGCCATAATTTTCAGGTTCCGCGTGATGTCGCTGAGCTCCTGAACACGGTTTTCCGTGCGCTTGCCGCTGCTCATAAGCTGCAAATAGTCAATAAACACAACGCCGATGTTGGGCCTTGCCGGATCCTGATTGATGCGGCGAATCTTCGCCTTCATCTCCGGGATCGTGATGCTGGAGGTATCATCGAGGAAAATATGCGTGCGGGCCATTACTTCGGACGCGTGGGCCAGATCCTCCCAATCCGCCGTAGAGAGCTCGCCCGTGCGAAACGCGCTGCTGTTGATGGCCGCCTCGCTGGACAGGATGCGGCTGACAAGCTGATCCTTTGTCATTTCAAGGCTAAAAAACGCCACAGGAACATCCTGCCGTTTCGCGACATTGGTCGCGATATTCAGTGCGAACGAGGTCTTTCCCATGCCGGGGCGTGCGGCCAAGATCAGCAAATCGGAGCGGCCAAGCCCCGTGAGCATGGTATCCAGATAGGTAAAGCCCGTAGGGATGCCTAAATACTTTTCCCGGTTCGGGCCGGAAATTTCCTGCAAATGGGCATAGGTGTCCATAATGACGCTGTTGATTGGCGTCAGCGCCGATGTGTCGCGCCCCGAGCGGATCTCATAGATTTTCTGCTCCGCGCTCTCCAGCAGCAGATCGGAATCCGTCTCCTCACCAGCTTGCTCTAAAATGGTTTTCGCCGCGTTCATCAGCTGGCGCACCCGATATTTCTCCGTGATGATCCTCGCGTAATTGGGCACGTTTTTCAGCGAAGGCACCGTCTCGGCCAGCTACGTCAGATAGACTTTGGCGGCGTCCTCCGTTTCGAACACATTGGCGGCCTGTACCGCCGCGAGCAGCGTAATGAAATCCACGGGCGCGCCGCTGGTAAACAGACGCACCATTTCAGAAAAGATCGCGCCGTTCTGGGGCGCGTAGAACATTTCCGGGCGAAGCTGCTCCACCAGCTTGGGGATAACCTCCGCGTCCAGAAGCGGCGCGCCGAGAACGGCCTGCTCCGCATCCATGCTGTAGGGCAGATTAACGCCAAGAGATTCAAGCGACAGGCTCAGTCCGCCCGAGACGGCGCTTCGGTCGTTTGCGGGCATAGCCCATCCCCCCTCTTACATCTCTAAAGGCACGCAAAAAGCACGCATGCCGTCAGACCAAATTCAGCGGCACACTGACCGTATCAGCACACTCCAAAACATCCTTGCTGACGCGGCCGTGCCGCCCCGCGCCGGAATGCGTTCCCCTGCGGCAGCTTCACGGGAAACCGTTTCCCCGACGTCTTCCCTACTCCTCCACACGAACCGTCAGCTTTGCTGCCACCTTGGGATACACCTTGACCTCGATTGTGTATGCGCCGAAATTTTTGATGTCGCCGTCCATCACGATCTTACGCTTATCGATCTGCTCGCCGGTTTCCCGCGCAAGCGTCTCAGCAATGTCCTTCGCGGTCACGGAACCGAACAGACGGCCGCCCTGTCCGGCCTTCGCCTTGAGGGTAACGGTCCGCCCATCGATCTTTTTCGCCAGCTTCTGCGCGGCGGCCAGCTCCTGCGCGGCGCGGTGCTCAACGGCGGCAGCCTTTGTGCGCACCTCGTTGACGGCGGCCGCGTCTGCCTCGACGGCAAGGCCGCGCGGCAACAGATAATTGCGCGCGTAGCCGTCCGAAACCTCGTGCAGCTCATCCTTTTTTCCAATGGATTTTACATCCTGTTTCAATACGACTTTCATTCCACAAGCCTCCCTCTTGGATGTTCTGTTTTATTATAAGATTTTTCCGTTCACGTTTTTATACTGTATCAAATTTTACCCGCCATTGCAAGCCCCACGCGCTTTTTTTCTGGGGAATCAAAGCCTCAGGCGTTTTTCTGGCGTTCGATGCGCTGGTTTTCCCGGTATTCGGCGATCGCGTCCAAAAGCCGGCGCTTCGCCTCCTCCAGCGTGGTATTCCTAAGCTGCGCGCCCGCCATCGTCAAATGACCGCCGCCGCCCAATTTTTCCATGATAACCTGAACATTCACATCCCCCATGCTGCGCGCGGACAACGAAATCTGTGTGCCGTTGTCTACGGCAACAAAGCTGGCTTCGACGCCATTGATTGTCAGCAGGTCGTTGGCCGCCTGCGGAACCACCACATTTAGCTCCGGTGGAACGCTGTCCGAAAAGACAACAGCGCAGCCCATATAGATCTCGGCGTCCGTAACAAGCTGCGCCTTGTACGCATAGCTTTCAAACGAGGAATTGAACAACTTTTTCACCGCCTGCGTCTGCGCACCCATCCTCCGCAAGAAAGCCGAGGCCTCAAACGTGCGCACCCCAGTATGCAGCGCGTAATTACGTGTATCGAGCATGATGCCTGCCAAAAGCGCCTGCGCCTCCAGCGCGGTGAGCCGGTTCTCCTTTGGCATGTCGATATACTGCAGCAGCTCACTGACAAGCTCCGACGCGCTGGACGCATAGGGCTCATGGTAAAACACCACGCTGTCGTCGATATGCCCGACGCACTTGCGGTGGTGGTCAATCACGACGACCGTTTTCGCCGCCTGATACAGCGCCTGACTTTCCAGCAGCGCCTTTACGTGCGTGTCCACAATGATCAGAAGCGTGTCGGGATCCATGTATTTTTCCGCTTCCTCCGGGTCGATGAAATCCTCGCCGAAACCCGCACGCCGAAATTCTTCAATCAAATTTGCCGCAAGGCTTTGCCGCTCGTTCACAACAACGGCGGCAGGCTTGCCGCACAGCTTCGCAAAACGCAGCATCCCGACGGCGGAGCCCAGCGCGTCAAGGTCGGAGAGCCGGTGGCCCATAATCAGCACACTGCCGCTCTGCGCCATCAAATCGCGAATCGCGGCCGCGATGATCCGGCTTTTCACCTTGCTTCGCTTTTCCACGCTGCGGGATACGCCGCCATAAAACGCGAAACCCTCGGCGCTCTTGACGGCGGCCTGATCGCCGCCGCGCCCCAACGCCATATCCAGCGCCTGCACGGCCATTGCCTCGCCCTCGCGCAGGGTCTGCGCCAAGCGGCCGACGCCGATGGACAGCGTCACCGTCCCCGGTTCTTCCCCGATGGCGCGCACCTCGTCCAAAACGGAAAAGCGCCCTTTGACCAGCTCCTGCATATGGCGCTCCTCCACCACGGCGATATAGCGCGAAGCGCTGATACGCCGCAAAAAGCCCGTTGTGCCGCCGATAAAGCGCTCCAGCGTCAGCTCGATGTCTCCGGTAACGCGCGCGCGGTCGCTTTCCTTCATTTTGCGCAGAACCTCGTCATATGTATCCACCGCGATAATCATCACGGCGGGACGCGTGGCAAGATATTCCCCCGCCTGCCGGCGCAGCGCGGTATTATTGACAAAATACAACACGAACAGACTGTCCACGCTCTCAACGCCGCTGCCGTAAACTGTATAACGCTGGCCGCCATACTCGATATTCTGGCCAGATTTTTCCTGCGCCTGCCCCGGCTCGATCGCGGGGATCACCTTCGCAAGCGGCAGCAGGCATACGTCCTCGCCGCCCATGACGTCGTCGCGGAACGCGTCGTTGTACCATGCGATGGTGCCGCCCGAGAGCACGGCAACCGGCATTTTCAGCGAGGCAAAGCTGTTTTGCGCGGTATCGGACGAGCTGTTGATCCCGCGCAAAAAACGCGACAGTCTGCGCCGGAACCACCGCAGGTTCAACCATACCACAAGCGCCGTCACAAAAAGAACGCCGGCCGCGAAAGCGAGATACAAAGGCTTTACCATTGCCAGCGCCACGCATAATATGACACAGGCTGCCGACAGAATCAGAATGGCGGCGTCAAAGGCCGCAAAACGCTTTTTCATAGCGCGCCTCCTCGCTCGGGAATGATCGCTTTTTCAGCGTGGAATACAGCCCCGTCAGCCTTTCCCCCATAAGGAAGGTTAACAGGCACTGCTAGACATTATACCTCCATCAATATGGGCAGGATCATGGGACTGCGCTTTGTTTTCCGGTACAGGAAAGCGGACGCCGCCTCCCGGATGCGCGTGCGCACACTGCCGAGGTCGCGCATATCGGCGGCGCTCGTTCGGCCCAGCACCTCGCGCACCTGCTCGCGCGCCTCGTCCATCAGTTTTTCGTTCTCCCGCACATAAACAAACCCGCGCGAGACAAGCTCCGGCCCGGACAGGATCATGCCTGTGCGCGCGTCGACCGTGGCCGCGACAATCACTAACCCGTCCTCGGAGAGATGTCGGCGATCCCGCAGGACGACATTGCCCACATCGCCCACGCCAAGGCCGTCCACCATAATCGCGCCGGCCGGAACCGGCTCCCCAATCGCGAGCCCGTCGGCGGACACAATGATGCAGTCGCCGTTTTCCCCGATATAAATATTCTGCTCCGGCACGCCTACCGCCGCGGCGGTCTGCGCGTGCTTTTTCAGCTGCTTGTATTCCCCGTGCACAGGGAAGAAATACTTTGGCTTCGCCAGCGTCAGCATCAGCTTCTGCTCCTCCTGGCAGGCGTGCCCGGAGACATGCACGTCGTACATGGATTCATAAATGACCTCCGCGCCAAGCTTGAGCAGGCCGTTGACAACCTTTGTGACCATTTTTTCATTTCCGGGGATCGGATTCGCCGAGATAATGATAAAATCGTTCGGCCCGACGTGTACGTTCCGATGGCTGGCGCTCGCCATACGGGAGAGCGCGCTCAGCGGCTCGCCCTGGCTGCCCGTGGTGACAAGCGCGATCTTTTCCGGCGGATAATGGTTGATGTCCTCAATGTCGATCAGCACGTTCTCCGGCGCGTGCAGATAGCCCAGTTCAAGCGCCATCTGTGTGTTGTTCACCATGCTGCGCCCCGAGACGGCCACCTTGCGCCCCGCCTTGACCGCAAGATCGATGAGCTGCTGGATGCGGTACAGATTCGACGCAAAGGTCGCGATGATGACGCGCTTTTTCCCCGCGCGGCTGAACAGCGCCTCGATTCCCGCACCCACCTTTTGCTCGGTGGCCGTGAAGCCGGGGCGTTCGGCATTAGTGGAGTCGGACAGCAGCGCCAGCACGCCGCGCTCACCATATTCCGCGATGGTGACAAGATCCGTCGGCCCGCCTGAAATCGGCGTATAATCAACCTTGAAATCGCCCGTCTGGAGGATCACCCCTGCGGGACAGCTAATAGCCAGCGCGACCGCGTCCGGAATCGAGTGGTTCACGTGGATCGGCTCGACCGTAAAGCAGCCCAGCCTGAATTTCCGGCGGGGCGTGATCTCTACCAGCTTGGTGCTGCGCACAAGGCCGTGCTCCTCAAGCTTGTTGGTAATCAGGCCGATGGTCAGACGAGTGGCGTACACAGGCAGATTGATCTCCTTCAGCAGATACGGCAGGCCGCCGATATGATCCTCGTGTCCGTGCGTGATGACGACACCCTTGATATGCTCCTTATTTTGCACAAGATAAGTGAAATCAGGGATGACGAGGTCCACGCCAAACATATCGCTGTCGGGAAATACAATACCGCAATCCACCAGAAGCATATCGCCCTGGCACTCATACAGCGTGATATTTTTTCCCACCTCGCCGAGACCGCCCAGCGGCATAATGCGCACCGGAACGGCGGGCGTGCCGGCGTCTGCTTCTCCCGCTCTGCGGCGGCGCGGATGATAAGCCCTGCGCGGCCTTTCCTCCGCCGCCGTCTTAGGCAAAGCCTGCCGTGCGGCGGCTTTCGCTCCGTTTTTCCGTACGCCGGTGGATGCCGTCGGCGCTCTCTGCGTGCGCGGCTTTGTTTCTTTTTGCATATTTTCCATTCGGTTCCTCCCTTTCCCCGAACACCGAAAACAAGCCCCTGCCGTTGTTCACGGGCAGAAGACTCCATACTGTTTCGGGAAAATCTTTTATATTGCTTTGCAATGAATTCGGATAAAGTCCCCGCAGACAGGCGCATGGCACACCATAGGAAAGCACCCCTTCCATACGGATGCTTTCGCAGTATGGATGAGTTTAACGGGCGTCGGCAAAAGCGCTTTATCTGTCGGCCCGCCGATCCTCTTTATCATAATATACGGAGAGCGCCGGGCCCTCCGCGCAAAATCAAAATACAATTTATAATATAATACCGTTCTTTATAAATATTGTCAAGTTTTGCCATCCTATCTTGTATGTATTGAATAATCGCCGGCTTCTTTCACATTTTTTAGCCGCGCAAAAACACGGACGGGTCTTGCAGCTTTACGGGGTACACATTATAATAGGTCTGTATAATGTATTCTATTCCTCCGAAAGGATCAAACGCTTTATGAAAAGGATCGCAATTTATACAGACGGCGCATGCAGCGGCAATCCCGGCCCCGGCGGCTGGGGCGCCATACTGAAATATAAAGACGTCTGCAAAGAGCTCTCCGGCGGGCAGGCGGACACAACCAACAACCGGATGGAACTGACCGGCGTAATCCGCGCGCTGGAGCTTCTGAAGGAGCCCTGCGAGATCGACCTGTACAGCGACTCCAAATACGTGATGGACGGCCTTTCCAAGGGCTGGGCCAAAAGCTGGCGCGCGCGCGGATGGGTAAAAAGCGATAAAAAGCCCGCCTTGAACAGCGATTTATGGGCGCGGCTTTTGGACCTGTGCGAGGAGCACACGCTCCATTACCACTGGATCAAGGGGCACGCAGGGCACCCGGAAAACGAGCGCTGCGACGCATTGGCCGTACAGGCCGCATCACGTTATAAACAAACCTCTTAACGTCTGTCCAGACGCTTTTTGCTCGCGTCTTTTCCGTACCGGACGGCGCGCGGTCTCAGTAAATCTTGAAACGCGCAAAATATCCCCGTGCTTTTCCCTGCTGCGGTTCCTCGCTGCGCGCAAAAAAGCCGACGACGTCGAAATTCCGAACAGATTCCTGACGACGTTCCAAAAAAATTTTCAAATCTCTGTTGCAAACAACACTAAAATGGTATATTATAAAAACGGTTCACAACGTCGGCCGTTCCGTTCAGCCGACAAAGCATACGGAGGGCTTATTTCTCGTCGCGCCAAAAGCATCTGGCGCGGCGCGGCGGCTTTCCGAAAACAAGATAAGGCAAGGTGGAAATTTTGAGCAGAACAATTTATGTCGACAATGCCGCCACGACGCCTGTGTCGAAGCCTGTGCTCGACGCGATGACGCCGTATTTCTGCGAAGCGTACGGCAATCCTTCCAGTATTTTCTATTCCGTCGGCGCGGCGGCGGGCGCGGCGCTGGCCGCCGCCCGGGAAAAAGCGGCAGCGGCGCTTGGCTGCGAAGCCGCCGAGCTGTTCTTTACCAGCTGCGGCTCGGAGGCCGACAACTGGGCCATCAAGGGCACGGCGCGCAAATTCGCCCGCCATGGCAAAAAACATCTGATTACCAGCAGCATCGAGCATCACGCCGTGCTGCATTCGATGCAGGCGCTCGAGCGTGAGGGCTTCGAGGTGACCTACCTACCCGTGGACGCCGAGGGCTTTGTCTCCCCCGCCGATGTGGAAGCGGCGATTCGCCCGGACACCGCTCTTGTCACCATCATGTTTGCCAACAACGAGATCGGCACGATCCAGCCCATTGAGGAGATCGGCGATATCTGCCGCAGGCACGGCGTGTGGTTCCACACCGACGCGGTGCAGGCCGTCGGCGCGGTGCCGATCGACTGCCACGCGCTTCCCATCGATATGCTGAGCCTGTCGGCTCATAAATTCAACGGGCCGAAGGGCGTGGGCGCGCTGTATATCCGCAAGGGCATTCTCCCCCTGAACTTCATGGACGGCGGCGGACAGGAGCGCGGACGCCGCGCGGGCACCGAAAATGTGGCGGGAATCGTCGGCCTTGCCGCCGCGCTGGAGATCGCCGTAAACGGCCTTTCCGAAAAGCGCACGCATTTGGCCGAAATGCGCGATTATGTTCTGACGCATCTCCGCGGCATGCCGCAGGTGAAAATCAACGGGACCTTGGATGGCGGCAAGCGTTTGCCCAACAACGTGAACGCCAGCTTCACCGCCGCCGAGGGCGAGAGCCTGCTGCTGATGCTCGATATGCGCGGCATCTGCGCGTCCTCCGGCTCCGCCTGCGCATCCGGAAGCCTTGATCCCAGCCACGTTCTGCTGGCCATCGGCCTGCCGCATGAGATCGCGCACTGTAGTCTGCGCATCAGCTTTGGCGTGCAGAACACAATGGAGGACGCGAGGGCCGTTTGCGCCGCGCTGGATGAGATTGTTCCCGCTGTGCGGGCGCGCAGCCCGCTGTGGCATGAATCAAACGGCTCCTTTATCTAATCAATTATTATGACGTGAATTTCCGGAAAGAAGGCAAAAATATGTACAGTGCAAAGGTTATGGATCATTTCGCAAATCCGCGCAATGTCGGGGAAATCGAGAACGCGGACGGCATCGGCGAGGTCGGCAACCCCAAATGCGGCGACATTATGAAGATGTTCCTGAAAATCGACGGCAGCGTCATCACCGACGTCAAATTCAAGACCTTCGGCTGCGGCGCGGCGATCGCGACATCCAGCATCGCGACGGAGATGATCAAGGGCAAATCCATCGACGACGCGCTGAAGCTGACCAATAAAGCCGTTGTCGAGGCGCTGGACGGCCTGCCCCCCGTCAAGCTGCATTGCAGCGTATTGGCCGAGCAGGCGGTCAAAGCGGCGCTGGCCGACTATTACCGCCGTCAGGGCGTGGATCCGGAGCCGATTGTCGGCAAATTGGAGGAAGACTGCCACGCCTGCTCCTGCGATTTATAAGGCATTTACAGAGCACGGCCCAGGAAAGGGGAGACCGCAATGGAATTCTATTATCACGCGTCCCCCGTCGCCGGGATCACAACGCTTGAGCCGCGCGTTTCCAATCATGGCGTCCCGCGCGTTTACTTTTCGCGAAAGCGGGAAAATACCCTTGTTTATCTGAGCAACGCCATTGAAAAGTACTGCCGGGAGACAGGGTTTCAATATACCGGAATTTATCAAAAATGGGGGCCGTACGGCTTCACAAAGGACGGTCTTTTGCAGCTGGAGGAATACTATCCGGACGCGTTCAGGGACACCTATCAGGGCGTTTCCGCCTATATTTACCGCGTCCGGAAAACGCCGGAGCTTCAGGAGCTTTCCGGCGTGCGGGACGCCTTTTTCTCCCCCGCGCCTGTTCCGGTCGACGGCTGCGAGGCCATTGAAGATGCCTATGAGGCGATCCTTGAGGCGGAACGGCAGGGCCTGATCGTCCTTCGCCGCTATGAGGAAGCCTCACCCCAATGGCACGCATGGCTCCAAAAAACGACCCGCGAGGAGTACCGACAGGCGGAGGATCACCCGGGATACCGCCATTTTCTGTACGGAAAATTTGGGGAGCTGCTTTGAACGCGCCGCCCGTCTTTTATTGGAGGATCGGCTTTATCTTCAATCTGCTATCCCATTCATACTTTTTTCTGCCCGGCAGCGTGCCTTTGCGCCGCCGGGCGCATTTTTTATGGTTGACGGCTCCTCTTTCTGTGATAAAATGAAACTGATATTTTATCTTCTCTTGCCTTTTATGAAAGCAAACGAGCGATTCGCGCGGAAAGGATCTATCTATGCACCTTGGTTTTTCCTATGTAGGCGCACTGATGCTGGCCATGCTGCTCCTTCCCAATTTTTTGTGGATCAAAAACAAGCCGGTAGACTATGACCGATACGCCGCGCGCGAAAACAAGCTTCTGCTTTGTATGGAACGCGCCGGAGAGGTTTCCGTCAGCGTTCTTTGCGTCAGCTTTTCCGATTTTAACCTCGGCGCGCCGCATCCGTGGACGCTTTGGCTGGCGGGCGCGATGGCGCTGATGGTGCTGTATGAGGGCTATTGGATCCGCTATTTTCACAGTGAAAAAACGATACGTGATTTTTACCGCAGCTTTTTGGGCGTCCCCGTCGCCGGGGCTGTCCTGCCCGTTTTGGCTTTTCTCCTGCTGGCCGTCTATGGGAAAAATATTTTCCTTGGCATTGCGGTCGTAATCCTTGGCGTCGGGCATATCGGAATTCACCTCGCGCATCAAAGAGAAGCTTTGCAGTAAAATATTACCTTATCAACCTTCCCCTTGAGGGGAAGGTGGCATTTGCGAAGCAAATGACGGATGAGGTGGAATACCCAGAGAAGAAGCCAAAATTTTCAGATAAAACGAGAGCAAGGAGCGTTTCATATGGCAGATGAAATCAGCATGGGCAGCAGCTTCGGCACCTTTGAAGAGCAGGATAAAATTCTCGTCGCGCTCTCCGGCGGCGTGGATTCCTCGGTCTGCATCCGGATTCTGCGCGATCAGGGCTTTGACGTGCAGGCTGTGGTGATCCGCTTTTCTCTCGCGCACGACGCGGCGGTCGAGGCCGCCCGGGCTGTGGCGCGTCAGATGAACGTCCCACTCACGGTCGAGGACTGCACGGAGGCATTCGAGCGCGAGGTAATTGTGCCGTTCTGCGCGCAGTACTGCGCGGGACGCACGCCGAACCCCTGCGTTTTGTGCAACCCCGGCGTCAAATTTGCGGCGCTGGCGCGCGTCGCCGACCGGCTTGGGATTCATTTCATCGCCACCGGGCACTATGCCCGCGTGGAGCAGGAGAACGGCTTTTACTATGTCCGTGCCGCCCTCAGCGCCGAGCGCGACCAAAGCTATATGCTGTACGGGCTTTCTCAGGAGATTCTCTCCCGCCTGTGCCTGCCCGTCGGGGAATTCGAGAAAGATGATATCCGCGCGATGGCCACCGAGGCGGGGCTTGTCAGCGCGGACGCGCCCGACAGCCAGGAGATCTGCTTCATCCCGGACGGCGATTATGCCGCCTACATTGCCGCGCGCGGCGGCGTCCCTCTCCATGGACATTTTATCGGGCCGGACGGCGAGGATCTCGGCGTGCATCAAGGCGCGTGGCATTATACGGTCGGCCAGCGCAGGGGCCTGAATATCGCGTATGGCAGCCCCCTGTTTGTGCGGCGCATCCGCCCGGACGGAAATATTGAATTGGCGCGCGGCGGTGATGAGTTTTTCACCGGAATCGTGCTCACAGATGCCGCGCGGACGGACGGGAAACCGTTTGCGCCCGGCCAGCGGTACGGCGTCAAGGTCCGCAGCCGCGCGGCGGCGGCCCCCTGCGCGGTGCAGTCGGTTGAAAACGGCCTACTGACGCTGTGCTTTGACGAGCCGCAGCGCGCCCCCGCCCCGGGACAAGCCGCGGTGTTGTATGACGGAGAACTTGTGCGGGGCGGCGGCGTAATTGCCGAAATGCTGGAGGAAGCCCCGGAGACGCGGCCCTGCCGCTCGTGAAAGGAGACCTATGGAACTGAACTACCACGCTCTTTCCTCGCTGATCGAGGCGGCACAGGAAAGCGGGGAGCCCGTTTCCGCGCTGGTGCTTCGTCAGCAGGCCCGGCAGCTCGAGCAAAGCGAGGAAGCCCTCTATGAAACAATGCGGCAAAACTACGCCGTAATGGCCGCCGCGGTGCGGTTTGGCACGGCGCCGGGCGTGCGCTCAGCCAGCGGTCTTTCGGGCGGGGACGCCTGGCGGATGGAACAGGCGCGCCAGAGCGGAAGCGATCTGTGCGGCGGCGTGTTCACCGACGCGGTCACCCGCGCGCTGGCCGTCAGCGAATGGAACGCCGCGATGGGGCGTATTGTCGCCGCGCCCACCGCGGGCTCGTGCGGCATCCTGCCCGCCGCGGTGCTCTCGCTTCAGGCGGCGCGCGGGCTTGCGGAGCGCGACTGTGTGCTTTCACTGTTCACCGCGTCGGCCGTCGGAATGGTGATCGCGAATAACGCCTCGATCTCCGGCGCACAGGGCGGCTGTCAGGCCGAATGCGGCAGCGCGGCGGCGATGGCCGCCGCCGCGTTGGTCGAGTTGTGCGGCGGAACGCCAAAGCAGCTGGGTCACGCGGTCTCCATCGCGCTGGGCAATGTGTTGGGGCTTGTCTGCGACCCAGTCGCCGGATTGGTCGAAATTCCCTGCATTCACCGCAACGCGGCCGGCGTGGCGGGCGCGCTGGTGGCGGCGCAGTTGGCGTTGGCAGGCATTGAAAGCCCCATCCCGGCGGATGAGGCCATTTTGGCCATGAAGCGCGTAGGCGACGCGATGCCCCAGGCTCTGCGGGAAACAGCCGAGGGCGGTCTCGCCGCCACGCCGACCGGCCGCCGCTTGCATGAACAGGTGTTCGGCTCTCCCGCACCGGCCCAGCCGCGCTCCTGCCCCCCCCCCGCTGCACCTGCCCATAAAGCTGTACGAAAAACACCCGCCGGCATAGGCATCTTATAATATTTCCACGCAATCCGAAAGGCCGCAGCCGTCAAGGCTTTTGACAGGCGCGGCTTCTTTTTTTCGTTTGCCGCTGTTTTCCCATTCCTTTGTGTCATTTTCCCGTCTTTTTCATAGAATGAGGCAAAGGGGTGTATGCATATGCAACAGCGGGAATTAGACTTTTTCTTAGGGGCCCTGTCCCCCACCGGTTTCGCAAGCTACTATCCGCAGCTTGTCAAGGATGTCAAGCAATCCCCCGCGCTGCTCAAGGCCGGGCCCGGCTGCGGCAAATCAACGCTGCTGCGCCGCGTGGCCGATTATCTTGAGCAGCAGGGAGAAACGGTGGAGCTGATTCACTGCTCGGCCGATCCGGACTCTCTCGACGGCGTGATATGCGCCGCGCGCGGCTTTTCCGCCGTGGACGCCACGCCGCCCCATGTGCTGGAGCCCGCGTATCCCATTGTATTCGAGGATATTGTCTCGCTTTACCGCGCGGTCGATCCGCAAAAACTGCGGCAAAATCAAGAGCCGATTCTCTTGCTGTTCCAGAAGCACAAGGCGCTGACAGAGCGCGCCACGCGCTATGTGACCGCCGCGGGCAGCCTGCTTCAGGACAGCATGCGCATCGCGCTGTCCTGCACGGATACCGCAAAGGCGCGCGCCTTTGCCGGCACACTCGCGCGCCGGTACCTTCCGCAGGCAGACGGGCCGGGACACGAGGACATCCGCCTGCTGAGCGCGCTGACTCCGAGCGGGCTTGTATTCTATCGAGAAACAATCGAAAAGCTTGCCGACACCGTAGTAGTGCTGGACGACGATCCCGGCGCTGCGAGCCGAACGCTTTTGTACGCGCTGCGCGGCCTCGCGCTGGAGCGCGGCCACGCCATCATTAGCTGCTACTGCCCCATGAGCCCTTACGAAAAGCTGGAGCATCTTTTTGTCCCCGCCTTGCGGCTTTGCTTTGCCACAAGCAATTCTTACCATCCCATCTCTTTGCCAGGGCAGCGCACCATCCACTGTACACGCTTTTGCAGCGCGGACGGCCTGCGGCTGCGCCGTCAACGGCTACGATTTAACAAAAAAGCGTCCGGGGAACTGTTCGCGCAGGCTGCCCGCGTTCTGCAAGAAGCCAAAGCCTGTCATGACGCCATCGAGGAATATTACAAGGACGCAACCGACTTTTCATTTTTAGATAAGGCATATCAATATCTGATCCACTCCATGCCGTAAAGAGCCACTTTTCGGCATGACTGTGGCCAGCGGCGGTTTTGACCGTGCGCGAAGGCAGCTTTGCTTTCGCAAATCGGTTAGGCCGCTTTTTTGATTGCGTTTCTTGTTTTATGCTGTCAAAATACGCAAGAAAAGCTATGCCCAAAGCTGTCTTTTCGCAGGATTCTCCATAGACAAAACCGTGTTTATTCACTAAAATGATATATTGGTAGTGTATACAATATACGCGATAAGTAAAACAAAAAGGTTATGGATACAGAGGCGACGAGCGTAAGAAAGCAAAGCGTGTGCAGGGCCCGCGCGCTTGGCCGGGCTGATCCTATAACCGGAAAGGATGAACTTAACTCATGCAGGAGCGTTCATTTTCCGCGAAAATTCGCCAGCTTTTTTCCGCGCATGACATGACGCAGGGCGCACCGTGGAAGCGTATCCTCGAATTCGCCGTACCTATGCTGATCGGCAATTTGGCCCAGCAGCTTTACAATACGGCGGATTCCATTATTGTGGGCCGTTATGTGGGCGATAACGCGCTGGCCGCCGTCGGCAGCGCGTCGCCTATTCTAAACCTGCTGCTCGCGCTGTTCGTGGGCGTTTCGACCGGCGTCGGCATTTTGGTCGCCCAGCGCTATGGCGCGAAGGATCGCGAGCAGCTTTCCGTTGTGATCGGGAACTGCATCACGCTGTCCGCCCTTGTCTCTCTGTCAACGACCGTCATCGGCCTTCTCGTGACACATCCCCTTCTGGTTCTGCTCAGCACGCCGGAATCCATTTTGGATTGGTGCGCCAGCTATCTGAATATCCTTTTCATCGGCGTCGCGGGCTGTGCCTATTACAACATTCTTTCGGGCGTGCTGCGTGGCATGGGCGACAGCCTTTCCGCGCTGCTGTTTCTGCTGGTCGCCGCCGGGCTGAATGTCGGCCTTGACCTCTGGTTCGTAGCCGGCTTCCGGATGGGTGTCGCGGGCGTTGCGCTGGCCACAGTGCTGTCGCAGGCAATTTCCGCTCTGCTTTGCCTATGGAAAATGATGCGCATGCGCGACATCTTCGATATGCGTCTGTCCTATCTGCGGCCACGCGCCGTGCCCATCGCCAACATCATCCGTATCGGCATCCCCTCCGGCATTACGCAGGCGATCTTTTCGCTGGCCATGCTCGTGGTCCAATCGCTGACCAATAGCTTCGGCGAGCTCGTGATTGCGTGCAACGTAATTGTTATGCGCGTGGACGGCTTTGCGATGATGCCGAACTTCACCTTCGGCCAGACCATGACGACCTATACCGGCCAAAATATCGGCGCGCGCAGACTTGATCGGGTGCGCAAGGGCGCGCTTCAGGGCACAGCTATCGCCGTCGGCGTTTCGGCGGTGCTGACGGGCATGATTTTGCTGTTCGGCCATCCGCTGATGAGCGTATTTACGGAGACGGAGGAGCTTGTCGTGCTGGGCATGCGCATGATGTCCATCCTCGCGTTCGGCTATATTGCCATGTCTGTTACCCAGTGCCTCTCCGGTGTGATGCGCGGCGCGGGCGATACCATTACCCCTATGTGGATCTCCATTATCACCACAGTGGTGCTGCGTGTTCCCGTGGCCTATGGCATCGCTTACTTTACGCGCAGCGAAGCATACCCCACCGGACGGCCGGAGTCCACCTTTATCTCGCTCCTTGTTTCTTGGACGCTGGGCGCGGTGATTACCCTGATTGTCTATCGCTTTGGCAGCTGGCGCAAACGCATCGCGCGGGAAGAAGCTGCGGCGGCTTGATTATTGTCTCATAAATACCCCCCCGGCAAGAGGGCGGCGGGATAAGAAAACAAAGCACCTCAAAGGCACGCGCCGCCTAAAGGCCGCAGTGGCTTTGTTTTCTTATGGAACCGCCCGGAATGCCGGGGGGATATTTATGACTCGACCACCAGTCGATTGTGTTTTTTTGCCTGACGCCGTATAAATAACAAACACGAAAATAAGTAATTTTGAGGCGTGGTATTCTGTACCGCGAGGGAATCGCCGCTGGCGCTTTTCTGTTAAACCCATAGTCGGCGTATGCGCTCCACAAGCGGAGCGCTTTGCACGCCGCTTGAAAACGCAATACTTGTTTTCAAGTGTGTTGGTTACATCGCAGAAAATTAAAACGAATTGCGCGCCGCCCATCTATTTCACATGCATTGATGGTCGGATAGAGGAGGTATGCGCCGATGGACATGAAAAAGACGGGATAGTTGATTCGCTGCCTACGCAGGGAGCTTGGGATCACACAGAAAGACCTTGCGGAAGAACTGCACGTCACGGATAAGGCTGTGTCAAAATGGGAACGAGGCTTGAGCTGTCCGGACGTCTCCCTCCTATCTCCGCTTGCGGCGCGGCTGGGTGTTTCGGTAGAAGAGCTGCTGCAAGGAGGGACGGGCACTTCTGTGAGCGACCCGTCGAAAGTTTCCGTACTGGAAAAAACTTCTTTTACGCCTCGTCGCCGCGCGCTTTTTCAAAAATATGCGCCTCGTATTTATATCCTTCTGCTTCTAATCAGCGGTGTTATTTGCGTGATCTGTGATTGGGCGATTTCCGGCGCGCTAACATGGTCACTCTATCCAATCCTCTCCTTTATTCTTGCGGGCGTCGTGTTCTTTCCGCTGTTGGCATGCGGTGCGCAAGGCATTCTATATAGCCTGATTGCTCTCAGCTTGGGGATTTTCCCCTTTCTTTTTAGCCTCCGGCTCCTTTTGCCGGAATATCCCCTTCTCCTTCCCATCGGCATCCGTATGGCGGGGATCGCCCTTGTTTTTTTCTGGTGCGCTTTCGCGCTTTTCCGGCGGCTGGTGCGGCACAGGCTGCTTGCCCTTTCCTGCTGCCTGCTGCTTTGCATGCCCACGCATTTCGCCGTTGATTTCAGCCTGTCCCGGCTGATCGATACGCCTTTGTTCGATATTTGGGATGCGCTTTCGTGGCTTATACTGATGATTCTTGCCGCGATCTTTTTTCACTGGGATCGCCGGTTGTACCATACACCTTCTGAATAAAGGGAACAGAGAAAAGCCGCGGCGCGTTTTGAAACGTGCCGCGGCTAAATTTACCGGTAAACCGAACGCCTTTGCCCAATAGTCTGCGCCGCCGCTCACCTATAGAAAAAAATTATCCGCACGTGTGCCCGGCACAGCCATCATGGCCGCAGGCGTGTTCTCCCTCACCATGCTCATGGTGATCGCATTTCGCTTGGGGATCATAAGACAGTGTTCCTGCGAGCAGCGCGTCAACAACGGCATCTGCCATGCCGCTGACGCCGCCGCAGAGCCGGATGCCCGCTTCTGCGAGCGCTGACTGCGCGCCTGCCCCGATCCCGCCGCAGATCAGCACGTCGACCTGCTGCGCCGCGAGAAGCTCGGAAAGAGCGCCGTGGCCATTGCCGTCCGTCGGCACAACAGCGCCGGACACGACCGCACCGTTCTCCACATTATACAGCTTAAAGGCAGGCGTATGCCCAAAGTGCTGAAAAACCATTCCGTTTTCATAGGTTACCGCGATCCTCATTGCCTTTTCTCCTCTTTCCTTTTATTCGGTTCGCTCATTCCGCCAAAATCGATTGACGAAATTACAGCACGGCGGTTTCTTTTTTTGTCTGAAACTGGCTGACAAGATCCTGAAGCAGCTGGGCCTGATCAGACAGCTCCTTGCTGGCGGCTGCGCTCTCTTCCGAGGTCGCGGCATTTGTCTGAACAACCTGCGCGATCTGGGAAATGCTCATATTGATTCCATTGATGGCCTCGTTCTGAGCAGCGGAGGAATCGGAAATATTTTGCACCTTGCCGCGCACGGTCTGCGCTCCCGCAACCACACTGTCAAGCGACCTCTGCGTATTTTCCATCAGCTCGACGCCGGAACGCACCGAACGCAGCGACTGCTCGATCAGCGAGGTGGTGTTTTTCGCCGCCTCGTCGCTCTTCGATGCAAGGTTGCGCACCTCCTCGGCCACAACGGCGAAGCCTTTGCCCGCGGCGCCCGCGCGTGCCGCCTCCACCGCAGCATTTAGCGCGAGGATATTTGTCTGGAAAGCAATGTCCGAAATTGTTTTGTTGATATTCTCAATCTGCTCGGAATTATAGCTGATCACCTGCATCGCCTCGGCCATCTCGTGCATCTGGCGGTTGCAGGTTTCGATCTCCTCCGCCACCTCGGCGGTCGTCTCACTGGTGTGCACCGCGTCCTGCGCGTTGGCACTGATCTGACCGGACACATCCCGCAGGCGGGCCATCAGCTGATCGATCTCGCCCGACTGCTCGGTCGCACCCTGCGCAAGAGTCTGCGCGCTGTTGGAGATTTGCTCCGCGTCGCGCGATACCTCAACGGACGCCTGATCGATCTGATTCATGGTGCGGTTCAACTGGTCAATAATCACGCCGATCGAATCCTGAATCTGGACAAAATCGCCAATATATTGCAGATCGTTGCGGATCGTCAGGTTGCCCTGCGCCAGCTCACGCAGCTTTTCAGAAATGTCCTGTATGTAGCGGGAAAGCGTCACGCCCGATTCATTCAGGCACTGAGCCAGCACAGCGATCTCATCGCCCTTATTTTTCACAGCAACGTGGAAATTGAGCTTTCCCTCAGAGAGCTGCTTGCCCGAGACGGTGATCGTTTGCAGCGGATTCACGATATGCGAAACAATGTAGCGAATCAAAAGATAACTGACGATCAGAATCAGGACGATTGTCAGAATCGTGACAATTGTGGTAAAGAAGATCGCGATGCCTAAATCCCGTTCATAGCGCTCGACCAGATCATTGGAAATGCTGACGACCTCGTCCAACATGGTGATAAGCTTCGCAACGTCCGCGCGTGTCCCCTCCAAATAGGCGGTCGCCGCAAGAGCGGCGCTCGTCTCGCGCAAGGACAGAATCTCCACGGCGGACTCGTGCACCGCCTGATGCAGGGGCTTGATCTGCTCGATCAAGTCCGCAAGACGCGCGTCCGGAAGCGCCGAGGTATCGGTCCCATAAAGCCATTTTCCAAGGGAACACGCGGTATAATCGGTGCTGCCCGTAAATTCCGTGCCAAGGCCAATGGCCGAGCTGAGGTTTTCAATCCAACTGTAGTGCGCCTTTTCGGCATTCAGCGCGGTGGTATGGATATTATTTGCCTGAGCGGTCTCCTGATTATAACTGTTAATGCCTTGGATGCCAAGGATCGTCACACCGCCGCTGATAATGATAGTCAGGAAGATCGCCGCCACGCGAAACCAGACCGCGGTTTTGATCGATTTTTTCATTTCGTCATCTCTCTTCTTTTCAGTATTATAAGATTAACCATTTTCATTGTACAGGAAAAGCGCTCAATTTGCAAATACTTTTTCCTAAAAAAGCGCGGCTTCGCGAAATACATTTATTTCCATCCCCTGATTTTACAGACGGTGTTTTTCTCACCCCCTTCCCGCCCATACTTTTGCGGTAATGAGGGGGTTGTGATTGCGGGCCAGTTTCG
>CANRZX010000011.1 GCA_947644575.1 uncultured Clostridia bacterium | reverse complement strand
GATTCGCCAAAAAACTCCAAATTTATTATAAAAATTTTTCCTCTTGGGGTTTTTTATATCTACTTTTGGGGGGGCTACCCCCACACGTTTCCCGCCCCCCCCCCACTTATTTATCTGACAAAAAATGCAAGCGGTATTCCCATAGGAGGGTTGCCGCTTTTTCCCACATAGCCGGGGCTGTCCGCACAGCAGGGACAATTCACTCCCTTTTTGCGGCGCAGCCGCATTGGATCAAAAATATTGGATGCTCACGCGCTTGCCCAGCTGCTCTAAATATCCGGCCAATTCCTGAATAAGCCGGATTTTCACGCCAAAGCCGATGGGGAGATTCGGATCCTGATGCGCGGGATTAACGGCCTTCCCGATGAAAAAGCGCACCTCGGTGGCCTGCTCCAAAAGGCGCTGCGCGATCAGCGACGCGCCGTCCGTCTGCACATTCCACAGATTCATTAGATCACTGTTTTCCGCAAACGCTTTCGCGTATTCCACCGCGCGGCGCATGGTAACGACGCCCTCGGTCACGAGGTCGACGCCCTTCAGGCGTCCGATGGGCGGGATGGCCGGGTCGGCGGTGCGATCCTGTACGGTCGTGATCGTCTCGTGCAGATATTCGGCGGCCAACTGCGACGTCGTGCCGCCGCAGACGACTTTTGTGCCCTCCTGTCCGAAAAAGGTCCTCATCATTTTATCCGAGTCGCGCGGATCGGCGGGCGGGCCCATCATCAGGTTTACGGTCGAAGCCTCGCGAATGCGCACTGCGGCGAGAGTGGTGTCGTCGGCGGGCGCGCCGGCGTACAACTGGCTGCACTCATCCGCGACAAGCGCGGCCAGCATCTTTGCCGAGAAGCTTTCGTCGTATAGCCGCTCCAAATAGGCGATGATGTCGTCACGCTGCCAGCCGTAGTTCATGATCTGCTGGTCCCCGGCAAAGATAGCGCCATCGCTCATTGCGAGCAGCACGTCGCGCGGCTGCAGGGCGATGCGGCTCTCCAGCACGGTTTTTCCGGCAATCTCACGGCTTTCGATAAGATATTCCACGCTTTTGCCGCCGCGCAGCAAGATTACGTTTGGATTGTCAAATTGGATCAGCTCGGCATGGGCGGCGTCCGTGATGCGCAAAATTGTGAAGGTGGAATACGCCACCTGCCGCACGCTGCACACGGGCAGTGTCTTGATGATGGTGTCGACGCAATCCTCAACGGACATGCCGCCCGCGATCATCGTGCAAAGGATTTTGCTCGTCAGCGTGGAGAGAATATTCGCTTTCACACCGCTGCCAAGGCCGTCCGCCAGCACCATCGTCAGCGTTTTGTCATCCTCGCGGATGACCTCGACGCGGTCGCCGCAAAGCTGTTCGCCTACATGGTTCAAGCTGATAAATCCCGTCTCCGTAAACAGACGCATGGCGTTCAGTCCTTTCCCGTGCTTTGCAGCGTGTCCTTTAGCTGTGTCAGCGCGATTTTTGTCTCGGCCGTCGTCTCACCCAAAAGCGAGGCGATTTCCTGAACGACGCGCATCTGCTTTTCGATTACGCCGTTGGTGACGGACACGGTTCTGTCGCACATTTCAACATATTCGCTGCGGCGCGTTTCCTCGGCGGTGACGTCGCGCATGATGCTGAACAAAATGTGGTATTCCTTATCGTAGAGGATGGTTTCCGAAACCCAGCGCCCATACTCGGGCAGCTCGCGCCGCCGTTCCCGCACAGGGATGCCGGTGGACATTACATTCAAATAATCGGCCGGGTTCAGAAGCTGGACGATGGGCTGGCTAAGAATATCGCTTGGGGATTTCAGACGGAAAAAGGTACAGGCCGCCTTGTTGACCTGCTGGACGCACAGCTCCTCGTCCAGTACAAAAATGGCGTTCGGCGTATTGTTGATGATCTGGCTGGAAAAGCTCTCTGCCTTTTCCTTCAGGAACGGCAGGCACATCGACAGATCGGCCTTGCCCTGATAGACGGCGATGGCTTTGTCACGGCAGGTGGGATAACCGCAGCTGCCGCAGTTCAGCTCGTGCTCGGGCGCAGTCTTGCCCATTTTGGCGAGGATCTCGCGGATTGCCGCTTCTCCCGGGATGCGCTCATGCGTGCCGAGATACGGCATCTGCTTTTCCAGCGCGGCGGGCGGCTCGACGGGGAATTCCGCGTCGCCCGCGAAGTGAACGACCTTCACCTCGCCGCTCAGCAGCGGCTTGTGGTGATGGCTGATGGCCGGGCCGTTGATGCACGCGCCCTCGCAGGCGTTCATTTCGATGAAGCAATGATGCAGCGCGCCGGATTCGATTTCATGGATGGCGGCGATGCAGTTCTGCACGCCGTCCACGGCCAAATAAGTAAAATCGGTATTTTCCGTGTGCATGCTCTTGATGACGCCGCCCTTAATAGGAAAGAAGCGCCCGCGCTTGCCCTCGTCTGCGGCCCCGCCGCCCTCGGGCACGACGCCCGCCTCGTTCATCCATGCCTCCAGCTCCTCATAGGTCAATACGGCATCGCATTCGCCGTACAGCTCGGCCTCCTCTTTCTTGGAAATGCACGGCCCGATGAACACGGCGGCGGCGTCCGGATCCGCCTGCTTGATCAGGCGGCAGTGCGCGAGCATCGGCGACAGCACGCCCGCTAAATACGGCAGTACGGAGGGATAATATTTTTGGATCAGCGCGTTTACACTGTGGCAGCAGGATGAAATAATGACGTCGTGCTCGCCGGACGCGATCATGCGCTCGTATTCACGCTTGACGATGGTCGCGCCAATTGCCGTTTCCTCCGCGTCGGAAAAGCCGAGCGCCATCAGCGCGGCTTTCATCGCGTCAAAATCCGTCAAGGGGAATTCGGCGATGAACGAGGGCGCGATGCTGGCCACAACGCGTTTGCCGGAGGCAATGAGGTCTTTGACGCGCGGGACGTCGTCGCGGATTTGCTTTGCGTCCTGCGGGCAGCCCACAAAGCAGCGCCCGCACAAAATACATTCGTCGGGGATGATATTCGCGTGGCCGTCGGCGAATTTGATGCTTTTCACCGGGCAGTTGCGGATGCACTTATAGCAGTTTTTGCAGTTCGATTTTTTTAGCTGTAAAAATTTGTTCATACGGCTTCCTCCAAGCGTGAACCGGCGTCCGGCTGTTTCAAGGGTCTGAGTATTGAGTATGTTATAATTATAGTAAACCCGCGCCGCGCGGTCAATATCCGGCGAAAAATGAACGTTTCCCCCAAAAATAGGCGGCACCGAGGGAAGCGCGGAAAAGCGGTGAAAAAAGATTGGATTTTGAAAACCGTCTCATTGCAAAAGGAAAATAAAAATGGTACCCTTCAAGTAAACACTGATTAAGTTGACGTGTCATCGGCCGCGTTTGGAACGCGCGGCCGATACTTCCCCGCAAGAAGATGCGGGGTCGCAGATCGTCGAGCAAATTTTCCATCGGCTTAAAAGCCGCCGCTGTGCGGCGGTTGGCCTCTGGGCGTGCCATCTCCGCGCTAAGAGCCTCGCTCCGCTCGGCCCGGCTCTGAAACGCATCTGCGGACGCAGTGCGGGTGCAGTCCGCCTGTTGATGTCAAAATATTTGGTGTCCCCGCAAGGGAGATGCCAAAATTCTAAAGCGGCACAGCCGCTAAGAATTTTGCAATATTTTAAGATTTTTCAACAAAAATAATCGACATGCTCAAAAAGTGGTACTTTTCAAGGCGCGGCGATTTAGTCAGTGGTTACTTAAACAGGAGGCGATCGCAATGGCAAACGAGGACAAGAAGGACTTCAATGCGATGCTCAAGGACAGCAAGGACATGCCCAAGCTTCAGATCATCACGGACGAAAAAAGCATTGAAAAATACGGCGGGAACCGGATGTATTTTGCGCCGCCGCTTGATTATGACCGTGTAATGAAGCGTATTCCCTATGGCAGGCTGATTACCGTGGGGGAAATTCGCGCCTATTTCGCAGAACAAAACGGGGCAGATTTCACCGAGCCTATCACGGCGGGCATTTTTGTATCCATCGCCGCGTGGGCAAGCGAGCAGCGCGCCGACCGAAAAACGCCTTTTTGGAGGACGCTGAAGGCAAACGGGGAGTTGAACTCCAAATATCCGGGCGGCATCGAGGCGCAGAGGGAGAAATTAGAGGCGGAGGGGCATACGGTCATGCAAAAGGGGAGGATCCGTCTGCGGTATTTTGTAAAGGATTATGAAAAGGCGCTTTTCCATTTAGAATAGCCGCGGCTTTGCTTTCATATGGAGCTGCCCGTGAAGATTTTGTTTTATTGCAGCTCCGCCCATTCCGGCCTGTTTTTCAGCTGCCGGAGGGCAAGGCTTACGCTTTCCACAGGAGGCTTTGCTCCGTCAATCCGCAGGATTGGGCATCGCAGGGCAAGGAGCTATGTGCCGACGGTGCTTTCGGGCCTCTCCACCGCAAAGCAAAGCAAAGGAAAGCTTCCTTAAGAAAATGAGGTTTCCGTTTCTTAAAACAAAAAGGCTCGGTCCTTGAACGTGGGCTATAACACAAACCACCGCGAAAGGCCTTTTAAGGTATTCAGCGGTGGTTTGAATTTTATATTTGATGGTTTCGCCCGCCGCCTTGGGACGGCTTGCCGGGGCAGAGCAGCGAGGGGATCGGAACACTTATGAAAGGCTCTCCCGGTCCAGCGCGTCGGAGAGCGCGGCGTAATCGGGCAGCGTTAGCTGCTCGGGACGCGCCGCGATGTCGAGTCCGGCCGCTTTCAGGGCGTCAAGCACCGCGGCCTTAGGAATGCCCAGCCCGGCGCTGACCGCGTTAGCCGCCGTCTTGCGCCGCTGGCCGAATGCCGCGCGGATGGTTCGAAACAACACATCCTCGCTTTGCGGCGAAACCGGCGGCTTGTCGTGCAAACGCAGCTGGATCACGGCACTCGTTACCTTGGGCGGCGGGAAAAAGCTGCCCGGCTGCACGGTGAATAGCATGCGCGGCTCGGCGTAATAGCGTACCGCATAGGTAATCGCGCCCGCCAAACGGGTGCCGGGCGCGGCGGTCAGCCGCTCGGCGGCCTCCTTCTGCACCATCACGGTAATCTGCTCGATGGGCAAGCGCTGCTCTAACAGACGCATCAAAATCGGGCTGGTGATATAATACGGCAGATTGGCGCATACCGCCACGCGCATGCCAGGAAAATGCGCGTGCAGCAGCGGCGCAAGCTCCAGCCGCATCGCGTCCCCCTCGATTACGGTGACATTATCAAGCCCTGCCAGTGTTTCAGCCAGCAGAGGAGGCAGGCGGGGGTCCACCTCGACAGCTACCACCTTTCCCGCGTGGCGGGCCAGCTCCCGCGTCAGCACACCGAAGCCGGGGCCGATTTCCAGCACACCGAAGCTGCCGTCGATCCCGGCAGCGTCAACAATTTTGGGACAAATGCCCGGGTTGACGATAAAATTTTGCCCCAAGCCCTTGGACAGGGAAAAATGATGCTTTTGGCAAAGTGCCTTGACGGTGGAAATGTCTGTCAGCCTTTTGGGCGGCTCCGCGCTTATGGGTGCGCTCATACCTCCGGTTCAGGCAGGGAAGAGGCGTTGCCTGAATCCCCGCTCGGGTTTGTATCTGCGCTGCTTCCGGCGTCCGTGCTTCCGGCGGAAGAATCCGATCCGCCGGAGGACGCGGGCGCGGAGGATTCGCCATCCTGAGACGGCGTACGGTTCAGTTCGATTTCATTGCGGCCGATCATCGTGTCCAGCGCCTCAAACGCGCGGCGGATCTGCGGATCCGTTTCGACCGTGAAGCTGTAGGCGTTAGCTTCCTCCTCGGCGGTCAGAAGCGCCTCGACGTCCGGCGCGACGCCCGTGCCGTTGAAGGAGGCTCCGCCCTTGCTCAGCAGCAAGCCGACTGTATACGAAAAGGCCGAGCCGTCCGACAGCGCCACGGGGCGGCATTGAATTGTGCCCTTGCCCGCCGTGCGCGCGCCGACAATGCGCCCTTTTTCAAATTCACGAATCGAGGTGGCGAACAGCTCTGCCGCGTAGGAGGTATTGCCGTTGACAAGAGCCACCATCGGAAGCTCCACCTCGCTGACGTCCGAGGTTTCAAGCGTCGTAACGGTTCCGTCCTTGTTCTGCTGGCTCGCGATTGTGCCGACGGGGCATAGGTAGTCGATCACGCGGATCGCGCCATTCAGGCTGCCGTCCACCGTATCGCGCAGGTCGAACACAAGGCCGTCCGGCGTGGTATTCCCCGCCTGCC
Source organism: uncultured Clostridia bacterium (assembly GCA_947644575.1). Classification (GTDB taxonomy): domain Bacteria; phylum Bacillota; class Clostridia; order Oscillospirales; family Ruminococcaceae; genus Ruthenibacterium. The sequence continues at coordinate 20,205 of CANRZX010000011.1, read as the reverse complement.
ATTCGTCGAGGAACGCCTTTAGCTCATCGGCGGTGCGCGTGTTGAACGTGCTGATGCGGATATAGCCTGTCCGGCCATCCTGCATGAGCTGCGCGTCCACGGACGGGATTTCATATTCGCGGCGCTGCAGTTCGACGACGCGCGCGTCCTCGCCCGTGGCGTTTACCACGTGCAGGGCGATGGTGGTGCCGGATTCACCCAATAGCTGACTGTTGATCTGCGCGAGCGCCAGCGTGCGCACGTCGGTATCTCCAATCTGAGTGATAAACGTATTCTCCGTCAGGCCGAATTCCGCCGCAGGGCTGTTGGCGTAGACGCGGGTAATGCGTGCATAGCCGCTCGCGTCCTTTGTCACGTCTGCCCCGATGCCCATCAGCACGCCGTTTTGCAGATTCAGGTATTCCAAATACTGGCGTGCGGTGTAATAGCGCGCATCAGCATCGCCCATGCCGGCCACATAGCCCGCCGCGATATAGTCGTACAGCGTGTCGTTGACGATCTCGCCGTAATAGTTTTCCCGCGCGTTTTTGTCCATCTCGGACAGCTTGTTGTACATGACCTCTTTTTCGCGCACGTTAATCATGCGGTTGAAAATCTGCATGCTGAAGATCATGGTGACAACAAACGTCACCGTCATAGCGATAATGGCGATTGCCAGCGCCACATTAACCGTGATCTTTTTGTTCATTTGCCTTTCTCACTTTCCCTTGCGCCGCGGTCCGGCAGGAGCAAGCCTGCCGCCGCGCAGGATTGGACGCGCCGCGCGTTCCATACGGAACGCCGCTTACGCGTCCTTTTTCAGGTACGGCCACGCGCTCACAGGCGTGTTGTTCACGTTTACCTCAAAATGCAGATGGTTGCCCGTGCTGCGCCCGGTGCTGCCGACATAGCCGATCAGCTGCCCCTTAGAGACATAATCGCCGTTGTTTACTGCGCGCTCGATCATGTGGCCATAAATTGTGGCGACACCGTTTCCGTGGGAGAGTTTCACCGAGATGCCGTAGCTCCAGTGATTGTTAGTGCTGACGGTGCCGTCCGCCGCCGCGTAGATGCGCGTGCCCGCCGGGGCGGGGATGTCCATGCCGCGATGCACATCCTTCACGCCATAGATCACGCGTGTGGTGCCGAAATCCGATGTCAGATTATAATAGCCGGGGAGCGGCCAGCTAAACACGCCGTCAAACTCGAAATCCACCTGCTCAGCGCGCGCCCAGGACTCCCATTCCTTTTGGGCCTGGGCGTACAGCTCGCGCAGCTCCTTTTCCTCCTCGTCCTTCGCGATCAAGTCCGCCTCGGCGGCGGTGATGGCGGCGTCCGCCTGCTGGATGGCGTTAGAGTAGGCCACGGCGGTATCCGTCAGTTCCTGTTCATGGTCGGACAGGACGGCAAGCTGCGCGTCCAGCTCGGCGCGCTGTTCCTCCAGCGCTGCCTGCTCGGCGCGCAGACAGCGCACGAGCTCCGTGTCGCGCTGGGTGATCTGCTGCAAATTTTCGCTGAAGCGTAGCATCTGGGAGAGATCCTCGATGCCGAACAAAATGGCGAGATTAGATTGGCGGCTCAGCTCATACATGCTCTTGAGCCGCTGCTCGAACATTTCTTTTTGGTAGAGCACGCTGGCGGCCTTTTCAGCGATCTCGGCGTTTTTGAGGTTGATGCTGACAATTTGCGCCTCAATTTCCTCCTTGAGGGCCACCATCTGCGCCTTCAGGTTGTTGGCCTGCGCCTGATAATACTGCTTGGTCTGCTCAGCCTTTTCCTTATTATGCTCGATTTGCTCAGTTTCCGCCTTCAGATCGTCCAATTCCTGGCGCAGCCGCTCCAGCCGCTCCGCGGGCGTTTCCGCGTAAGCGAACAACACCGGCGCGCCGAGAGAAAGAATCATCAGCGCAGCCAGCACCAAACAGACGATGCGCACGGCCTTTTTATGTTTTTCCATGAATCGATTCCTTTTCATAGATTTCATAGATAGGTATAGCTGTCATGCGCGACGCTATACCTTCAGATGCTTCCGGATGCTTGACGCGCAGCCAATGCCGCCGATGGATATGCCGAACAGCAGAAATCCGCCTGCCAGTGGGCCGATGATCTCGAAGAACGGCAGCATGCAGCGGGTGAACTCGCTGAGCCACAGCGCATCCGGCTGGAGCAGGGCCTGCTCCAGCCCGTAGTACGCGCCGCCCACGATGCCCGTGGCCAAAAGTGCCGAAATCGCGCCCACCGTCATACCTTCCACAAAAAAGGGAAGACGAATAAACGCGTTGGTCGCGCCGACAAATTTCATGATGTTGATTTCCTTGCGCCGTGCGAAAACCGTCAGGCGGATAGTATTGCTGATGACCACCACGCTCACGACGCCCAGAACAATTACAAGCCCCCAGCCGACATAGCTGACGATACGCCGCAGATTGACCAGCGTGCTGGACAGCTCGGTCGGGGAGTTGATGCGGTAAAACGCGTTGTAGGTGACGGCGGTGCCGTCCTGCGCCGGAACGGCGTAGGCGCCCATTGACTGCAGCCGCTGCACAGTGTTCGCCATATCCGACACATCCGTCAGCGAAATGCGGAACGAGGCGGGCAGCGGGTTCTGCTCGTTGCCCTCGCCGGCGTAGTCGTTCATCACGTCGCCGTTTTCGCCCAGCCAGCCGCGCATATCCTCGACGGCTGCGGCCTTGGAAATGTATTCGCAGAAAGCTACGTTCTGCGCGAGCGGAAGCTGGAGCTTCAGATTTTCCACTACGTCGGCGGGCGCGGAATCATCAATAAAAAATTCGATTTCGTTGAATGTTTCCAAATAGTCGACATAGCTGCCCACGTTGACGCTCAGCAGCACGGCCACGCCTGTAATCATCAGGCAGGCCACCAGCACGCCGATTGAGGCCAGCGTCATCAGCCGGTTTGACACCATGCTGTGCCAGCCCTGGCGCACTAAGTATTTGAAGCTGGATAGCCTCATAAATAGGCAGCCTCCTTCCCGTAGGGGCTGACGCCGTCGTCCACCACCTCGCCGTGGTCGATCAGAATCGTGCGCTTTTTGAAGCGCGCGGCGAGGTCATGCTCGTGCGTCACAACCACGATTGTGGTGCCGAGGCTGTTGATGGCTTGCAAAAGTTCCATAATTTCGACGGACAGCTCCGGGTCGATGTTGCCGGTGGGCTCGTCCGCGATAATGATGGGCGGCGAGTGAACCAGCGCGCGCGCCAGCGCGATGCGCTGCTGCTCGCCGCCGGACAACTCCTGCGGCAGACTGTGCGCCTTGCCCGACAGCCCCACAAGGCTGAGCACATAGGGCACGCGCCGCTTGATCTGCCGCTCGGGAATGTTTGTCACGCGCATGGCGAAAGCGACGTTTTCATAGGCGGTCATCGAGGGGATCAGGCGGAAATCCTGAAACACGACACCAAGGCCGCGCCGCAGGTAGGGGATGTCGCGCTGGCGGATCTTCGAGAGGTCGCGCCCGTTGACGAACACCCGGCCCTCCGTCGCCTTTTCCTCGCGCAGGATCAGCTTCAGAAAGGTACTTTTCCCCGCGCCGGAATGGCCGAGCACGAATACAAACTCTCCCTTTTGAATAGAGAGGTTTACATTGTGCAGCGCGACAATGTCCGCGCTTTTGGATTCAATCCCGGTGTAGACCTTTTTTACATTTTCAAAACGGATCATATCGGTCGTTGGCATGTTGTTCTCCTATAAGAAATAGGGTTCTCGACTTGGTGGCGCGGGTGGTCTTTGACAGGCACGGCTCGCCGGGGCATGGTGCCGCGCGTCCGGCATTCGTCAGGCTGCCCCGAAGCCACGCGGGACGGGTCTTTGCCCGATCCGGCACCATGCCCAAGACAGCCCGCCGCCTGCCGGACTGCTTGAAAGGCGGCGTCCGCTCCGTTTCTCAACAGTCATGGCACACATTTAATATTTCGCGGGCATGGCGCTGAGATATTTTTTCACCATCAGCGCCACTTTGAACACGATGGCATCGTCGAATTCGCGCAGATCAAGGCCGGTCAGCTTTTTGATTTTCTCCAGCCGGTACACCAGCGTGTTGCGGTGGACAAACAGCCCGCGGCTTGTCTCCGACACATTCAGATTGTTCTCGAAAAAGCGCTGGATCGTAAACAGCGTTTCACTGTCGAGGCTTTCGATGCCGCCCTGCTTGAAAACCTCCCGCAGGAACATATCGCACAGGGTGGTCGGGAGCTGGTAAATCAAGCGGGCGATGCCGAGATGGTCTTAGCTGACACTGTACTGCACGGTGTCGAACACCTTGCCCACCTCGAGCGCGATTTGAGCCTCCTTGAAGCTTTGTGCCAGATCCTTGACATTGGCGATAGGGGTGCCGATGCCCACGACAGATTTGATATAATGCTCGCCGCTCAGAGTGTCCACGATGCTGGCAGCCAGTTTTTCGATGTCATGCTGGTCGATGCCGCGCTTAATTTCCTTTACAAGAACCGTGTCGCTCTCGCTGATGTTGAATACGAAGTCTTTCTGCTTGTCCGGGAACAGGCCGTTGACAACTTCGTAGGCCGAAATATCTGCGCCCGAGGTCACGCGTATGAGCAGTACCACGCGAGACACGTCGGTTGCAAAGTGCATTTCCCGCGCTTTGGCATAGATGTCGCCGGGCAGGATGTTGTCGAGCACTACGTTTTTGACGAAGTTCACCTTGTCAAATTTTTCATCGTGGTACTGCTTGATGGTCTGCAGGCTGACGGCTAACAGGCCCGCGTAGTGCGCCGCGACCTCGTCCGTCCCCTCGACCATCACTGCGTAATAGCTATGATTGTTGGCGCTGAATAGGAAAAATGTGAAGCCGTCCCGCACAAAGGCCTCGTCCGACGGGAGGCGTTCGTCGACAACGCCCTCACGCATTTCGCCGACAAGGTTCAGGTCTGAACAGGCGATCACGGCGCCGGTTTCGTCGACGACGCCGATTGTACGGTCGACCGCTTCTTTCATTTGATAGACAACGCCCTGAAACACTCTGTTGGCCATAATACCCTTTTCCCTTCTGCGCGTGCGCTTTTGATCTGAATCGTGAATTTTAACAATTCATCGTCGCGTTTATCTCTATTCTACACAATACTTCCAGCCAATGCAACATATTTCAACAAAAAAAATACGGATTTATTGTATAAATTGGGAAATCACAGCCTGTAAACACAAAATCTGTCCGTTTGACGGGGCGAAATCTGGGAAAAATCGGAAAAAAGGAGGGAAACGGCGGCTTGTCCCCCGCGTTACGGCGTGTCCTCACAGCGCGCCGCGACACGTGCGACCTCCTCGGGGGAGAGAGGGCGGAACCCGCCCGGACCAAGCGTCTCGTCCAGCACAAGGCCGCCGATGGCCGTGCGGCGCAGTTCATTCACGCCCGCGCCGTACACACCGAACATCCGCTTGATTTGATGGTATACGCCCTGCTGCAGCACCACGCGGGCGCTGCACGGGCCGCCCGCGCCCGGCGCAAGCCCGGCCGGACGCATGACGCTGCCGTCCGCAAGGCGCACACCCGCGGCAAAGCCCTCGATCATCTCCGCCGTCAAGGGCGTGTCGAGCAGCACCTCATAGGTTTTGGGAACATGGCGCTTGGGCGCGAGGATGCTATGGGCGAACGCACCGTCGTCCGTTATCAGCACAAAGCCGGTGCTGGTCTTGTCCAACCGGCCGGCGGGGAACAGGCTGCGCCGGGGATAATCGCCGCGCACCAGCGAGACGACCGTCACTTCGTTTTGATCTGTTGATGCGCTGACCACGCCCTTGGGCTTGTCGAGCATCAGATAGACGTATGGGCTCGTACAAAGCGGCTTGCCCTCCAGCGAAACGGTTGCGTTTCTGTCCACCTGCTCGTCCGGCGCACGGCACACCGCGCCGTCCACGCATACGACGCCCCGCCGGATGGCGGCGCGCGCGTCCGAGCGGCTCCGCTGCGCGGCATGGGCCACAAGCTTATCCAAACGCATCGCGCATCCTCCCATCCGGAAGTTTTATCGCCCGATCATAAACGAATCGAATTTAATAAAGTATACCACAAAAATTTGCGTTTGAACACCCCCCTGCGGAAACCGCCGCCCATGCCGCCAAAAAGGCGGGCGCGCGGCTCCGACAGGGGGGCGAACGGGAAAACGGCTTGCTGTACGTCAATCGGTAGGAAAGCCGTTCGGATCGATTGCCACTTCGGCGTCCGCCTGAACCTCGGCCGCGCCGGCGTCGGCCGGGGCCGCCGCGTCGACAGGGGCGGCGTCCGGCGCGGGGTTCGGATCAATCTGCGCGTTGGGGTCAATCTGCGCGTTGGGGTCAATCTGCGCGTTGGGGTCAATCTGCGCGTTGGGGTCAATCTGCGCGTTCGGGTCGATTGGCGCGTTGGGATCGATCTGTACGTTCGGGTCAACTTGCGCGTCCGCGCCGAAGCCGATGTTCGCGGCGACCTCCTCATCCGTCAGCGCGAGTCCCGCGTTGGTCGGCGCAGCGGCTTGAAGCGGCAATACCTCGCCCGACGGCTTTTGCAGGATATACGCGCCGCGCGGCTCATTCTTGTATACCAGCACCACGCCGTAGGATTTTTCCGCTTCGGTCGTGCGCGCGGGGATCAGCACCACCCATTTGTCGACCTTTTTGTTTTTGACGCGGGACAAATCCAGCCCACTTTCCCGGATGACGTCGTTGAACGCCTTGAAGCTGTCGTCCCACTTGCGCGGAACGGTGACGGTGCTGACCTCGGCGGTGGTGGGGTCTACCTCGATGCCGAAGCCCTGGAAAAATGATACTACGTCCTGCGCGCCGGTAATCTGCTGCTTGAGCGGGCTTCCTTGTGCGGCGGCGTCGACGGCGTTATCCCCGCTTCGAAACGCGCCCGCCGTAAACGCGGCGCCCGCCAGCACCACGCCGCAAATGGCCACAACGGCCAGCCTGCGCAGGCCGCCCCTGCGCAATGTACATACAAACATTGTACATTTCCCTCCTTGCACGCGCCCGAACGGCACGCGCCCGGGCGTTTTTACTGCATTCATATGAAAAACAAGCTGTTTTTATACGCGTGCGGCGCTTGACAAAGAAACGCGGAACAGGCATAGTAGAAAGCGGCGTAACGCTATACCGTAAATGAGATACCATAAAAGAAACGGAAGAAACGGAGTGCTTTCCATGATTCTGACGGTTGACATCGGCAACACCAACATCGTAATGGGCGGCTATGAAAACGGCGCGTTGGCATTCAGCACGCGCATTTCTACGGACAAAAGCCTCGAGGCGGATCAGTACGCGCTCGAGCTTTCCGGCATTCTCCGGCTGTACCGGGTGCCGGCAGAGCGCATCGAGGGCGCGATTTTGTCCAGCGTCGTGCCGCAGATTACCGATACCGTCGCGCGGGCGCTGCGCCTGTTCGCGGGCGTCGAGCCGCTGCGGCTCTCGCAGGCGCTGCCCACGGGCGTGACGGTGCGCATCGACAATCCCGCCGAGCTCGGCGCGGACCTGCTGGCGGGGGCTGTGGCCGCGCGGATCAAATACCCGCTGCCCGCCATTGTCATTGATATGGGCACGGCCACCAAGCTGACGGCGGTGGACGCGGACGGCGCGGTTCAGGGCGTCAGCATCATGCCGGGCCTTTTCATCAGCTTGAACGCGCTGATCAGCGGCGCGAGCCAGCTGGGCGGCATCGCCGCTGAGGCACCGCGCCGCGCCATCGGCAAAAATACGGTCGAAAGCATGCAGAGCGGCGTCGTGTTCGGCGCGGCCGGAATGCTCGACGGTATGATCGAGCGCTTTGAGGCCGAGCTCGGCCCGGTCAAGACGGTCATTGCCACGGGCGGCGCGGCGGGCTGCGTCGTGCCGCACTGCCGTCATGCTGTTGCCCATGTCCCCACGCTGATTTTGGACGGGCTGTACGCCATGTACTGCCAGGCGGCGGGGCGTCCCGTCCCAAACAGCCTTGACAAAAGATGACGGTTATGATAGACTAACATTAGTTAGAATAAACTAACTAATGAATTAAAGGGAGATGGTCTTTCATGAACCTGACCACACTTTTGATCGCGGCTCTTGTCGCGGCGATCTTCGCGGCCATTGTGATAAACGGGGTGCGCAAGCGGAAAAAAGGCGGCCGGGGCTGCGGGTGCGGCTGCTCGGGCTGTCCCAACGCGGGGCTGTGCCGCCCGCAAAAGCCCTGACCGGCGCGGCGGCCGCTCCGGTTCTGGCGTACCGAGTCTGCGCCGGGCTTGCCGTGACGAACCGGCGGCAAAGCGCGAGAGGGAAGGCCGTCAAAAATATCCCGCATAATTTGGTGAATCCGCCCATTCCAACCGTCCGGAAATCCCTTGCCTTTGCGCGGCGCGATATGCTATCATAAATTTCTGTAAATGTGCCGTGGCGGCTTTGGCAGGCGCGCCCTTTGCAGGGCAAAGAGGAGCGGAGCCCGCGCCGCCCGCGGCGATTTCGGAGAAGGAGTGACGCTATTTTGGACATCAAGGCTCTGGTATCCCAAATGACATTGGAGGAGAAGGCCGGGCTTTGCTCGGGCCTCGATTCCTGGCACACAAAGCCGGTGGAGCGGCTCGGTGTGCCCTCCGTGATGGTCAGCGACGGCCCGCACGGCCTGCGCAAGCAGGACCAGAAGGGCGATCATTTGGGCATCAACGACAGCATCAAGGCTGTCTGCATGCCGGCCGCCTGCGCGACCGCGGCCTCGTTCGACCGGGAGCTGCTGGGCAAGCTGGGCGAACGGATCGGCGCGAGCTGCCAGCATGAGGAGGTAGCCGTTGTGCTCGGCCCGGCGGTGAACATCAAGCGCAGTCCGCTGTGCGGGCGGAATTTTGAGTATTTTTCCGAGGATCCGTATCTCGCGGGCGAGCTCTCCGCCGCGTACATCAACGGCGTGCAGAGCAAGGATGTCGGCACCTCCATCAAGCATTTCGCCGCCAACAATCAGGAGCACCGGCGCATGAGCTCCAGTTCGAATGCGGACGAGCGCACCCTGCGCGAAATCTACCTCGCTCCGTTTGAGACGGCCGTAAAAAAGGCGCAGCCGTGGACGGTGATGTGCTCGTACAACCGCATCAACGGCACCTACGCCTCGGAAAATCCGTGGCTGCTCACGGAGGTGCTGCGCGGGGAATGGGGCTTCGAGGGCTATGTGATGTCCGACTGGGGCGCTGTGTCGGATCGCGTGGCCGGTGTGGCCGCGGGGCTGGATTTGGAAATGCCCTCCTCCGGCGGCGTCAACGACAAGAAGATCGTCGAGGCCGTGCGCGCGGGCAAGCTGGACGAGGCGGTTGTCGACCGCGCGTGCGAGCGCATCCTTGCGATCAACTACCGCTATCTGGAAAACGCGAAGCCCGAAACGCCGTGGGATCAGGAAGCCGACCACGAGTTGAGCGCGCAGATGGCCGCCGAGTGCATGGTGCTGCTGAAAAACGACGGCGTGCTGCCGCTCAGCAAGTCGGACGACATTGCCTTCATCGGAGAGTTTGCCGAAAAGCCGCGCTTTCAGGGCGGCGGCAGCTCGCACATCAACAGCTTCAAAACAACGTCCGCGCTGGATGCGGCCGGGGAATTGAGGGTTACCTACGCGCGCGGCTACGACGCCGCGGGAGACTGCGCCACGGACGAGATGATCGCCGAGGCCGTCGCCGCCGCCAAGGCGGCCAAGGCGGCCGTGGTGTTCGCGGGCCTGCCCGATTCGTATGAATCCGAGGGCTACGACCGCACCCATATGGCGTTGCCCGCGTGCCAGAACCGGCTGATCGAGGCCGTCGCGGCGGCGAACCCGAACACGGTCGTCGTGCTGCACAACGGCTCGCCGGTGGAAATGCCGTGGTTGGACCAGGTGAAGGGCGTGCTGGAGGCGTACTTAGGCGGTCAGGCGGCCGGTCTCGCGGCTGTGCGCCTGCTGTTTGGCGACGCGAACCCCTGCGGCCATCTGCCCGAGACGTTCCCCAAAAAGCTGGCGGACAATCCCTCGTACCTTTTCTACGGCGGAGAGGGCGACGAGGTCGATTACCGCGAGGGCGTGTTCGTGGGCTACCGCTATTATGACAAAAAAGAGATGGACGTGCTGTTCCCGTTCGGCTACGGGCTGTCCTACACGACGTTCGCCTGCTCGAACCTGCGCCTGAGCGCGGAAAAGATTACCGACCGGGACACGCTGACGGTCACCGTTACGGTGAAGAATACGGGCAGCCGCGCGGGCAAGGCGGTCGTGCAGCTGTATGTCGGCGATAAGAAGAGCACCGTCAAGCGCCCGGTGCGCGAGCTGAAGGGCTTTGAGAAGGTGGCGCTCGCGCCGGGCGAGAGCCGGGACGTGACGTTCACGCTCGACAAGCGCGCCTTCGCCTACTGGAACGCGGCGTTGCACGATTGGCACGTCGAGAGCGGGGAATTTACGGTCGAGGCGGGCCAATCCTCCCGCGACATCGAGGCGTCGGCCACGGTGACGGTCGAGTCCACCGTTCAGCCGCCGCACCGCTATACGCTGGATTCCATTTTTATGGACATCATGGACGATCCCAGGGCGATGGCGGCGCTCCAGCCGGTGCTGGAGGGAATCAACAGCATGTTCGGCGCGGGCGGCGGCGGAGAAAGCGAGGTGGCCAAGGCCGCCATTTCCGAGGAAATGGCGCTTGCGATGCTCCGATATATGCCGCTGCGCGCGGTGATCAGCTTCGGCGGCGGGGCGGTCAGCCCGGAGCAGTTAGAGGGACTTTTGCGGCTGATCAACGGCTGAGATATGTGAGATTCGCCGCGCATCCCGCGCGGAACAAGCAGACGCCGCGCGGGATGCGCGGCGTCTGCCGCATGGAAAAGAAAGGCTCGATGGGATGATACATCCAAGTGATAAACGGCTGGCCTACACCGGCCGGGTCGATTGGAGCGACCCCGAGCGCCCGGCCTTTGTCTACCCCTGTACATCGGTGGCATTGCGCTTCACAGGCGGACGGGTGACGCTCCATTTGGAAAATCAGGGCTTCTATTGGGAAAACTATGTAGGATGTATATTGGACGGCAGGCAGTCCGCGTTCCGTTTGCCCAGGCGCGGGGCGCTGTCGCTGGAATTGAACGCCGGTCCGGCGCAGGGCCGGGAGCATGACCTGCTCTTGTTCAAGCGTCAGGACGCGTGCTATATCCTGCATTTCCTGGGAGCGGAGCTGGAGCCGGGGGGCGCGCTGCTGGAGCCGCCCGAAAGGCCGAGCCGCCGCATTGAGGTATACGGCGACTCCGTGTCGGCGGGGGAGGTATCCGAGGCGGTGGATTATGCGGGGCGGCGCGATCCCGAGCACAACGGGGAATATTCCAACAGCTGGTATTCTTACGCGTGGATGACGGCGCGCCGGCTGAACGCCGAGCTTCATGACATCGCGCAGGGCGGCATTGCGCTGATGGACGGGACGGGCTGGTTCCATGAGCCGGACGCCATCGGGATGGAATCGGTGTGGGACACCGTCCGTTACAGCCCGCAGGCGGGCGGGCGGCGCGCGTGGGATTTTTCCCGCTATACGCCGCAGGCCGTCATTGTGGCGATCGGCCAGAACGACAGCCACCCTGAAGATTATATGAGCGCGGCGCCGGACTCGCCGCGCGCCGCGTTCTGGCGGGAGCGTTATCAGGCGTTTTTGCTGCGTCTGCGCGGGGTCTACCCGGACGCGCGCATCGTCTGCTGTACCACGCTGTTGGAGCATGGCGCGGCGTGGGACGACGCGATCGGAAAGGCCGTGCGCGCATTGGGAGACGACCGCGTTACGCAGTACCGTTTTTGCCGCAACGGCGCGGCGACGCCCGGCCACCTGCGCATCCCCGAGGCAGAGGAGATGGCCATTGAACTCGCGGCCTATTTGGAGAGTCTGTCTATCGCCGGATGGTGAGGGCATGCCCGGGCCGTGCGGCGCAAGGACGAATAAAAATAGCGCTCCCGGACAAAGCTGTTTTGTCCGGGAGCGCTTTTCGCATGCCCCAAACGGCGGGCCCATCCCAAAAGAGAGGGCCCGCGCTCTTTCCGGAAAACGCTGTCGAAAGCGCGCCCTGCCGCGCGGCCGTTACAGCGAGACGGCCTGCGCCTTCAGCTTTTTGACCTTGGAGCGAATCTCGCGGATCTTCTCGCGCTGGTCGAACAGCTTATAGACGGCGCCGCTGATCGTGGCGAGGAACGTGCCCGTCACAACGACGGCGCTCACGCCGATCTCGCCGAAGCGACCGTCCAGCAGCGCCAGCAGCGTCGTATAGAAGGAATTGAAGAAGGTCAGGCAGGTGATGCACGCTGTGAGGAGCGCGATGTACATTTCGTTCTGGATGCCGCGGATCTGCTGCTCGTAATCCCGGATGCCCTTAATGCGCGTGACGTAGCTTTTGCACACGCTGATGGAGTTCTCCACTTCATCCTCTAAGCTGGCGGCATAGCCGGGGATGTCCATGCACCACTGGAAAAAGCTGTAAACGCGGTTGACATGCTCGACATGGCTGGGTAGCTGGAAAAAGCATCGGTTTTTCAGCAGCGTGCATTTTTCCTGCATCACCTCGCCCTGCTGCAAAAGGCGCTTCATCAGGGCGTAGTCGTAATGCGGGCACGCCAGTTCGCCCAGCTCGTCTAAATACTTCTGCACGGCATACTTCTGATGGAGCGTGGCGATGAACAACAGCAGATATTCGGTCGCCCATTTGTGGGCGAAGGTGGTTTCAAAAAAGCTGTTGGTGGAACTGTCGTCCACCGCGACGCTCACGTTCACCGCCCCGTTGTACGAGGCGCACCAATACGAATTGTCGAACGTCTGCAGCACATGGTTGTGGAACGCGTCCCGCGTGCCCTTGTACGACAGCTTGTAATTCTGCGCGATGTTGCAGGCGGTGCGCTCGAAGTCGGGCGGCATTTCATCCAAAAGATAATAGCCGTACAGCACCGGCTTGCTGATCGTCGAGGCGAGGGGCCGGTTTTCAAAATTGCGGCAGCCGGGCAGATACTCCGCGCATTTCAAAAACCACTCCTTGAGCGTGAAGGCGGCGGGCACGGCGCGCGCCGTGCGCGTTTCCGGGTCAAAGACGCGGTCCTCATATTCAAAATGGTTTGCCTCGTCCTTCAGCTCGCACAAATAATAGGTGGCGTTCATCGCGTCCTCGAGCGGCAGGCCCTCCAGCTCGAAGCCCATCTCAAAAAAGGCGACATGCGTCTCAAAGACGAGAAAGCGCAGGCCCGTCAGCGCGATGGGCACGCGTTTGCCCGCGCGCGGACAGAAGAAAAGGCCCTTGCTGTTCTTCGGCCACAAAAACGCCTCGCGCCGCGCCGCCTCGTACACAAGGCCGACGCGCAGCTCCGATTCCTCTTTGCACAAAAGGCGGCTGACGCCCCAGCGCATTTCTTCGCACCGCTGCCCGCTTTTCTGAAAGACAGGGACCTCCTTGTGCTTGTTGGTCAGAACAACCGCCTTGTCCAGCGCCTCGGCGGCGTCCCCCTCGTACATCACCGGGTAAAATATTCTGCCGCGAAACCGCGTCACCGCCATTTCCGCCGCCTCCTTTTTGTCGATTCCTTTATTTAGTATACCATTAAACGGGTTTTTTTGAAAATAGTATCAAAAAATAAATTTATATGGTATACTGTTAGACAGAAAACAGCGCGGAGGGGAGCATGTCTATGGAGACAATCATCAAGGGCGACCAGCTGGAAAAGATCAAGCATTTTCTGCAAAAGGGCTATTACGATTCCGCCGTCAAGGAATCGTGCGCGATTTTGGAGGAGATCCTCAAGCGCATCTACAAGCAGGCGCTCAGCGAGCTGCCGATCGAGGACCGCACCGCCCTGATGGACGGCGAGGCGAAGATCGGCAAGGGAACAAAAAGCTATACGCGCTTTGGTTTCGGCGAGCTGGTCGGCCTGTACAACCGCACCCGCCTGCTGGAGCGCTGGGGCAAATACACCGGCAGCAATATGGGCATAATCCGCTCGATCTCGCTGGACTATATCGTCGAGCTGCGCAACCGCCTGACGCACGAGCAGTCCTCAATGGAGGAGGATGTCACGCAGTCCGAGGCGCAGCTGGTGTACGACTGCCTGCTGAACTGGCTCAGCTTCATCGGCTATAAGGACATGAGCAAGAGCGTCGAGAGCGCGTTCCAGCCCGGCGGCGAGGTGAAGGCGGAGGAAAAGCTTGCCGAGAGCGCGTATAAGCACATGAAGAAGGAGATCCATTCCGGCTACGACCCCTCCATCAAGTTAGAGCGCCGACGTCTGAAGCGGCAGGCGGCCTACTCCGAAAAGCACGACGCCGAATCGTTCGCCTACGCGGTGGAACGCATTGGCCGCAGGGAGGGGCTGATCGGGCTGGACATCGGCTGCGCGGACGGCTATGTCACCGAGATCCGCTTCAAGCCGGAATTCGGCTTTGAAAAGGTGATCGGCCTCGACCGCAACGAGACGCTGATCGAAAAGGTGCGCGCCGAGGACCACGGCATGTTCCATTATCACCATATCGATTTGGAATCGCGCGATTTCGAGGATGACCTCGAGGATATGATGGAGGAGGAGGGCATCGACGCCTTCGACGTCATTTTCTCCGCGCTGACGCTGCATCATCTGAAAAATCCCGTGCGCCTTTTGATGAAGCTGCGCAAATATCTGCGCAAGGGCGGCGCCATCATCATCCGCGGTGTGGACGACGGCGGCATGATGGCCTATGACGACGGCGGGCTGGTGGAGGAGATCCTGGCCGACTGCCTGCGCCAGGCCAGCGTCAGCGACCGCTATCACGGCCGCAAATTCTTCCCGTGGCTGCGCGGCATCGGCTTTTCGGACATCAAGATCCGCTATCAGTTCGACGACACCACCGAGATGGACTCCGAGGAGCGCATCGACTTTTTCCACTATTATTTTGATTTCCGGCAAAGCTACACGCGCAAGGCCGTCGAGCGCGAGCCGGATAACCCCCAGTTTATCGAGGACCACGAGCGCATGCTGGCCAATTTGGACAAGATGGAGGAAATGTTCCTGAAGCCGGATTTCTATTTTTCGGCGCTGACGGTATCCGCCATCGCGATCAAATGACGCGCGCCGGATTTTATCCGGCAGAATCCATGAGGGCTTGTCTTTTCCCTGCGAAAGCAAGGGGGAAAGCGCGGCGCGACGCCTCGCTTTTGCCCCGCTCCTTTGGCAGGATTCGGGAGAATTCAGAAGGATTTTGAAGAAAAACCGCTGATTTTCGCAGAAAAAGCGCGGAAATCAGCGGTTTTTCCTGTTATTTGCAAAAATATTGCGGAAAATGTATTGACAAACGGGGGCATAGCCCGTATAGTAAATGCTGCGTGCTTATGGCGTTTTGGCAAGGCTGTAGGGGCAAATGCGGAGACGCTGCGCCGTCCCCTTCGCCGTAAGCCGTATTCATCTGTTCATTTGCCGGGCAGGCGTGTCCCCACTGTAACGGCTTTGCGGCCGTGTAACAAACCTTTTGCGGGGTGAGGACAATGGCCCGGCGCCGGAGTCTTCCGGAAACCGCAAAGGGGGATGTATATGGAAAATTCTGTCATCTTCGCGCTGCAAAACATTGTCGTTGATTTTGACGGGGAGCCCGTTTTAACGGGGCTCTCGCTCGACATCCATGACAAGGAGTTCGTCACGCTGCTCGGCCCGTCCGGCTGCGGCAAGACGACGACGCTCCGCGTCATCGGGGGCTTTGTCGAGCCGAAATCGGGCAATGTTTTTTTCGCGGGCAAGGACATCACGCGCCTGCCGCCCTATCAAAGGCAGGTCAACACCGTGTTTCAGAAATACGCGCTGTTCCCGCATCTGAATGTATACGAGAACGTGGCTTTCGGCCTTCGGCTGCAAAAGCTGCCGGAAAAGGAGATCCGCGCGCGCAGCCTTGAAATGCTGGAGCTGGTCGGCCTGAAGGGGTATGAGCGGCGCAACACCGCCGCGCTCTCGGGCGGGCAGCAGCAGCGCGTGGCCATCGCGCGGGCGCTGGTGAACCACCCGCGCGTGCTGCTGCTGGACGAGCCGCTCGGCGCGCTTGATCTGAAGCTGCGCAAGGAGATGCAGATCGAGCTCAAGCGCATCCAGCAAAGCCTCGACATCACCTTCATCTATGTGACGCACGATCAGGAGGAGGCCCTCACCATGTCGGACACGGTCGTCGTCATGAACAAGGGTGCGATCCAGCAGATCGGCTCGCCGCAGGATATTTACAACGAGCCGAACAACGCCTTTGTGGCGGATTTCATCGGCGAATCCAATATTTTGGACGGCGTGATGCTGCGGGATTTCCTCGTGGAGTTCGCTGGGCAGGAGTTCGCCTGCGTGGACGCGGGCTTTTCCGAGCGCGAGATCGTGCAGGTTGTCGTGCGGCCGGAGGACATCCGCGTCGTCCCGGCCATTCAGGGGCAGCTGACGGGCATTGTGGAAAACGTCATTTTCAAGGGCGTGCATTACGAGATGCACGTGCGCCAGGCGGGCACGGAATGGATCATCCACTCGACGCAGGCGTCGCAGGTGGGCGAGCTGATCGGCATGGCCATCGGCCCGGACGAGATCCACATCATGCACCGCTCGAACGGGTGACGCCGATGAAGAAAAAAACGGTTTGGGCCGCGTCGCCCTATTTGGTATGGATGACCGCGTTCATCGCCGCGCCGCTGGCCATCGTGCTGTATTTCGCGTTTACCGATAAGGCCGGGCGCTTCACGCTGGCCAACATCACGGGCCTCGGCGCGTATACGACGGTGTTCGCGCGCAGCATCGTGCTGGCCGCCGCGGCCACGGCGATCTGCCTTGTGCTGGCGTTCCCGGTCAGCTATCTGCTCTCGCGCCTGCGGCCCGCCAACCAGCGTATGATGCAGATGCTGCTGATGCTGCCCATGTGGATGAATTTTCTGCTGCGCACCTACGCGTGGATGAGCCTGCTGGAAATGAACGGCATCATCAACCGCTTTCTCGGGCTGTTCGGCGTCGGGCCGCTGCACCTCATCAACACCTCGGGCGCGGTGGTGCTGGGCATGGTGTACAACTATCTGCCGTATATGATCCTGCCGCTGTATACCATTATGGTAAAGATCGATTCCAGCGTGATCGAGGCCGCGCAGGACCTCGGCGCGAACGCGTTCCGGGTGCTGACGCGCGTGCTGATCCCGCTGTCGATGCCGGGCATCACAACGGGCATCACGATGGTGTTCGTGCCGAGCATTTCCACCTTCATCATCAGCCGGATGCTCGGCGGCGGCTCGAACCTGCTGATCGGCGATCTGATCGAGCTGCAGTTTTTGGGCAACAGCTACAATTACAATCTCGGCAGCGCGATGAGCGTGGTGCTGATGGCGATCGTCCTGCTGTGCATGAGTTTCACCACGGCGGACACCGAGGAAATGGAGGCGATGGTATGAAGCGGCGCAGGGCGCTTTCCAACGCGTGTTTCGTGCTGATTTTCAGCTTTCTCTATCTGCCCATCGCGGTGCTGATCGCGTTCAGCTTCAACGAGAGCAAGAGCCGTTCGGTGTGGGGCGGCTTTTCCCTGAAGTGGTACGAGAACCTGTTCCACAATGAAATGGTGCTGAAAAGCTTCGGCGTCTCGCTCGCCGTCGCGTTTGCGGCCGCGAGCGTCGCCACCGTGCTGGGCACGCTGGCCGCGATCGGGATCAGCCGCATGAGCCGCCGCGCGCGGGGCGTGGTGATGGCCGTCAGCTATGTGCCTGTCGTCAACCCGGAGATCATCACCGGCGTCTCGCTGATGCTGCTGTTTGTGGTGATGCGCACGGGGGTGAACGGCGCGGTCTCCCGCCTGCTCGGGCGCGAGGCGGAGCCGTTCGGTTTCGGGCTCGGCACGCTGCTCATCGCCCACATCACATTCTGCCTGCCGTATGTGATTTTCAATGTGGGGCCGAAGCTGCGCCAGCTGGACCCCGCCATCTACGACGCCGCGCTCGACCTCGGGTGCAGCCCGCGCCAGGCGTTTTTCAAGGTGGTGCTGCCGCAGCTGACGCCCGCCATCCTGTCGGCGTTCCTCATCAGCCTGACCTATTCCATCGACGATTTTATCATTTCGTATTTTACGTCCGGCACGGTGCCGACGCTGCCCATCGCGATCTACAGCATGACGAAAAAGCGGGTCAGCCCGGAGATCAACGCGCTTTCCGCGATTTTGTTCGTCGGGATTTTGGCGATCATTCTGGCGTCGAACGCCGTCGATTCCACGCGGGAGCGCCGCCTGCGCCGCGCCGCGCGCAGAGAGGAGGGCAGGGGATGAAGAAACGCCTGCTCTGTGTGCTTCTGGCCGTCGCGCTGGCGGCGGGCTGCCTTGCGCCCACGGCCCTCGCCGAGGGGGAGGACGCCGTGACCGTCGCGCCCGGCTATGACTACACCCGTTTTCAGGGCGCGGGCGTCACGCTGAACGTGTACAACTGGGGGGAGTATATCTCGAACGGGGCGGACGGCTCGCTGGATGTGGTGCGCGCGTTTGAAAACCTGACGGGCATCCGCGTCAACTATACCACCTATGACACGAACGAGAGCCTGTACGCCAAGCTGAAAAGCGGCGGCGGCAGCTACGACGTCATCATCCCCAGCGATTACATGGTCGGCAAAATGGCCGCCGAGGGCATGCTCGAGGAGCTGGATCTGGCCAATATCCCGAACGCCGCGCACATCGGCGAAAGCTACCGCTCGCGCCCGTTCGACCCGGAAAACCGCTACAGCGTCGCCTACACCTGGGGTCTTGTGTGCATCATCTACAATAAAACGATGGTGGACGAGGCCGACCTCGCGCAGGGCTGGGGCATTTTGTGGGACGAAAAATACGCCGGGCAGATCCTGATGTTCAACAACAGCCGCGACGCGTTCGCCATCGCGGGCAAGCTTTTGGGACATTCGATCAACCCGCGCTCGGCCGCCGAGATCGAGCAGGCCGCCGAAAAGCTGAAGGAACAGAAGTCCGTCCGCCCGGGCTACGTCATGGACGAGGTCTTTGACAAGATGTGCGGGGAGGAGGCCGCGCTCGCGCCCTACTATGTGGGCGACGGCGTGACCATGATGGCGGACAACCCCAACCTTGCCCTTTTCCTGCCGGAGGAGGGAACGAACCTTTATATCGACGCGATGTGCATTCCGAAGGGCTGCCGGAACAAGGAGGCCGCCGAAATGTTCATCAATTTCATGTGCGAAACCGAGGTCGCGCTGGCCAACGCCGAGTACATCTGCTACTCCTCGCCCATTGCGGAGGTGCCGCCGCTGCTCGACGCCGAACTGCGCGACAACGAACTGATGTACCCCGACGAGGCGCTGCTCGCCCGGTGCGAGACGATGGCCGTGCTGCCGGACGAGCTGAACAGCGCGATGGACAAGGCGTGGAGCGACGTGCGCAGCTACGACGCGGCGGGCAACGGCTGGGTGATGCCGCTGCTGCTGGCCGCGATGTTGGCGCTGTCCGCCGTGGGCTACTGGCGCAAGGCCGTGCGCCGGAGGAGAAATCAGTTTTGAACGCCATCGGAAAGAACGGTTCATGATGAAACGGGCGCGCCGCGCAAGGGAACTCCCCGCGGCGCGCCCGCATTTGTCTGACTGCGCTGCCGTATGTTTTGGCCTTGCTGGCCGGAAGAAACGCGGGCGTTGCTTTTTTCAATTTTATGTGCTAAAGTAAAGAAGTGCCGGACTGACGAAGGCGCACAGGTTTTCGAGCAGAGGCAGACAGAAACGGGAAGGAGCGGGATGCGGTATGGCCGAGCGGGGCGCGCGCACGAGCGGGGACAAGGACGCGCTGTTCAAGGCGATTTTGTCGCTGGAGACGCTGGAGGAATGCTACGACTTTTTCGAGGATCTGTGTACGATGAAGGAGCTGGAGGACATGTCCCAGCGCCTGACTGCGGCGCGGCTGCTCCTCGAGGGCAGCACGTATGAGCAGATCGTCAGGCGCGTTGCCATCAGCACGGCCACCATCAGCCGCATCAACCGGTGTATTCAATATGGAAGCGGCGGTTACAAAAGGATCCTGCGCCGCGTGGACGGGACAGGCGGGGAAGAGAGCTGACGCGCGCCGCATTCCAGTGGCTTTCCTTGCCGCCGTTTTGTATGCTTTGACAGGGAAACCGCATAAATTTTCACACTATTGCACACAATTATGCGGCCTGAAAGAGAAAAGTATGTCAAATTAGTGTATTGAAATTGATTGGTTTCAGGCGGTAAAATAAATACAATTCCAAGAAAGGGGCGCGCGACTTATGCGTGCCCCGGACGGAATACTTGTGTAATCAGTATGGGAG
>CANRZX010000010.1 GCA_947644575.1 uncultured Clostridia bacterium | reverse complement strand
AGGGAACGGCAAAATTTTTTACACTTCTTTTACTTCTTTATATCACATGAGCAAAAAAGCCGGGCTTCGCGTAGTCGGGCTCGTTCGCGGGATCCTCGAGGTCGAGCCCCTCGTGCGAGAGGTGCCACAGGTTTTTGTCCTTGGAATAGTTCGTCTCGCGGCTGATCTTGAGTGGGACCCTGTGCGCCTCGGCGTAGTCGATCTCCTCCTCGCGGCTCTTGATGTCCCACTCGCGCCACGGGGCGATGACGCCCATGTCCGGCGCGAACGCGCGGATGGCCAGCTCGAAGCGCACCTGATCGTTGCCCTTGCCGGTGCAGCCGTGGCAGATGGCGTCCGCGCCCTCTTTTTTGGCGATCTCCACCAGCCTTTTCGCGATGGGCGGCCGCGCGAAGCTGGTGCCCAGCAGGTATGTCCCCTCGTACTTCGCGCTGGCCTGCAGGGTCGGGACGATGTAATCGTCGACAAATTCATCCACAAGATCCATCACGTACAGCTTGCTCGCGCCCGTGGCCAGCGCCTTGGCCTCTAAGCCCTCCAGCTCGCCCGCGCCCTGGCCGACGTCGCCCGCGGCGGCGATCACCTCGCAGCCGTAATTTTCCTTCAGCCAGGGAATGATGATCGAGGTGTCCAGCCCGCCCGAATAGGCCAGCACCACCTTTTTATACTGCTTTTTCTGCTTTTCCATTTTCTGTCGCCTCTGTTTTCCATATTTGAGTTCGCTTTTCGCGGCCGTCGCTTTGCCGCCCGTCACAGCACCTTCGAAAGAAAGCTTTGCAGGCGCGGGTTCTGCGGGTTCGCAAACAACTCCCTCGGCTCGTTCTGCTCCATGATGCGGCCGTCGTCCATGAACAGCACGCGCGTCGAAACCTCGCGCGCGAAGCCCATCTCGTGCGTGACGATCACCATCGTCATGCCCTCGTTTGCCAGCTCGCGGATGAGGTCGAGCACCTCGCCGACCATCTCCGGGTCGAGCGCGCTGGTCGGCTCATCGAACAGCATGACGTCCGGCCCCATCGCCAGCGCGCGCACGATGGCGATGCGCTGCTTCTGCCCGCCGGAAAGGCGGCTGGGGTATTCGTCCGCCTTGTCCGCGAGGCCGATGCGCTCCAAAAGCCTCGCCGCCTTCTCGTCGGCCTGCTCCTGCGTCTGTATTTTCAAATGAACGGGCGCAAGCGTGATGTTCTGCCGCACCGTCAGATGCGGGAACAGGTTGAAGTGCTGAAACACCATGCCCATCCGCCGCCGGATCAGATTGACGTCGCAGCCCGGAGCGGTGATGCTGCTGCCCTCAAACCAGATCTCGCCGCCCGTCGGCCGCTCGAGCAGGTTGAGGCAGCGCAGGAACGTGCTTTTCCCGCTGCCGGACGGGCCGATGACGGCCACTTTTTCGCCCTTTTGGATCGTCTCGGTGACGCCCTTGAGCACCATCGTGCCCTCGAAGGCCTTTTGCAGATTCTTAACCTCGATCACTTTGCGCCAGCCTCCGTTCCATCCTTTTCTGGATCGCCGTCATCCCCATCACGAGCAGCAGATAGAGCGCCGCCGCGACAAACAGTGGCGTGCTGAGGAACGAGATGCCGCGGATGGAATCCGACACCTTCGTCAGATCGCGCACCGCGATATAGCCCGCGACGCTGGTTTCCTTGAGCAGCGCGATGAACTCGTTGAACAGCGCCGGGAGAATGTTTTTGATCGCCTGCGGCAACACGATCAGACGCATCGTCGCCGCCTGCGAAAGGCCGAGGCTGCGCCCGGCCTCCGACTGGCCGGGGTCGACCGACGCGATGCCGCCGCGGATGACCTCGGACACGTACGCGCCCGAGTTGACGCCGAACGCGAACACACACGCCTCGAAGCCGCCGCTGAACAGCACGGTATAGGCGATCAGCAGCTGCACGATGATCGGCGTGCCGCGGATGACGGTCGTATAGAAATTACACACGGCGTTCGCCGCGCGCCAGCCGAGGCTTTTTTTGCCGGCCGCCCCGTAGCGGAGCAGCGCCACCAGCACGCCGATGCACACGCCGATCACACACGCCAGCGCCGCCAGCAGCAGCGTCATGCCAAGGCCCTCCAAATACTGGAGCCAGCGGCCCTTATAAAGCGTCGCCAAATACAGGTCGTTCAGCAGCCGTTCCAAATCCCCCACCGAGGGAGCCCCCTTTCCCTGCCGCCGCGATCGGGCGGCGATGAGCCCGTGCCCGCGCCGGCGGGCCGCCGCGCGGAAAACTTATTCCGCGTTTTGCAGATCCTTGCAGATCGCGAGATGCTTTTCCAGCAGCGCGTCGATGGTGCCGTCGTCGATGGCCTGCTGCAGCACCTCGTCGACCACCGCCTTGAGCTCCTCGTTATTCTTCGCGACGCCCAGCACGTACTGCTCTTCGGTCAGCTGGCCCGGGACCATTTCCAGCGCGTCCGGATTGGCCGAGACGAGCGTCATAACGGTGATCTTATCCAGCACCGCCGCGTCGGCCTTGCCGCCCATGAGCGCGGACGCGCACTCGACCGCGTTCTTGAAGCTCATCACCTCAAGCCCCAGTTCCTCCTCCGCGTAAATATGGCCGGTCGTCGCCTCCTGCACGGTGACAACCTTGCCCGCAAGGTCGTCCACGCCGGTGATGGCGCTGCCCTTGGGCACCATCAGGCACTGGCCGTCCGACGCGTAGGGCACGGAAAAATCGATCTGCGCGGCGCGGTCCTCGGTCACGGACATCGCCGCCGCCAAAAGCTGGCCCTTGCCGCTCTTGAGCGAATCCACCAGCAGGTTGAAATCCATGTCCAGCACCTTGAGCTCCACGCCGAGCTTGTCGGCCACCATCTGCGCGATGTCGATGTCGATGCCCGCGGGCTGGCCGTCCTCGCCGATGTACTCATACGGCGGGAAGCCCGTCGCCGTCATCATCGTCAGGACGTCGCTGTCCTTGATCTCCTTCATCGCGGCGTTCTGTCTGCCGCCGCAGGCTGTCAGGCACAGCGCCAAAACCAAAACAGAGAGAAAAACCGCACTCAGCTTTTTCATCATGATCCCCACATCCTTATTTTGTCCGGGGCCGCGCCCCTATTTCATATTGCCATTATAGCCGCATATTCATGCATTGTCAATGTGTATTTATTCATTTTCTGCTTTTCCCGCGCTTTGCCCGTTATTTACTCCTCACAGGGCAAAATTCTGTATATTCTGCACAGAATATCCCCGTATAGTCAAAAATAGATGTATTTTCTTGCGCAAATTTTTGGATTATATACATTATTTTTCTTGCATTTCACCGGGTGATATGCTACGATAGGCTTGCATCAAACAAAAAGGGGCGGAGAAATATGCCGGATACTTATACAACCAAGCTGTGGGGCGGACGCTTTCGCGGGGACGAGGACGCCCTGATGCAGCGCTTCAACAGCGAGTGCTGGCGCACCGACTGGCTCGTGGAGCCGGACATCGAGGGCAGCCTCGCGCACGTGGCCATGCTGGAACGGTGCGGCCTGCTGACGGCCGCCGAGCGCGAGGTCATCGCGGACGGCCTGCGGAGCATCCTCGCCGATTACAGGGCGGGAAAACTCGCCTACACCGAGGAATATGAGGATGTGCACACCTTTGTGGAGCTGCACCTAATCCGCCGCATCGGCGACGTGGGCAAGAAGCTGCACACCGCGCGCAGCCGCAACGACCAGTGCAATGTGGACATGAAGCTGTATGTCAAGCGCCAGACGGGCGAGGTGGCCGCGCTGATCGACGCCCTGTGCGCCGCGCTGGAAAAAACGGCGCAGGAAAACCCGTGGATCATGCCCGGCTACACGCATCTGCAGCGCGCGCAGGTGGTGACGTTTCGCTATCATCTGCTGGCATACCGCGAAATGCTGCTGCGCGACAAAAAGCGCCTGCGCAACGCGGCCGATGTCATGGACGAATGCCCGCTGGGCTGCGGCGCGCTGGCCGGGACGACGCACGCCATCGACCGCGCCTTCACCGCCGAGGCGCTGGGCTTTTCGGGCGGGCCGTGCGCGAATTTCATCGACGGCGTGTCGGACCGGGATTTCGTGCTGGAGGTGCTCTCGGATTTCAGCATCCTGATGATGCACCTCTCGCGCCTCGCCGAGGAGCTGATCCTCTGGAGCAGCGCGGAATTCGGCTTCATCGAGCTGGACGACCGGTACACGACCGGCTCGAGCATCATGCCGCAGAAAAAGAACCCGGACGGCGCGGAGCTCGTGCGCGGGCGCACCGGACGCGTATACGGAGACCTGATGGCGCTGCTGTGCGCGATGAAGGGCCTGCCGCTGGCATATAATAAGGATATGCAGCAGGACAAGGACTCCTTTGCCGACGCGCTGGACGTCGTCACCACGTCGCTGCTGATGATGGAGCGGATGATCGCCACGCTGCAGGCGAAGCCCGGCGCGATGCGCGCGGCGGTGACGCGCGGCTTTCTGAACGCGACCGAGGTGGCGGATTATTTGGTCGCGCGCGGCGTGCCCTTCCGCGACGCACACGGCATCGTGGGGCAGATCGTCCTGTACTGCGAGGACGCGGGCAAGAGCATCGAGGCGCTTTCCCTCGAGGAGCTGCGCCGCTTTTCCCCCGTGATCGAGGAGGACATTTTCCCCTATATCGACTACGACGCCATCCTGCAAAAGGGAATCAAAAAGGAGATGCTGTAAATTCTTTGCCTGAGCAGGGGAGAGCCGGGCCCGCGCCGCTTTTCAGCGGATGGGCCCGGCTCTCCTCGTTTATCTGTTAAGAGCCTGCTCAAATTCTCGGGGCGTACTGTCTGGATCGGGATTTTTTCATCCTGCAAGGCAAAAAATGCGGGAATACTTTGTGTATTTCCGATTTTTTATTGCGGCAGAGCGGAAAAAGACCGATTCAGACGGTGCGCCGGGAGGTTTTGAACGGGCTTTAAGGCATAAGCGCTGTCTGCCCTTCCGCCTGCGCGAGAAAGCTTTTTTGCACGCTCTGTATCACGGTATCGTCGGGCCTCAGGTCACCGAGCAGCAGGGGAGACTTCGGATTGTGCAGCCTGTAGTTTTCAAAGGCCCTGCGGGGTGTTTTGTTTGCGTAGCAGTATTTGCAGCCGTTCATACAGGTGTCATACGCGCCGATGTCCCGGCTTTCCATGCAATGGCAGCCCTGCCGCATCCCCCTGTGCTTCAGACTTTTGAACACGATCCCGTTCGCACCACCAAGAATATCCAGTGTCGCGCAGCCGGAGGAATGAATGCCGTAACGGGCAAAATTACTGTTCGTTCCGCAGGTCTGGATATATATGCCGTATTTTTCAGCAATCCGGCCGAGCTCCTGCGCCAGCGTTTCGGTTTCCTGTCCGGTCAGCGGTATCAGCTCAGGCATATTGACCTCTAACTTCTTGTACATCTCCACAAAGCTAATAATGCACCGGTCGATATAAGGCGCAAGCTTTTTTGCCATGCGCTTAAAGGTCTGTATATGGCGTTCGATCGTGTAATCCCCTGTCAGCAAAACGGGGTCATACCGCCACGAGACGCGCCGTCTGCCGACCTGTCCGGAAAGCCGGAGCAGCGTTTCTATGCTCTCGTCGATCGGCGGGACGCCCGGTTCAATGTCCCTGCCGTAGGCGGTAATGGTATAGTGGAAATAGGTGTTGAACTTGTCCGTAATTTCGTGCAGCCGGGGCAAAATCGGCTGATAATTTTTGGAGCAGAACACAACACAGTCCACCACATCAGGCGTCAGCTCATAGCGGCTTACCTTGTCCGGAAAAAGTGGATTGCGAACCATTACATATCCTTCCGCGAAGCGGCGCAGCAGCCAGTCCGTATAGTATTGGACGGTATCGGTCCGTCCCCCCGTATTCACAATCATTTTTTCCTCCGTCCCGGAAAATTTGTTTTTTATTGCCACGCAATAAAAAATACTTATTCCAATGGCCCCGCCTCTCGTCCCTTCGGGACAACCGAGTCGGAGGGCCGAAAAAATAGCCTGCGGCATTGTCGGTTTGCAGGTCAGCAATCACGGCTTAGACAATTTGACAAACGGGCCGAGCGAGTGCAGCGAGGCACACTGCTCGTATCCGTATTGATACAGCCGCAGATCGAGGAAATTTTCATTCGGAAATACGGAGAAAGAAAAATCGTCTATGTTGGAGACGTCCTTTCCGGGTGAGATTCTGAAAACAAAAGCGCTCCGCGTGATAGGAGAAGAGAGCCGGACCCGCACAGGTTTTGCCGGACGGAGCGGCGGAAAGGCGCGCTGACCGCAGAGCCGACGGGAAACCGCCGACGGAGATTTTCAAACGGCATAGACGCCGCCCCTCGAAACGGCCTGCCCTTCGGGCGCGTTGGGGATAAGCTTTCGCATTGTAATCGGCTCGTAAATATTGTATCATAGCTTTGGCGGACAAGGCAAGAAAAACGCGGGCGGCTTTTCCACAGCGGGACGAACGCGGAAAACCCTCGCGGTCATGGCGCGGGGCGGAAAACCGCCCAGAGCAATTTTACAAAAACGCGCGAATCGGACACGCCCCGAAAAGGCCGCCGTCGGGCAAGGGGCAGGGAGGAGAGAAGCGATGGACAAGGACATGACTGTCCCCTGCGGAAACGGGATTCTCAACATCCGCGTCGGGGCAATCATCATGCGGGAAGGGCAGATTCTTATGGTCGGAAACAGGAGGCGTCCGGAATACCTGTATTCCGTCGGCGGGCGCATCCGGTTCGGGGAGACGGCCGAGGAGGCCGTCGTCCGGGAGGTATATGAGGAGACGGGCGTCCGGCTGGAGGTCGACCGGCTCGGCTTTGTCCATGAAAATTATTTTTACGGCGACGCGCCCGACAAAGCCGGAAAGCTGACCTATGAAATTTCCTTTTTCTTTTATATGAAAACGCCAAAGGCGTTTGCCCCCGTATGCCGGTCGTTGACCGAGGACGGGCAGGAGGAATACCTGTGCTGGATCGCCCCGGACGCGCCCGTCCGGTACTATCCGGACTTTTTCCGGACGGAGCTGCTGTCCCCGGGCGGGGGCGTCCGGCATTTCCTGACCGACGGGCGGCTGGCGGACGATGATCCGTCCGGCCCTTTGGATCGACGGGCAAAATGAGGGCAGGGCGAAGCGCGGCCCCGGCGCGGGGACGCGGACGGCGCGAGGACAAAACGGCGGGCGGGAAGCATCCGTGTTTCGGATGCTTCCCGTCCGCCGTTCTCAGTCTGTCAAAATATTTCGCCCATATTCCATATTATAGATGGAAGAGGGCGCTGCGGAAAACCTCTGCTCAGTCCACGCCGTGCTCATGCAGCCAGACGCGGCTCTGGCGCAGCGGCGTGTCGGGGTCGGGATAATGCACCGCGCCCCACAGCGCAAGGCCCAGCCTGCCCTCGTAGCCGTGGGCGGAAAGCTGCTCCAGCGCGCCCTGTACGTCGAAGCTGCCCGCGCCCAGCGCCGCGCTGCCCAGCTCGCCCACGTCGGCGATGTGGACATAGCCCAGCGCACCGAACGCGTCATAGTAATCCTGCACGCTCTCGCCGTGTGCGGCCGCGAGCGGCACGTCCATGCACGCCTCCAGCCCGGCGTCCCGCACCAAACGCGCGAGGCGCGGCAGCGTGCTGCACAGCAGGCTGACGGTCGCGTCCTGTTCCTCCATCGCGAGGCGCACGCCGAGCGGCTTTGCCGCCTCGGCCAGCGCGCGCAGGCTCTCCACGGCGCGCTTGGTGTCGTCGTCCGTGAACCGGTCGACGAACACCCAGCCCGGCGTCAGCATCATGCGCTTCGCGCCGAAGGCGGCGGTGTCATCGAGATACCGGCGCATGAAATCCATGCTCTTGCCGCGCAGATAGGCGTCCGGCGAGGCAATGTTGATGGGATACTGCCGGATCTGCTCGGGATAAAATACATCCATCGAAAGGCCGCGCGCCGCGAGCATCGCGGCGATCTCCCGCACGCGGGCCGCGCGGGCGGGCGCGTCGTAGTCGTCCAGGCAGTAGTGCGGCGAGGCGCCCCACAGCTCTACGCTCGTGAAGCCGTTGGCCGCGATGGCGTCCAGCCCGTATTCCAGCGTGTGGTGCAGGAACGGGGCGGTCAGCACGGTGAAGCGGGACAGTGTCAGGCCGTTCATACCAGCTCACCTCCGTCAAAATGCGCGCGCAGCGTCTCGATGTTGGCGCGGTAGTGCGGCTCGGGATCAAGCTGGTACGCGCCGTTCGCCATCTCCATCGTGATCGTGCCGCCGTAATTGTATTTGCGCATGGCGTTCAGGTGCGCGTCTAAATCCTGAAAGCCGTCGCCCCATTTCATGTGTCCGGTGGGGCGGCCGTCGTTCAGGTGGATGTGCGCCAGCTTGTCGCCCATCAGCTCGAAGTACTGCTCCAACGTCTCGCCCGCGTAGGCCACGGGCACCGTGTCGACACAGCACTTCAGATACGGGGAATCAATCTCCTTCACCACGCGGAACTGGTCGAACCGGTTCGTCGCCAGCGGCGATTCGCGCGGGTTCAGGTTTTCATACATCAGCGTCACGCCGTAGCGCTCGCCATGGCGCACCAGCCGCTCGACGGAATCCCGCCCGCAGGCGTAGCCGACGGAGAGCGGCTTGTCCCAATACGGGCGGCCCGGGCACAGCAGCATCTGCGGGCACTCCAATTCGGCCGCGGCCTCGATGAAGCGCTTGTACTGCTCCACGGTCTTGTTGCGGATGTTCGCCTCGGGCGCGGCGATGTTCATCGCGTAGGTATTCTCCTCCGGCATCATCGAGATCACCTGAAAGCCGCGCGCGTGCAGCTTCTTTTTCAGCGCCGGGGTGGGGTCGTCCTCGCTGTCGTAAAAATGGAAGTGGTTGGTGCAGCCGTACAGCTCCAACCGGTGGACGCCGAGGCGGTCCATCGAATCGAGGAAATAGTCGAACGTGAAATGCGCGTACACCATATTGGTGGCGGCAAGCTGGCTCATCAGAAGCTTCGACATTCCGCGGCCCCCTTACGCGTCGATGTACATGCGCAGATTGCGCATGTTGCGTTTGTCGTGATAGAACGGGTCGGCGTAATAGCTGCGGTCGGTCAGCTCCATGCTGAACAGGCCATGGTAGCCGTTGTCGAGGAAGGCGCGCAGCGTATCGTGCAGGTTCAGCCTGCCGTCGCCCCAGACATAGTGGCCGTAGGGATCGCAGTCCTGAAAATGGCTGTGGATGATGTTTTCCGCCCCGAACGTGTCGAACCAGCGCTGCACGGTCTCGCCCTGCACACTCATGGCGGTCAGGTCGATCATCACCTTGAAGTTGGGGTGGTTCACCGTGTCGAACAGGCGCTTGATCTGGTCGAGGCGGTAGCCGATGCGTGTCTCCTGCGGGCGCAGGGATTCGCACGCGATGGTCATGCCGTATTCCTTGGCCACCTCGGCCAGGCGGCTGTGCATCTCGGCCGCGCGCTGGAAGCCCTCCTCCTCGGGCTCGTTCCAGTAGCCCCAGCCGCTGTTGGCCTCGAGAATCTTCGCGCCGAGCTCCGCGCCGAAGCGGATGCCGTTGGAAAAATAGCGGAAGCACCGTTCGACATGCTCGGGCTCCTTCGCGGCGAACTGGTAGCCGTAGCAGCAGTTCTCCGGCGTGAACACCGGGCAGGCGAGGCCGCGCTCCTCAAGCTTGCGGCGGATGGGCGCGGCGTCCTGATAGCCGTGCTCGTCCATCCAGAGCCCCTGGTGCGCCGCCAGCAGCTCGACGTTTTTGACGCCGAGCTCCGCCTGGCAGTCGAGGAAATAGTCGAGCGTATAATTATTGTAATGGATATTCAATACCGAGATCCGGTCGATGTCGATCAGCTTCATCTGTACGCCCCCCTCATGCAAAGAACGGCTCAAACGCCGCGAAGTTGCGCCGGTCGGCCTCGCGCGGGTCCGCGAAATAGCGGCCGTCGGTGATCTCCTGCCCGAGATAGCCCTCGTAGCCGTATTCGTTCATCAGCGCGATGTAGTCCGCCATCGGGTGCAGGCCGTCGCCCCAGACGAGGTGCCCGTAGGGGCGGCCGTCGGCAAAGTGCATGTGCACGATGTCGCTGCCCAGCGTCTCGAACCACTGCTTCACGGTCTCGCCGGCCACGCCGACGGCCGTCAGGTCCAGCGCCGCCTTGACATTGGGATGGTCCACGGCCTTGAGCAGCCGGTGCAGCTGCGGCAGCGTGATGATCATGCGCGATTCCTCGGGGCGCACGGTCTCGACCGCCAGCGTCACGCCGCAGTCCGCCGCGATGGGCGCAAGCTTGCTCAGCACGTCCACGGCGCGCTCGAACGTGCGCTCGGGGTCCTCGTTCCAGTCGCCGCCGCAGCAGTTTGTCAGCATGACCTTCGCGCCCGATTCGCCCGCGGCCCGGATGCCGTTGGTGTAATAGCCCATCGCCTTTTTCTGCGCGTATGCGTCATGGGCGCAGATCAGGTAATTGTACATTGCGCACTCCGGCGTGAATACGCCGATGTGCAGCCCGTGCGCCTCCACCTTTTTCTTCAGCTCCGGCACGCTCTGATAGCCCTGGTCGTCGAGCAGAAAGTGCGGACGGCCGCACCACATCTCGATGGTCTTAAAGCCCAGCTCCTCCTGACACTGCAAAAAATAGTCGAAGGAATGGTACATATAGTGAATGCCCATTCCCGCCAGTTGTTCCCGCCTGATATGCGGCATTTGCGGTACCTCCTTTAATAAAATAAACAGGACCCATTCTAAAGAATGCTTGCCGTGCGCACGGCTCCTCGCGCAGCGGACAGCGCCTCCTTTCCCCTCATTTTGGCGTATTGTTCAGAATGTGTGAAATATTTTGAAGCATTTTTCGATATCAAATCAAAATATTTCAGACAAGAATCGCATAGCAATCGACGCCACCGGAATGGATATGCCAAAAAATGAATAATCAGCCGAAATACTCTTGTGGAAAAGAGAAAAACCTCATGTTTTTTCATCGGAAATTATAGCACAGATTTCTTTGCTTGTCAAAAGATTTCAAAATTTCACACAATCGGCCGAAATTTTGCTTGCTTTTCCGGAATATGTGTGGTATGATAGGGGACATAAAACGGAAGCACCTGCCTTTATTGCAGAAATTGTGCGGCAAATTGACTGAATGTGTGCGGTCATGAGCGGACACATAGTGAGAAAAAGGAGTATTGACAGTTATGTGGACACACGATCTGTTCGGCGTGGAAAAGCCGATCATTGCTTTGGTGCATCTTCGCGCGCTCCCGGGCGACCCGGGCTATGGGAACGACCTGGACGCCGTGATCGAGCAGGCGCGCGCGGATATCCGCGCCCTGCAGGACGGCGGCGTGGACGGGCTGCTGATCGCGAATGAATTCAGCATGCCGTACCAGGTGCAGGCTGACTATGTCACCGTCGCCTCGATCGCGTATCTTGTGGGCCGCCTGCGCGACGAGATCCGTGTGCCCTACGGCGTGAACGTGGTGCTGAACCCGATGGCCAGCCTTGAATTGGCCGCCGCCACGGGCGCGTACTTCATCCGCAGCGCCTTCACGGGCGCGTATATGGGCGAGCACGGCATTTCCGTGCCGGACGCCGCCGCCGTCGCGCGCCGCAGGCGGGCGCTGGGGCTGGACAGCCTGAAGCTGCTGTTCAAGGTGAATCCGGAGTCCGACGCGTATCTCGTCGAGCGCGACATCAAGACGGTCGCGAGGTCCATCCTGTTCGGCTACGCGCCCGACGCGCTGTGCGTCTCCGGCGCGAGCGCGGGCAGCGAGACCAAGACAGACCTCATCAGCGAGGTCAGAAGTGTGGCCGGCGGCGTGCCTGTTTTCTGCAATACGGGCTTCAACGCCAAAACCGTGAAGGAAAAGCTCGACGTCAGCGACGGCGCGTGCGTGGGTACCGCGTTCAAAAAGGACGGCAAATTTGAAAACAACGTCGATCCGGCGCGCGTGAAGGAGATTATGGAACTGGTCAAGGCCTATCGCGCCGCGATGTAAGACCGGCTGATTCGGCGGCCGGAGGCTGCTCAAAACAAGGGGAGACAAGGGGAAGGGCCCGGCGGGCGCGGACGCCGCGAGGCGGCAATTTCAAATGGGACGGTGAATGGCGGTATGGCGAAATATTATATGGGCATCGACGTGGGCACGTTTGAGACCAAGGGCGTGCTGGTGGACGAGCGGTATCACGTGGTGGCGACGCACTCGGCCAAGCATACGATGGAGAACCCCCGCCCGAACTTTTTCGAGCAGGACGCCGAGGCCGTGTGGTGGCACGACTGCTGCGCCGTCTCCAAGGGCCTGCTCGCGGATACAGGCATCGACGCGCGCGACATCGCGGGCGTGGGCTGCGACGTGCTGGGCTGCGACTGCCTGCCCGTGGACGAGCAGTGCCGCCCGCTGCGCAAGGCCATTTTGTACGGCATCGACGCGCGGGCGAGCGAGGAGATCGCGTTCCTGCACGCGCACTACGGGCCGGAGCGGGTGCGCAGCCTGTTCGGGCACACGCTGTGCTCGGACGA
This sequence comes from uncultured Clostridia bacterium, assembly GCA_947644575.1. Taxonomy (GTDB): domain Bacteria; phylum Bacillota; class Clostridia; order Oscillospirales; family Ruminococcaceae; genus Ruthenibacterium. The sequence goes on along the minus strand of CANRZX010000010.1, from coordinate 14,355 downwards.
CATCGCCCCGAAAATTTTGTGGATCAAAAACCACGAGCCGGAGGTCTACGCCAAAACGTATAAATTCCTCACGGGCTCGTCCTATGTCACCGCGAAGCTGACGGGGGAATATGTGATCGACCGGTTCCTCGCAAAATCCTCGTTCGAGCCGCTGTATACGGAAACCGGCGCGATCAACGAGGCGGAGGCCGGGCTGTTTTGCCGGGGCGACCAGTTGGCGCGCGCGATGGACGTGCACGGGATCGCCGGGCACGTCACCGCGCAGGCCGCGGCCGAGACGGGCCTCGCCGAGGGCACGCCCGTCATCTGCGGCACCGGCGATTCCACCAGCGAGGCCATCAGCGTGGGCATCGTCAAGCCCGGCCGCGTGATGTTCCAGTTCGGCTCGTCGCTGTTTTTCTACTACTGCGCCGACCGCAAGGTGTACGATCACCGCATCCACGGCGGCGATTTCACCGTGCCGGGAACCTACAGCGTCTCGGGCGGCACGAACACCGCGGGCACGCTGACGCGCTGGATGCGCGATACGCTGTACTTTGACCTGCTCGACGGCAGCGTGGCCGAGCCGTACGCCGAAATGATGGAGCGCGTGCGGGACGTGCCGCCCGGCAGCAACGGGCTGGTGGTGCTGCCGTATTTCGCGGGCGAGCGCTGCCCCGTCAACGACGAAAAGGCGCGCGGGATGTTCTTCGGCCTGACGCTCGAGCACACGCGCAACGAGATCTACCACGCCGCGCTGGAGGGCATCGGCTTTTCCGTGGCGCAGAACGTCGCCGTGATGGAGGAGATCGGCCTGCCGGTCGACGTCGTCACCGTCGTGGGCGGCGGCACGAAGAACCCCGTCTGGATGCAGATTGTGGCGGACATTCTGGGCAAGCCGCTGAACGTCCCGAAGGTGAGCATCGGCGCGAGCTACGGCTGCGCGCTGATGGCGGCGCTGGGTACCGGCGCGCTGGAAAGCTTCGACGCGCTGGCCGACGTCATCGAGCCGGGGCGCATCGTTCAGCCGGACGCCGAACGTCACCGCGCCTATGAAAAGTACCGGCGGGTCTACGACAGCCTGTACGCCGCGACCAGGGATCTGATGCACGAGCTGCCGTAATTTAGATGGCGCAGATTTCAACACGATTGAACACGAAAATTATGAGTGAAAAGGGGGGACACGCCGATGCTGCGTGAAGAGCGCTTTCAGCGGATTTCCGAAATGGTCAAGCAGACGCCCGGGGGCATCGTATCCTTGGAGGAGCTGGGCCGCAGCCTGAACGTCTCGCTCGCGACCGTGCGCCGCGACGCGGACGAGATGGCGCGCCGGGGCTTTTTGGAGAAAACGCGCGGCGGCGTGGTGCTGCGCCCGCATGAATCCTCCTCGCTCGACCCCACCTACGCCATGCGCCTCTCGGTGAACATGGAGGAAAAGAACCGCATTGCCAAGGCCGCGCTCAGCTACATTCAGGATGGGGACAATACCATGTTCGACTCTGGCTCCACGGTGCTGGAGCTCGCGAAGGAGCTGCCGCGCTACCACCATTTAGGCGTAATCACCTATGATTTATACGTGGCGCTGGAGCTCATCAACAAGGAGTTTGTCGACCTGCTGATGATCGGCGGCGTGTTCCGCCGCCAGTATTTCGGTTTCCACGGCTACTTTGCCGAGAACGCGATCCGTCAGATGTACGCGCGCGTGGCGTTCGTAGGCGCGGATGCCGTCGACCTTCGGGGCGGCATCATGAGCCATAATCAGAACGACGTCCCGCTCAAGCAGAGCATCATCGAGAATTCACAGAAGACGATTTTGGTCTGCGACCACACCAAGTTCGGCACCACGGCGTTTATGCACGTCGCGCCGCTCAAGCAGTTCGACATCGTCATCACCGGCAAAGAGCTCGACGAAAAATATGTGTCCGCGATGCGCGAGCAGGAGATCGAGGTGGAGCTTGTCTGATGGCGGTACTGGAAAGCTGCTGCGCAGCGTTCCCTATTTTCTGTTTTACGTTTTCTACTGGACGGCGGACGCGCTGTTTGTGCCGTATTTGGGCCTTTATTTTGAGCTGCGCGGCATGGACAGTGTGCAGATCGGCCTGCTGAACAGCCTGTTTTACCTTGTCACGGTCGTCTCGGCGGTGAGCGTCGGCTATTGGGCCGACAGGACGGGCCGCCCGCGCCGCACGGTGACGCTGTGCTTTTCGGCCGTGATTTTCGTCATCCTGTATATGTCCCGCGCCGTCAGCATGCTGCATCTCGGCCTCGCCTACGCGCTGTACGGCTACTGCACGGTAGCCTGCTGCGATCTGGTGGACAAGCTGCTGCTGGAGCATTTGGGCGAGGACACCCGGATGTACGGCATTTTCCGCGTCGGCTCGCCGCTCGGCTACAGCGGCGGCGTGATCCTCGCAGGGCTGCTGATCCCGCGCTTCGGCTTCGCTGCGCAGTTCCCCGTGTGTATGGCGTTCGCGGGGCTGTGCGTCGCGATGGCGCTGCTGATGCGCGAGAGCGCCGGGGCGCGGCGCGCGGCGCGCGCCTCTGTGCCGCTGCGCCGGCTGTTCACGGGGCGCGAACCGGCTTATATCTACGGCACGATGGCGCTGTGGGGCTTTTCCGAGGGCGGGGCGCTGTCGTATCAGGCGGTCTATCTGTCGGATATGGGCTTCTCGACGGAGTACACCTCCGCGCTCATTACGACGGCGATGCTCGGCCAGACGCTCACCTTTACGCTGATGCCGCTTTTGCAGGCGCGCATCCGCCCCGAGAATATGGTGTTGCTCGGCTTCCTTTTGTTCGGAGGGCGCGTTTTGTCGCTGACGTTTATTGCGCAGGCGGCGTTCCCGGGCTGGCTTGTGATGGCGCTGCATTTCCTCGGCGGCAGCGCGCAGGCGCTGATCCTCACGCCGATCACGCTGATGATCGGGCGCTGCTTTTCCGCCGAGGTCAGCAGCACGGCGCAGACGATGAAGACCGTCGCGAGCAGGGGCGTCGGCAGCAGCGCGGGTGCGTTTTTGTACGGTTGGCTGTACAGCGTGCTGCCCGCGCAGGGCGTGATGCTGCTGTTTACCTGCCTGATTTTCGGCTTTGGCGTTTTGACGCGGGCCGCCGGCGCGTGGGCGCAGGCCCCCGCAACGCGCGCCGAAACGAAGTAGCGCGGCCGATATTTTATAGGAAAATTATAGTTCTTTCAAGGATACGTTCCCACACAGGTTTCGTAGGGGAGGGCCTTGGCCCTCCCGCAAGACACGCGATGACGTTTCCGGGCGGGGCAAGCCCCGCCCCTACGGAATGTTATAGCAAGCCGCTGGATTGTAGAAATATATAGCTTTCTTTTGAAAATTCACCTTATTGTCAAGGAAAAGAAACAGCGGCATCTGATTACATTCACGCTTTATTTTTAAGGAGGGATTCCGATGGACGAAAGAGTGCAGAAGGTACTGGACTACATCGAGGCGCACAAGGACGAATACGTCGCGCTGCTGCAGCGGTTCTGCCGCCAGCCAAGCCTCGCAAACACCGGCGAGGGCATCGCCGAGATGAGCGAGATGGTGCGCGCCGAGCTGGAGAAATTGGGCGCGAACCCGCAGGTATTCGAGACGGGCGGCAGCCCCTTTGTCTACGGCGAAATCAAGGGCGAGACGGACCGCACGTTCGGCTTCTACGACCATTACGACGTGCAGCCGGTCGACCCGCTCAACGAGTGGCACACCGATCCGTTTGCGGCCGAAATTATTGACGGCGTGATTTACGCGCGCGGTGTGGCCGATAATAAGGACGGCCTTGTGACGCGCCTGTGCGCGGTGGACGCGTGGCAGAAGGTGCACGGCACGCTGCCTTTGAACGTCAAGTTCCTGTTCGAGGGCGAGGAGGAGATCGGCAGCCCGCACCTGCTCCCGTTCGCCGAGGCGCACCCCGATCTGATCCAGTGCGACGGCTATGTGTGGGAGGGCGGCAACCGCGAGCCGGGCGGCCCCGCCGAATTGACGATGGGCGTGAAGGGCCTGCTCTATGTGGAGCTATATTCCACCGTCAGCGAAAAGGATGCGCACTCGATGTACGCGGCCATCACGCCGAGCGCCACGTGGCGCTTGGTGCAGGCGCTGAACACGCTGAAGGACCGCGACGGGAAAATCCTGATCGACGGCTTCTATGACGGCATCAAGCCCGTCTCTCAGGCCGAGAAGGACGCCCTTAAGACCGACGTGTTCAACGAGAGCGCTGTAAAGGAAATTCTTGGCATTGAGAAATTCATCGGCGACGCGCACGGCGAGGACCTGCTGATGAGCCTGTACTACAAGCCCACCTGCAACATCTGCGGCATCACCGCCGGCTATCAGGGTGAGGGCAGCAAGACCGTTTTGCCGGGCAAGGCCAGCTGCAAGATCGACTTCCGCCTCGTGCCCGGGCAGGACCCGAACCGCATTTTGGAGCTGCTGCGCGCGCACTTAGATAAGCACGGCTTTGAGGACATCAAAATTGAGTGCCATTCCGGCTGCCTCGCGCACCGCAGCGACCCGGAGGCCCCGTTCTGCAAGGCTGTCATTCGCTCGATGAAAAAGCTGTTCAACGAGCAGCCCTGCGTGCAGTGCACCTCCGGCGGCACCTCGCCGATGTACGCGTTCTGCGCCAAGACCAACATCCCCGCGATCATGTTCGGTTCGTCCAGCGAGAGCGCCAACATCCACGCGCCCAACGAGCATTTGGCCGTAAACGCGTTCATCGACATGATCCGCATCAACGTCACCGTGATGCACGAGTTTGCCGTGCAGGAGTGAGCGCCGGTTTGGCCCTTCTCCTTGCACACGTCCCCTTTTTTAGGGGGCAAAGTCCATGCTGTTCGGCCGGTTTCGCGGAGAGCGCCCGTCCCGGCGCCGCGCCGCCTGATCCAACCGGATGGAGATATATTTTCGAGGGGATTTTTGCAACGGGAATCCCCAAATCAAAAAGGAGGAAAAGAAAGTATGAAGAAACTGCGTTCCAGCCTTGCGCTGCTGATGGCGGTTGTGATGCTCGCGGGCCTGCTGGCCGCGTGCGGCAATAACCCCGCGCCCGCCAGCAGCACTCCGGCTGCCAGCACCGGCACGCCTGCCTCCGACAGCACGCCGGCCAGCGAGCCCACGGAGGATGAGGACAGCCGCACGCTGATCATCGCCACCAACGCCGACATCCAGTCGACAGATCCGCAGATGCTGAACTCCGGCCCCACCACGGCCGTGCTGCAGAACGTCTACAGCAACCTTGTGAAGCAGGACGACGCCGGCGAGCTTGTGCTCGACCTCGCCACCAGCTACGAGCTGCTGGAGGATCAGGTCACCTGGGAATTCAAGCTGCGCGAGGACGCCGTGTTCCATGACGGCAAGCCCGTCACCGCCGAGGACGTCGCGTTTTCGATCAACCGCGTTGTCAACGACGAGACCGGCTCGGACTACTCCAACTTCGCCCCGGTGAAGGAGGCCGTCGTAGTCGACGAGCACACCGTGCAGATCATCAGCGAGGAGCCGTATCCCATTATGCTGAACCTGCTGGCCAAGGGCGGCGCGTCCATCCTGCCCAAGGCGTATTTTGAATCCGTGGGCGTCGACGGCTTCGTCGCGAAGCCCATCGGCAGCGGCCCGTATATGCTGACGGAGTATGTGAAGGACGACCATGTCACGCTCGTTCCCTTCAAGGACTATTATGACGAGCAGAACCCCGACTGGGATGAGGTCATCTTCCGCGTGGTTCCCGAGTCCTCTACCCGCGTGGGCGAGCTGATCGCCGGCAACGTCGACATGATCAACCTTGTGATCCCCACCGAGTGGGATCGCGTGAACGGCAACGAGGGCACGAGCGTTGTGAACGGCCCGTCCACCCGCGTCTATCAGCTGGCGCTGAAGTGCGACCGCGGCCCCACGCAGGACCTGCGCGTACGTCAGGCCATCGACCTTGCCATCGACGACAAGACCCTTGTGGATCAGATCCTGAAGGGCGCTGGCACCCCGATGCTGACGCGCATCCCCTCCGGCATCACCGGCTGCAACGAGGACCTCGTCGGCCAGTACAACTATGACCCCGAGAAGGCCAAGCAGCTGCTGGCCGAGGCGGGCTACCCCGACGGCTTCGAGATGAAGATTCAGGCCCCGACCGGCCGCTACCTGATGGATACCGAGATCAGCCAGGCCATCGTGGCCATGCTGTCCCAGGTGGGCATCACGGTCGATCTGCAGCTGATGGAGTCCAGCGCGTATTCCAACGTGTTCACCGCGCATAACGCCGACGACGGCTTCATGACCTGCTTTGGTCTGGGCTTCTTCGACGCGTCCTACGGCATGATCGGCTACTTCGGCGGCAACACCGAGGGCGAGAGCAACTACGACAACCCCGACTATGAGGCGAAGTTTGCCATCGCCGAATCCAACATGAACATGGAGGAGCGCGCCGAGCAGTTCGCCGAGCTCCAGCAGATCATCGCGGACGATGTGCCCTATGCCATCATCTGCCAGATTGACAATAGCTACGGCGTGAAGGACGGCATTACCATGACGCCGCGTCTTGACGACGTGTGGAACCTGCTGACGACCCGCAAGGCGTAAGCGAACAGCGCGCCGCCGAAGCGGCGCGAGGACAAAAGGGGATGGCCCGGCGGTGGAGCTCCGCCGCCGGGCCGTTCTCCGTATCCTGCCCCGGCGCCTTGGCTCCCTGTGAAAACGCGAAGGAAAATATTTGACCGCATTGCGTTTGGGCAGCGAAAAACCAAAGGCTTTGGCTTTCCGCTGCCTGCACGCAATCCGCCCGCCCCGGCATCCGCGGCCCGGCCGCGCGGCCGAGAGATCAGGCGGGACTTTCGCCCTACTTGCTTGTTTTTACGCTTTACTGTAGTAAAGCGACGCCCTTTGCTCCAATGCTTCCGAAAAGGGGGAAAACGCTATGCTGAAGTATATGCTTCGCAGAATCCTGCAAATGATCCCGGTGCTGCTCATCATCACCGTGATCACGTTCCTGTTTGTCAACGCCTCGGGCGACCCGACCTCTCTGCTGCTGCCGCCGGAGGCCACGGCCGAGGACCGCGAAATCATGCGCGAGGCGCTGGGCCTGAACGAGCCGCTGCATGTGCAGTACGGGATCTTCATCACGAACGTGCTGCACGGTGATTTCGGCCGCAGCTTTCGTTACGGCGTCCCCGCGCTGGGCGTCGTGCTGGAAAAGATCCCCGCGTCGATCCAGCTTGCGGGCGTGTCGCTGCTGTGCTCGGTGCTGCTGGCCATCCCGCTGGGTATTCTGAGCGCGCATACCAAGGATTCGCCCCTCGATCTGATCGTCAGCGGCTTTTCTTCGCTCGGGCGCTCGATGCCGAGCTTCTGGGTGGGCATCATGCTGATCCTGCTGTTCGGCGTGACGTGGCGCGTGCTGCCCGTCTCCGGGCGCGGCACGTGGCAGCATTTGGTGCTCCCGTGCGCCACGCTCACCATCAACACCGCCACGCAGATCGTGCCGCTGGTGCGCAGCGGCATGCTGGAGATCATGCAGCAGGATTACATCCGCACCGCCCGCAGCAAGGGCATTTCCAACGCGAAGGTCACGTTTAAGCACACGTTTAAGAACGCGCTGGTGCCGGTGGTGACGATCACCGCCCTGCAGATCCCGAACCTTGTGGGCGGCGCGCTCATCACCGAGACGGTGTTCGCGTGGCCGGGCCTCGGCCAGCTGGTGGTGCAGTCCATCGGCGCGCACGACATGAGCGTTGTGCAGGCGTGCGTCGTTATCATTTCGCTGATTACAATGGCCTCCAATCTGCTGGCCGATCTCGTCTACTGCCTGATCGACCCGCGCATCCGCTACTGATGGGGGAGGGAAGAGGTATGGAAAAGAAAAACGGTAAGCCCTCCGAGGCGGGCAAGGTCGCGCGCGAGCGCTCCATTGTCTTTGACCTGCCGCGCCTTCTGCTGAAAAGTCCATCCGGCATGGTGGGCTTCCTCATCCTGTTGACGGTGATCTTTGTCTCGATTTTCGCCGAGGTGCTGATGCCCTGCACGCCGGAGGAGATCGACCTGTTCAATATGGCCCAGCCGCCCGTGTGGGAGGAGGGTGGCTCGATGGAGCACATCCTCGGCACGGACATTTTAGGGCGTGATATTTTCTCGCGCATCCTCATCGGCTCGCGCGTCTCGCTGCTGGTGGGCGTGTTTTCCGTCATGGTGGCGGGCTTCATCGGCACGGTGATGGGCGTTTTGTCCGGCTACTTCGGCGGCTGGATCGACTCCGTCATCATGCGTATTACGGACGCATTCCACGCCATTCCGCTGACGCTGCTCGCGATGGTGATCCTGACGATCATGCGCCCGGGCGTGCTGACGCTGGTGTTCGTCATCGGCGTGACCACCTGGCCGTTTTACGCCCGCATGGTGCGCAGCGAGGTACTCGGCCTGAAAAACAAGGAGTATGTCAAGGCTGCGCGCACCATCGGCACGTCGGGGCCAAAGATCATGCTCAAGCACATTCTGCCCAACGTCCTGCCCACGTTCATCGTCACCTCGACGCTGTCCGTGGCCTCGAGCATTTTGATCGAGGCGTCGCTCAGCTTCCTCGGCCTCGGCATCCAGCCGCCGCGCGTCTCGTGGGGCGTCATGCTCTCGGACGGGCGCAACTATCTCGCCACCAACTGGTGGATGGCGACGTTCCCCGGCATCGCGATTTCGGTGACGGTGCTGGGCATTATGCTACTGGGCAACTGGCTGCGCGACGTTTTGGACCCGAAAAACCAGGGCCTGCGGTAAGGGGGGGAAAGCAATGGCTATGGAAACGAACACGGCGGCACGCGCCGAAACGCTGCTTGACGTCAAGGATCTGAATATCCGCTTCAAGGGCAAGCACGGCACGGTCAGCGCGGTGGAGCATTTGGATTTCTCCATCCGCAAGGGCGAGCTGCTCGCGCTTGTGGGCGAGAGCGGCTGCGGCAAGAGCGTGACAAGCCTTGCCGTGATGGATCTGATTGAGCGCCCGGGCGAGGTGCAGGCCGAGCGGATGCTTTTGAACGGGAACGATCTGACAAAGCTTTCCGCCAAGGAGAAGCGCAGGCTGCGCGGCGTCGAGATGGCGATGATCTTTCAGGACCCGCTCACCAGCCTGAACCCGCTGTTCACGGTGGGCAATCAGATTTCCGAGCAGTTTCTCACGCATATCCCCGGCTGCACCAAGCAGCAGGCGAAGGAAAAAAGCATTGAGATTATCCGCAAGACGGGAATTCCCCGTCCCGAGGCGGTGTATAACAGCTATCCGCACGAGCTGTCGGGCGGCATGCGCCAGCGCGTCATGATCGCCATCGCGCTGAGCTGCAACCCGAAGCTGCTGATCGCCGATGAGCCGACCACGGCGCTCGACGTGACGATTCAGGCGCAGATCCTGCACCTGATGCAGAACCTCATCAAGAAATTTGACACATCCATTCTGTTCATCACGCACGACCTCGGCGTGGTGGCGGAGATGGCCGACCGCGTGATCGTTATGTACACGGGCCAGATCGTGGAGGAGGCGGACGTCAACACGCTGTTCCACGACCCGAAGCACCCGTATACGCAGGGCCTGCTGCACAGCACGATTAAGGTTCAGGACAAGGCGGGCCATTTGGATCCCATCGCGGGCACGGTGCCCAGCCTGAACCATCTGCCCACCGGCTGCCGGTTCCATCCGCGCTGCAAGTACGCCACCGACGCCTGCCGTGCCACGATGCCGGAGCTGGTCGAGGTCGCGCCCGGCCACTATTCGCGCTGCCTGCTGGCGGGGAAAGGGGAATGAGCATGGAAGAAAAAACGGCAAGCACGCAGACCCGTTCGGAATATTTGCTCGAGGTCAAGGGCCTGAAAAAGTATTTTGACGTCACGCGCGGCTTTTCCTTCGGCAGGGGCAGGCAGTACCTGCGCGCGGTGGACGGTGTCAGCTTCGCCATTCGTCCCGGCGAGACGCTGGGCCTTGTGGGCGAGAGCGGCTGCGGCAAATCCACGACCGGCAACTGCGTGATTCGCCTGCTCGACCCCACCGAGGGCGAGGTGCTCTTTGAGGGGAAGGACATTTCCAAAATGTCGGCCAAGGAGCTGCGCCCGCTGCGCCGCGACATCCAGATGATCTTTCAGGATCCGTACTCTTCGCTCGACCCGCGCATGCGCGTGTTCGACCTGATCGCCGAGCCGTTTTTGGCCAACGAGAGCCTAAGCAAGGACGAACTGCACGATGCCGTGTGCGGGCTGATGGAGGTCGTCGGCCTGCCGCTGGAGTATATCGGGCGCTTCCCGCACGAATTCTCGGGCGGCCAGCGCCAGCGCATCGGCATTGCGCGCGCCCTGGCGCTGCATCCGAAGCTGATCGTCTGCGACGAGCCCATTTCCGCGCTGGATGTGTCCATTCAGGCGCAGATCCTGAATCTGCTCAAGGAGCTCCAGCAGAAATTCGAGCTGACATATATTTTTATCTCCCACGCGCTGCCATCGATCAAGCATGTCAGCACGCACGTGGCTGTCATGTATTTGGGCCGCATTGTGGAATATGCCGCCACGGAGGAGATATTTGCGCACCCGCGCCATCCCTATACCGAGGGGCTGATGTCGGCTGTGCCCATCCCCGATCCCGCGCTGCGCGAAAAGCGCCCGCGTGTGATCCTCGAGGGAGACCTGCCCTCGCCCGCGGCGCCGCCTCCCGGCTGCCATTTCCACACGCGCTGCCGCTATGCCACCGAGGAGTGCTCCACCACGCCTCCTCCGATGTGCGAGCTGTCGCCCGGCCATTTCTGCGCCTGCCACCACCCACTGGAAAGCGCGGTGGGCACGTTTGTGGAGTAGACGTTTTTCCCTCTTGCGAAGGGACGCTTCCGGCGATAGCCTTTTTAAGAACAATTCACCCCAAACACCCCCGGACATTTATTTGTCCGGGGGTGTTTGGGGAAATAAGGCCAGCGTGGGTGTTGGCAAAGCCGCTCCTTGAAAGCATTCGGAGCTTTGTTTGTCAACACCCACGGTGTGTTAAAAATTTTCGCGGAAAAATATCTGAAGCTCTTTGGCGACGGCCTGCTCATCCTCGCCTTCAACCTCGACCGTCACGGTTTCGCCGCATTTGGCGGCCAGCGCCATGACGGAAAAGATGCCCTTCGCGTTGGCGCTGCGCGTCCCGCAGCGCAGCGTGACAGCGCAGGGCAGCGCGGCAAGGCGCTTCACCATTACGCCGGCGGGGCGCATATGCAGCCCCATCGGATTTGTCAACGTGTAATCAAAGCTCGTCATTCCGATTCGCTCCTTTCCATGTATCCAAAAACAATCTCGCCGCGAAATTCGCCTGCTGACAGAATATGCTTCAGCTTTTTCAGAAATCCTTTCTATAATGATTATTCGTCCAAAATCCGCCAGATTTAACGCACCGTATAAAAAAGAGCCGGGTCTACAGGGTGGTGAGAGAAAAAGCGAGACGTCTCACAACCCGCTCGGCGGGCACGGCCGCATTTTCTTATCTCACTGCCTTCTGTCCCGATTTTTTGATGGAAGAAACAGAACGAAACGGACGAACCCCCGGCTGACTGCCGGGGGTTTTAACGAAATTATATTATCATAAAGAGGGGAATCACCCGGCCGCTAGCTCGCTGCGCAGATGCTTCTTGGCGCGGTAAAGCTGCGTATGCACGGTTTTAGGCATCCGGCCAAGGCGTTCGGCTATGGCCTCCACCGGCATTTCGCGCTCAAAATACAGCACGCAGGCCGTGCGGTATGGCTCGGCCAGACCTTCGATGCGCTCCCGCGCGCGCTTGGCCTCGTCGCGCAGCTCGCATTGAACCTCCGGCGAGGGGGCGGCAAAGGCGTCTGCCAAGGCTGCGGGGGCGTCGCAGGGCGCCTCGGCGGCGGTGACGCGGCGGTTATAGGCGCTTTTCAGATGATCCTTCGCCTTGTTCATCGCAATGCGGCACAGCCAAGGCTTATGGGCGCTTTCCGGGCAGTCCTCCGCGTGCAGATAGGCGGAGAGAAAGGTTTCCTGCGTCAAATCCTGCGCCAGATGGTGGTCATGTACCATCTGCCAGCACACGGTGTAGATCAGCTTTTCATATTGCCGCACCATTGCCTCAAACGCCTGCTCCGTCATGAAAAACGCCCTCCCGTCCATTTTGATGATACCAGTATAAATCGCCATTCTGAAAAGAAACGGGGGGAATTTCTTAAAAGATTTCTAAAGATTTTATGGCTACGGACGGCAAAACCGTATTTTTGAAAAGGGTATCCTCCTGACCGTACAGAGGCCGCTTTCCGATGTCTCCGCCTTTTACAGTCGCAGGAAACGGTACAGGCCGGAAATGGAGCGGGTATAGCCATGCAGCCGTAGTTTGACCCAGAATACCGCCAGCCCGGTGTTGAGATTCCGGCGGCGCATATTTCTCTATCAGCCGGCTCTCCTTCTCCCAATGCTGATTCGGGTGGTGGTGCAGCCGGTGCGAACGGTCTTAGAGGCTTTCCAGCGTCCCATCGTACCGCTTGCGTCAGCGATAAACATATTGCTGATTAAAGGGGCAGCGAATGGCCGCTTTTGTCACGCCATGTTTGTAAGAATATTCGATCAGGGCTTGATTTTATGAGCGGGGCATAGTATACTATATTCATATGATTGATTCGGCTCGCTTTGCGTATCTTTTGGGCATTGCCTTTGCGTGCCGGATCGATATTAGCTGGTGTGTTGGAATTGGTAGACGCAGGGACTCAAAATCCGATGCGCTTTGTTTGGCTTATGGGCTGCAAATGCAGGTATTCTGCGGGTTTACGGATTTTTCAAAACTGAATCAAAAAGTTGGTCTGCTGTTTTGTCAGTTGTTTTTGTGATCAACTTTGATAATTTGCCGGTGTGGCGAAATTGGCAAACGCACGTGACTCAAAATCACGCGGAGCGATCCTTGCCGGTTCGAGTCCGGCCACCGGCACCATGATGGAGTGACAGAAAAGATGTCACTCCATTTTTCTTAGTATTCATGCGGGTTTGCGGGTTTTTGGACAGAAAATCCGAAAAACGGTTTTACCGTGGATGTCCAAGGCAAAATCCGCAGCTAAACCCCACAAGCGGGGCTTCCGCCTGATTTTTTCAGGCCGGAGGCCCCGCTTTTTTGCGTTTTACACCCTTTTTCCCCGTTGTCAGAAGTATAGAAGTTTCCGGTAGGTTCCTAGATAGATTGACGAAAAACCCAAACGGGCCAATTTCAAGCCCTCAAGATACAAGGGGGTAGTGCGCCCTTTTTTAGAACCGCTTCGGCTGACAGACCGGGGCGGTTTTCTGCGCTTCCCCCCTCTCATACTCTCCCCCCTAAATACTTTACCAGCTGGGAAAGAACAAACTACGCTTCGCTCTTAACCAGCAGGAAACCAAGTTTTCAACAACAGCCAGAAAGGATGAGCAAAATCATGAACATTGGCATCGACCATGGCTACTACGCCATCAAAACCCGGCATTTTTCTTTCCCAGCCGGTATCTCGGAATATTCCCATGAACCCTACACCCTGCAGAACACACTGGAATATGGCGAAAAGTTTTTCGTGTGCGGGACCGGCAGGCAGCCGATCCTGCGCAACAAGATGGAAAACAACAATTACTACCTGCTTACCCTTGCCGCCATCGCTAAGGAGATCAAACAGCGCGGTGAAAAAACAGAGTGTTCCGTCAAACTCGCTGCCGGACTCCCTCTGGCTGGTTTTGGCCGGGAGAAAAAGCCCTTCCGGGAATATCTTCTACGTTCTTCCCAGCTGGTGTGCTTCAAGTTTGAAGGAATCCCCTACAAAGTGACCGTCGAGGATGTGAAGCTGTTCCCACAGGGGTACTCTGCCATCGCTCTTCATCCCGAACTCATCCAGAATGAGCCTTCTGTCCTTCTCATGGATATCGGCGGCTGGACGGTGGATCTCATGCAGCTGGACGATGGTGTTCCCAACGCTTCTACCTGCCGCAGCTTGGAGCTTGGTATGATCCGCTGCATTGACGAAACGAAAGAACAGGTTCGCCGGGATGTGGGGCTGTCCGTTACCGACGCGCAGGTGGAACGAGTGCTGGCCGGAAAAGCCTGCAGCATGGACGAGGACGTCCGAAGCATCATCCAAAAACAGGGCCGCCTCTACACCGAACGGCTTTTCTCGGCAGCCATGGAATCGGGGTTTGACCTCAAAGCCATCCCGGTAGTCATGCTGGGCGGCGGTGCAGCGGTGGTCAAGGGCAACGTGAGCGAACAGGACAGCCTGTGCCGGGCTTTCGCTCTAGTAGACGACCGTGTGAACGCCGAAGGATTCGAGCGGATTTTGGGGCAGTTTTCGGGCGGTGTGATCAAGGGATGAATATGTCAGCGCCAATGATAAAATGAAAGAAAACGCCGAGGAAAAAATGTAGTTTTGT